>CAYOZY010000407.1:0-1508 GCA_964408525.1 uncultured Sphingobium sp. | reverse complement strand
TCGTGAAGCTCGCACGCTGCGGCATGCCGCAGTTTTTACAGTGCTAATCTCGATCTCGTCGGTCACGCTACTCGGGCTGTCCGGCTGGTTCCTCGTTAGCGCCGCCATCGCGGGCATGGCCGGGACGGCTGCAGCCTTGTCGTGCAACTACATGCTGCCAGCTGCGGCGATCCGATTGCTTGCGATCGTCCGTACCGGCACCCGCTACGGCGAACGGGTGGCTAGCCACGGCGCGGCCCTGCGGATCGTTAGCGTCATTCGACCGGCCCTGCTGGGGGCGATTGCCGATATGCCAGTCGCACGGGCACTAACCCTGAGCCGCGGAGATGCGGTTGCGCGGATCGTCGAGGATGTGCGAACGCTCGAATATCGCGAGATCCGCCGCTCAACACCTTTGGGAGCGTTCACCGCCGTCATGGCTGCGGCAACCTTGGCTGCGGCGGGAAATTGGGTCGCGGCCATCTTCATCTCACTGTGCTGCAGCGCCATGATAGCGGTCGTCGCCTGGCAGGCCCGGCGCGCCGCGCCGCTCGCCCTGGAGGTGCAGCGCGCCAATGCGCGCTTGAAAGACCTAATCGCCAATTATACGGACGCAGCACCAGAACTGAGATGTTATGGTTTGCAGGCGATGGCCAGCGACCGCATCGCGCGGGCGGGTGACGCGCTCCTCAGCGCCACGCGCCACCTCGGCAATTGCAAGAGCTGGACGGACCTCATCCTTGCCGGCGGTACCGGCTTTGTTACCGGCGGCACGATGATCCTTATGGCGCATGGCGAGGCACCGATTTTCGCCCTCGCGTCGCTGGCCACGGTCATGGCGATCGATGGCTGCGTGCCCCTCGCGCGTTCGTTGTTCGAACGGCACGAAACCGAGGTGGCGATGGCCCAGCTTGACGATATTTTCGACCAAAGCGAACCAGCGGCATATGGCACGGCAATTGTCCCCCCGCCGATCGTTACACTACCGCTGCTCGGTATCGGACCCGTTGAACCAGGTGACGTGGTCGTCGTGACGGGTCCGTCGGGATCGGGAAAGACGCGGTTGCTGGAAGCGTTGATCGGGCTGCGGCCAGTGCGGCCGGGAACCGCCAGCATCGGCGGAGTCGATATCGCCTTTCTACCGCCCCGCGAATTGCGGACGGTGTTTGGCTGGCTGCCTCAAGATGCCCAGTTGCTCGGCGGAACCGTCCGCGACAATCTGGCGATGGCTATGCCGGGTGCATCGGATGCCGACTTGTGGGCGGCACTTCATGACGCCGTCCTCGACACACGGGTACGCCAGCTGCCAGCGCAGCTTGACAGCTGGCTCGGCGAAAATGGCGAGCGTCTGTCCGGTGGGGAACGGCGGCGTCTGGCCCTCGCGCGAGCCTATCTCGCGCCAGCCCCCTGGTTATTGCTCGACGAGCCGACGGAATCGCTCGATTCCTTCAGCGAAGCGCGAGTGATTGAGCGGATGGCCGCGAGGATCGCGTTGATTTCCGCCGGCACCGTGACGGGGTTCGTCAGGT
>CAYOZY010000406.1:0-1509 GCA_964408525.1 uncultured Sphingobium sp. | reverse complement strand
AAAGCTCTATTAAGTAGCTAGATATATCTATATTATAGTATTCGCGGCTATATATAAATTCTTTAGTATAGTTAACCTTAATTAACGTATAGCTCTTAAAGGCTTAATAGCGACATATTAAAAGATTATATAAGAGACTATATTAATAAAGTTATATTACGGCCTTTAGCATTCCCTAAAATACTCTTTTTTAGCTTTTACTATATCTTAAGATCGCTTATAATTTTAATTAATATAGCTAGGCTTATTTACTAAAATAGCTACTTAATTTTATATATCTAACTAAGAGAACGCTCGCCCTCGCTACTTACGCGCCGCCTTATAGCGAGTTAAGCTAGTAGACCTAGAACGAGATAATTATAAATATAGGCAATAAAAAGCATAAATTTAATGCGATTACCTTAGGGGCTATAAGATCGTCGTCGATAGCGATACGTATATATCGTCTATAGTTAAAGGCACCCTGCCGCTAGATAGAGCTAACTATTCTTAATTTAAGCGGGCAGTAATTACGACTAACTATCCCGCTAATATCATACCGCGCTAATAGGGCAGGGATAGCATAACTACCGCTATAGCCACCACACCATGCCCCGTCCCAGGCGCTATAGTCCGATACGTCACGACGCGGGACCCCTACTTATATATCTTCCCTAGTAGCTATGATAATGCGTAATGTAAAAGCAAATCGACGAGTGGATGAGGCGAGGAGGCATCCAGGACAACTCATTTACACTCACAGCTCGGTCACATAGCCCCACAGTATCAGACATCAATTGCATTTCGGGCGGCAGCCTAGCCCGGGCTCGGCCCGTGAGTTAATAGCTACACTTTTATCTGGAGCTAACCGGCGTCCGTCCGTATCTCCCGAATCGAACTTTACGGTGTTATAACCGCCCAACCTCAGCCAAGCCACGCTATCGGTTTGCTTAACGGATGCCATATACAAGAGTTGAATGGCTGCGGACAAGCGAGTCCATGCACCAGTGTCGTGACTGTGGCGCAGCGGCTCAGGCCGAGGGTACCCACACTTCCCGTCCGCGAAACGGCATGCCTCAAGGGATGCCCAGCGTCTTCGCAGCAAAGTCATGGAAGGCGCCCGGTGACGACGGACTACCCGCTGGCGGGCCAGCAACCAGTGCCTCGCGGTCCGTGTAACACTCCGAGCAGGCCAGGCCCCGAGACGCTCCCGCCGAACCCCCTCGTCCGCCTACATACCTACGTGGCCCCGACACTATCTGTGATGCAAAGACCAATGAAATGCGCCATCCAACATGGCTGCTAGCCGCCCCTCCCTCTGCGCCACCCACAGCCCCGCTCCTTGATACAGTCTGGGTCAGCAGATGTTCCAAGCCTCCTTCAACAGAGGCGAGGCATCATCCAGCGACTTGTATTCAGCTCTGTTCTTCGGCTTCTTCATAGATCCTCGTGCCTTTTCCTTCCTTCATCACGACCCCAAACACGGTCATCACCGGGGTTCCAGCCCGATCAAAGCTAAAGCCCGAATAT
>CAYOZY010000405.1:0-1515 GCA_964408525.1 uncultured Sphingobium sp. | reverse complement strand
CTACTCTCAAGGCCCAGGAGGACAAGGTTCATTCACCGCAGTCCGCTCACGCTCCCGACCTGTCCGGCCTGTCACTCAACACGAAGCCCAAGGCCATGATGGCCCCCCACGCAGGCCCTCCGCAGCCGCCGCGCCTCAGCAAACCGCCCCCCGTCCAGACCGCCGCCGCCGCCAGCCGCGACGACAATTCCGACGACGACGATGACAACCCGTTTGGAGACGAAAACGTGGTTGAGACGCCGGCGCACGAAACCGCGGAGCCCAGGTGGTAGGAGCAAGTCTGAGAGAGAGAGAGGGAACTCTGAGAGAGCAGGAGGACCCCCGTGCCCTATCCTCGTCGTGGCCGGTACGTTAGTAGCCGCCACGGGCAAGTGCCGGGCGAGACGGGCGAGACGGGCAGGGCGAAATGCCCCTCGGGCGCGTTGGGACAGGGGGACTCGAAGTGCCGGCCCGGGGGTGACGGGGTTCCAAGAAGCTGGGCGGGCATCACCTTCATCATGTGACGTATCCTCCGACAACGAAAATACAACAAAGAAACCAAACAAAAAAAAGAAGGTGACTTCTCCGACGCGGAGAAGCTGCTTCTCGAAAAAAAGTCCACACGCCGCCGAAACCCGAAACCACACACACAGCATCAACAGAAACAACAGAAACGAAAACCTGGGGTGCAGGACTATCAAACCGAGCGAGAAACGAGGGAGAGAGGCTGTGTCTAGTAGCCACAACGCGTCACGGCCACCGCCGCATGACACGTCGACCCGCAGAGTGGCCGACCGCCTCCCCCCCCTCCCCGCAGCGAGTTGCGGCAGTTGCCAGACTCTGTCCCCCCCGCTCACCCCGACTTTTTCCCTCCCGCGGCCTTGGGGGGAGTATTGGGTCGTACTGTAACGGTCGAATAAAAAAGTGCGTGTTTCGTTTCGCCGTCGTTTCGGTCAAAATGAAACCCCCACGCGTCCTACCGACGCACAGACGTTTTGCCCGAGAGGTTTCAGCGGGCGAGCAGAGCGGTGGGCATGTTCGTCTGCGGGACAGACAAAGAAGGGAGAGTGCGGGTGTGACTGTGTGACACACCGTGTGGCTGAAGATGAGGCAGGACAAGATGAACTGCTCACCCTACCAGGTTCCCGCCCTTGGTGTTGAGGGGGTGGCGGGCAGGCGCCCCGAAACCAGCGAATGTTCTCGCGACACCAGTGTTTTCTCCCCATCATATGACCCTGTAAATAGGGTAATGGTATAGTTTTTGACAAAGCCCTTTTCCTTGTGCCGCTCCCAACCGGCACAGAATGCTCGTCAGCCATGCTTCATGCACGCGTCCTGCCGGCACGCCCCCCCGAAGGCTGGCGTTGTTGGCTGAAGGGTCGCCTCGCCCGAGACACCAGTAACAACGACGGCGGCGGCGATGACGACGGCGACAAGAGACGGGGGGGCGCTCAGCTAGCTCCCCGGAAACCCCCAATGCGGAAAGCCGTCTCTTGGGATGCTGCTGCTACAGTACCGACGTCTCATATTCTCCGA
>CAYOZY010000404.1:0-1518 GCA_964408525.1 uncultured Sphingobium sp. | reverse complement strand
CGCATATCGTGCCCGAATGGTATTTCTGGCCCTTCTACGCGATCCTGCGCGCTTTCACGGTGGATCTCTTCATTCCTTTCACGAGCATTGTCATCGTTCCCGCCAAGCTGCTCGGCGTGCTGGCGATGTTCGCATCGATCCTGCTGCTGTTCTTCCTGCCCTGGCTGGATACGTCGCCGGTTCGTTCGGGCCGCTATCGCCCTCTGTTCAGGAAGTTCTTCTGGATACTGATGCTTGACGTGCTGGTTCTCGGCTATTGCGGCGGCGCGCCGGCGGAAGAGCCGTTCGTCATGATCTCGCAGATCGCGGCGGCTTATTATTTCGCCCACTTCCTCATCATCCTGCCGCTCGTCGCGGCCTTTGAGCGGCCCGATCCGCTGCCCGGTTCGATCACCGAGGCGGTTCTGGGTGAATCCGCCGCTGTCGCAGCCGAATAAGGGGACGCAAGACAATGGTTCGCATCGGTGCATTTCTCGTCGGCCTGTTCTTTTCCGGCTGGCTGCTCGTCTCCTTTCTCATGGGGGCTGTCGCTTATGTGAGCGAACCGCCCGCGCCGACGGCGGAGAAAGGGTTTCACCTTCACCCCAAGCATGACGTCCACTGGTCGTTCGATGGCCCCTTCGGCCATTATGACAAGCAGCAGCTCCAGCGCGGCTTTCAGGTGTTCAAGGAGGTCTGCTCGGCCTGCCACAGCCTTAAGTTCGTCGCCTTCCGCGATCTTGAGGCGCTTGGCTATAATGAAGCCGAGGTGAAGGCGATCGCCAAGAACTGGGCGATCAAGACGCCGGATGTTGACCCCAAGACCGGCGAAGCTTCGACCCGCGAGCCGGTTCCGGCCGATCATTTCCCCAAGCCTTTCGCGAACACTGTTGCTGCGGCTGCGGCGAACAACAACGCGATTCCGCCGGATCTCTCGCTGATGACCAAGGCGCGCCATAACGGCACCGCCTATGTCTATTCGCTGCTGACCGGATATCAGGCGCAGCCTGCGGAGCTTCTCAAGAAGTTCCCGGATGCCAAGACGCCTGAGGGGCTGCATTACAATCCCTATTTCGCCAACCTCAACCTCGCGATGGTGCCGCCGCTTACCGCCGATGGTCAGGTGACCTATGGCGAAGGCCAGCCCAAGCCCACAGTGAAACAGATGGCGGAGGATGTTTCGGCGTTCCTCACCTGGACCGCGGAACCGAAGATGGAAGTGCGCAAAAGCTCAGGCGTTGCCGTGCTGATCTTCCTCCTCATCGCGACCATGCTCGCCTATATGTCCTACCGGACGGTGTGGGCGAACGAGAAGCACTGACGGTTCCGCCAATCGGATGAAATCATGCAAGGGCGGGCCATCTGGTCCGCCCTTTTGCGTTGCCGCAATCTCATATCGCGCAATGAAGGGGCGACTGTCAGCCCGCTGCTGCTGCGCCATTTCATGCTGGTGGAGAGGAAATGGTGGGCGTGGCAAGGATTGAACTTGCGACCCCTGCGATGTCAACACAGTGCTCTACCACTGAGCTACACGCCCAC
>CAYOZY010000403.1:0-1521 GCA_964408525.1 uncultured Sphingobium sp. | reverse complement strand
TCTCCGAGGTTGGTGTCGGTATCGTCGCCTCTGGTGTCGCCAAGGCCAAGGCCGATCACATCCTCATCTCCGGTCACGACGGCGGCACTGGTGCCTCTCGATGGACCGGAATCAAGTATGCTGGTCTTCCTTGGGAGCTCGGTCTCGCTGAGACTCATCAGACTCTTGTTCTCAACGACCTCCGCGGACGTGTCGTTGTGCAGACTGACGGTCAGCTGAGGACTGGTCGCGATGTTGCCATTGCCTGCCTTCTCGGTGCTGAGGAATGGGGCTTTGCTACCGCTCCCCTCATCGCCATGGGCTGCATCATGATGCGCAAGTGCCACCTGAACTCCTGCCCGGTTGGTATCGCAACCCAGGATCCCGAGCTTCGCGCCAAGTTCCAGGGAACTCCTGAGCACGTCATCAACTTCTTCTACTACGTCGCCAACGAGCTCCGTGCCATCATGGCTCAGCTCGGTTTCCGCACCATCAACGAAATGGTTGGCCACGTGGAAGTGCTCAAGATGCGGGACGATCTGCGGACCAAGAAGACGGCCAACATCGATCTGTCGCTGTTGCTTACCCCTGCTCACAAGCTCCGCCCTGGCGTTGCCACCTTCAACGTCCGCAAGCAGGACCACAAGCTCTACGTGCGCCTGGACAACAAGCTCATCTCGGAGGCCGAGTTGACCCTGGACAAGGGCCTTCCGTCCAGAATCGAATGCGACGTCATCAACACCGACCGTGCCATGGGTACGTCTCTGTCCTACCAGATCTCGAAGCGCTACGGCGAGGCTGGTCTGCCTTTGGACACTGTGCATGTCAACATCAAGGGCTCCGCTGGCCAGTCCTTCGGTGCCTTCCTCGCTCCCGGTGTCACCTTGGAGCTTGAGGGTGACGCCAACGACTATGTCGGCAAGGGTCTCTCGGGTGGTCGTCTGATCATCTACCCGCCGCGTTCTGCCGTGTTCAAGGCAGAGGAGAACATCTTGATCGGTAACGTCTGTCTGTACGGCGCTACGACCGGTACCTGCTTCTTCCGCGGTGTCGCCGCCGAGCGATTTGCCGTGCGCAACTCTGGTGCCACGGCTGTCGTCGAGGGTGTTGGTGACCATGGCTGCGAGTATATGACTGGTGGTCGCATTGTCATTCTTGGAAGCACTGGTCGCAACTTTGCCGCAGGCATGTCTGGCGGTATCGCTTACGTCCTCGACAAGAACCGTGACTTCCACGACAAGCTCAACACGGAGATGGTTGAAGCTGGCCCTCTCGAGGACCCGGCCGAGATTGCCTACCTCCGTGGCCTGATCGAGGATCACCACCACTACACCGGATCGGAGCTGGCGGCTCGTATCCTCGTGGACTTCAACCGTGCCCTGCCTCGCTTTGTCAAGGTCCTGCCTGTCGATTACAAGCGCGTTCTTGAGGAGGAAGCCGCCAAGGCTGCCGCCGCGAAGCGTGCTGAGTACAACCTTCCCGTCGTCTCCGGCGTCCACAAGAAGGAGGACACCCTCGCAGGCCGCGAGGCTTTTGGAAACT
>CAYOZY010000402.1:0-1523 GCA_964408525.1 uncultured Sphingobium sp. | reverse complement strand
TCTCGCCCTCTTAGCCGAGCTGGAACCCCGGGCCTCGACATGCCGACTAGACAGGCGTCATCGGATAGTCAACCCTCTTTTGTACTCGCAGACGACTCCGCCCACACCCCTGTCAGCATGCACAGCGAGGCTTTCATGGACCAGCAGATTGATGACGGCACAGGTGCCGCTCCGTCGTATATCTATTCCAAGTTTTCCCTCCCAAGGGGCAAGGTGATACAACGCTCTGAGCCATCTGAAGGCCAGCCTACAGCAAATTTCCAATGGGAGCCGCCAGCTGTGCCTTCCAGCAACGTGCACAGACATCCTCTAGGGGCGCCACCGTCGCCGCCGACGCGGCCGTCGAGCTCCTCGGCAAGGACTGTGCCTGACGACGCTGTGAGCATGATGAGCGGCATCACGAGGCCGTCCATGGATACGGGGAAGAGGAGCTTGGAGAGTTCCAGACTCGGCCTCACGGCCCAGACATCTTCAAGCAGCAGCAGGCCATCTGCTGACGCCGGTCGTCCCTCTGAAGACGCGCCTCGAGGGCGAACTCGCACTTCACCTCCGCACGATGCCGCAACACGAGGGCAAACGCCGGCATCGGCCGGGACCAGCGATTCAGCCAGTACGATACGACCCTCCCCGACCGTTCGCTCGCTTGCCCCCTCGGCGTCTACGATGACTGCAGAGGAGCACTTGGCCAAGGGCATTGAATGCCACGAGAATGGCTCGTTGAACGAATCAACCTATCACCTCCGGCATGCCGCCAAGCAGAACAACCCCACTGCCATGCTTCTTTATGCCCTGGCGTGCCGACACGGCTGGGGCATGCGAGCAAATCAAAGAGAGGGTGTCCAGTGGTTGCGAAAGGCTGCTGAGCACGCCCAAATCGAAATCGCAGACGACGAAGATCGGGCCAAGGAAGGGAGGCCGGCCAACTTCCTCGAGACCAAGGCCCGTAAGGCGCAGTTTGCGCTGAGCATATATGAGCTTGGCGTCAGCCATATGAATGGCTGGGGCATCGAGCAAGACAAGGTGCTTGCGCTGCGATGCTTTGAAATCGCTGGCAGTAAGTTGACCACGTTAATCGTCATACGCGGTGGCAACTAAACTAACCACGTTCAGATTGGGGTGACGTCGACGCCCTCGCGGAAGCAGGCTTCTGCTACGCACAGGGAATTGGGTGCAAGAAGGATCTCAAGAAGAGTGCCAAGTTCTACCGACTGGCTGAAGCCAAAGGCATGAGCATGGTCGGCAACAGCTGGTACGTTCAATTTCCACTCTTCGTCGCGTACGTCACGCTAATGCAGTGCTTCTAGGATTCACAAGTCAAAGTACAACGACGACGGCGCCAAAGACAAAGCCAAGAAGAAGGCCAGAAGCAAGTCACGCACACGGACAATGTTTGGTCTGAAATGAGGCTTGCGGCCCCTGACACACCATCTTTCACGATCATGACCTCTACCATCATACCCATCTACGCTGGAGTTTGGGATTCTTGCATCACACACACACACACACACACACAAACTGGGGAT
>CAYOZY010000401.1:596-1534 GCA_964408525.1 uncultured Sphingobium sp. | reverse complement strand
AGCGCGGTCGGGGGGCGAGCTCTTCTCAAATGGAGAGCTTTGGTAGCTGCTGTCGAGCTCGAGGTAGGTAGGTAGCTAGCTGTCGTCGAGAAGCTGACCGGTTGTTCTGGGCGCCCGTGCTGTGCTGGCAGACTCGGGACCCTCGCTTATACGAGGATTGAGACGATGCGGGAGCAACAGAGGGCGACGGAGTTGCAGGAAGACCAAGCGCAGCAGCAACAAGCAGCAAGCAGGCAGGCAGTAAGCTGAGCTGAGGATGAGGGGAAAGGGGAAAAGAGAGGGGGATGTGGGGGAGGAGGAAGAAGCGGATGAGGGGAGACGGAGTTGGTGGTGGTGGTGGTGGAGGAGGGGTTGAGAGTTGGAAGATGAACCTAATGGACGGGATGGAGAGCACCGGGACAGAGGGCGCTTCTACTCCCCCCATCTATCGCCTGTCGTCTGTTCGTCACGCCCTTGACAAGGCATGCCTCGGTGTAAGAGTGGGATGTCTGTATGAGCTGTTGCTTGGCCTCCCCCACGGACTCAGACCCGACTTTACTGATGCACTGTAGTCTACTGTCCTCTACATGGCTCTACAGCTCCTCTCGGGCCATTCGGGGCTCCGCCATCTTGGGCACCTACCGTTGAAGAAGTCAAACTTGCCCCAACCGCATTTCAATGCCCGTCTCACTCAGCAACACGCACCCTATGATCACACGTACATCCGCTTCCAGTGGTATAATTCCTTCGTACTTATGCACGGTACAGTGCCTGATGTAGCACCTTGGTCGGTATGCTTGTCCGCCCAAGGAGGGACTCGTGTAATACCCCCCGCAGCGGCAGCAACGGCAACAACGGCAGCGACGGGTACAAGGCGGGCGGGCGGGCGGCGGCGGCGGGGGGAACCCTGCTGGGGGCTCCTTCAGTGCGATTCCCGAAGCGGCAATTGTTAGCTTCTG
>CAYOZY010000401.1:0-586 GCA_964408525.1 uncultured Sphingobium sp. | reverse complement strand
GATCCCCACTGCAAATTTCGTGGTGGTGCGCGGGCTGGCGGTTCCCCGGCGCCCCCGCCGCCGCCTCCGCCGCCCGGCACTTTCAGCAGGGAGGTGTTCCCCCCCTCCAGGCGGGCAAGCAGCCCAAAATGCATGGGGTTTCACATGCGCTATCACCGTGCGTATGGCTACAATGTGCATGCAAAGCCGATCCTCTTGATTTTGGGAGGAGATGCCCCTCCGTTCGATTGGTAAAACCCCGTGCTCTGTACCCTTTTAAACACCCGTGCAAGATACTCGTATGATTCGGCTGCAATGCTCCCCGGGCAGGCTATCGAACTTGGCGGCGGACCCGTCGCCCACGGCCCACGGCCCGCTGCCCCCACGCACGCATCCAACCTTGCCGACTCACTGGACTCCATCCATTCCCGCCTCAGGAGCCAGCGCCAGCCAGCGGGTCCACGGCGCAACGGCGTGTATAAGAAAAAATAACGCAGCGCCTTTCCAACGAGCTGATCCACCTACGACAGGCGCCACACGCCTGCTCCAGTTCCATCTTCCGTAGTATAGTGGTCAGTATGCAAGCTTGTCACGCTTGAGACCCGGG
>CAYOZY010000400.1:0-1539 GCA_964408525.1 uncultured Sphingobium sp. | reverse complement strand
AGACCTGATTGAACAAGTACAGTTAGGTCTGCCGGAATTCATCACAATCACCATCAGCTCAGATGAAGAGCCATTTCATATGAAGCTGGAAAATTGCTTCTTCCCTCTCGAATACGCCGATCCGAAATCAAAGATAGTTAAGATGATTTCTATCTTGGGAGAGACAACTCGATATGAAACGGGTACATGTTTCCTTCCCCCCGCACGTGCATTTGACAATGATTCACATGAACTATCAACAGCTGTTCTACACGAGATCCTGTCAAATCTTGAGGATGCACCGGTAGTCCTATTCATCACCAAGACAGAGTGGTACGTTGATGTTCTGGACACGGGGCCCTTTTACCCAATCGACAACGTAGAGGCAGCTGAGTTCATTGATTATGTCTATGACAACTGGCACGAAAACGCACTTTGATCCCACATGATCAGTTGAGATTCATTTTAAGGATTCGGCGCCGGCCAAAATGATTGGCAAGGGCAAACCAAGCCTCTTCGCTTAGGTGTACAGCAGTTCGATTTTTAGGCAACTGCATATCACTCAAAAAATCCCCTACCGTCTTCCAAGTTTTCTGTTTGCGTTGTTTACCTTCAAACGTCACCTTCCCTGTTACACGTTCCAACAATTTTTCCTGTACGTTAATCGCCAACCCAATAGCCTCTGGCAGCCTTAGAAACTCAGATGCAGTAATGAGCCAATCGCTCTTAATGATCTTTTCTGTAATCTCAGCATTAGGTATGTGCCAATCAACTGGCAAACCCGCCTTTTCCGAATAGTCTGACCAAGCTGCGACAGCGAAAAGGGCCGTTTTCTCACCTATGAAATCGGTAACCTTTCCATGGTAGGAGACAATGAGTTCGGTCTTGGCACGAGTCATGGCCACATAGAGCTTGCTTAAATCTCTGAATGACTCCTCTTCAGGCAAGTCAGGGTGCGGCAGAACACCCGTATGAGCGTTCACGATGATCATCGTGTCGAATTCAAACCCCTTAGTTTGTTCGAGATCTGACAGGAAAATTCGATCACTTAGAATATCGATGTCACCATTCAGCACTGGCAATGACAGCCGCTCTCCAATTTGCTCAACAGAACGCTGAACGTATCCACAAAATGAAATGCAGACTTTCTTATGTGGCGCTTCATCAACCACGGCTCTTGCATAAGACAGGGCGTAATCAAGTTCGTCTTCAAGTGTTTCAGCCTCTAAAAGTCCAGGCGCGGCTGACGAGAAGTTGGCGAATTCTGGCGACAAAATCTCCAGATCAACAATACCTTTAGACCTTCGGTCGTAGTTCTCGACCAAAACGTCGTAGGCCGCGGCAAGTATCTGGCGGCTATTTCGGTAGTTCTGTTGAAGCCGCATTGAGCGAGCGCCCCGCACATTCACATTCGCCTGCTCTAAATCCTGACTCTTGGTGAAGACACTTTGTGCGGTATCACCACACAAGAAGAGATCATTCCCATCCTCGGCCACAAGACGGCGAATGATCGATAGTTCAACCGTGCCGAAATCTTGCACTTCATCCACAAGAACTGCC
>CAYOZY010000399.1:1129-1541 GCA_964408525.1 uncultured Sphingobium sp. | reverse complement strand
GTAGTTCCAATTGCCGGACGGCGGGATCTGCGACCCGCTGAAATTGAGGACCTTGAACTCCCAGGTGTCGGCGGCGTTGATCGTGAAAGGGAGGAGGACGGTTCCAGTCGAGGCCGGGTTCTGAAGAACAACAGCGAACACGCTGCCCGACATGTTCGACTGCACCCAGAAGCTGATGGTGAGGTCTTGCTGAGCGTAGTGTCTCCAGACGTGCCCTTCAATTCCTTGCCGAATGCCAAGGTATTGGGAACTGCCGATGCCGTTGCTATCGGTTGACGTACAGCGCAGCCACATGGAGTAGTTGAAGACGCGGCCGCATTGCGAGACCGCAGGGACAGTCGTGTCGCGATCAATGCGGAACTGCCCGTCGTTGCTGGAGACCCATTGCCAGCGGTCGGCGAGAAATCCTTGA
>CAYOZY010000399.1:0-1119 GCA_964408525.1 uncultured Sphingobium sp. | reverse complement strand
GTTCGCATCGAGCTGCACCGTCAGGTCGAGCCCGCGCCAGGCGTTCCACGTCAGTCCGGTCATGGCCGAACCCACCACGTTGCGCTGGCGCGTCGGGAGTACGTCGCCGTCGCCGAGCCAGGTCGCGTCGGCCTGGGCGAACCATTGCCAGCGGTCGGCGAGAAATCCTTGAGTCGACCCGATGCCAGTTTGCGACGTTCCCCGCTGCCAGACTTGCATGTCGCCATTGATGATGGCGGACGGACGCGGATTGCCCATGGTGCGAATGATGCCGCCCATGTCTGGCGTGTAGATGGAACGAAGAAGCTCTTCCTGGTATGGCGTCTCCTCATAGCCGCTGTAGCCATCGCCCAGTTCGATCTGAACCTGCGTGATCGCAAAGATGTTGTTGTTCGAAGCGAAGCCGTTCGCCGGACTGCTGTTGGTCTGGAATAGCGTCGCGTTTTGCCAGGAATTGAGCGTCCCGGTTTGGTACGCCGTGCCGGCTCCGACGCAGAAATTCAGAATCACGCCGCCAGAGTTGGTGTTTGTATCCGGAATGGGCATGTAGCCGAAGCTGGACGTCATGTCCCAGGTTCCGCTGCCGTCCTGAGCAGGGATCGAGACGGTTTTGAACTCCCAAGTATCCGCCGAACTGATGGAGTAGGTCATCACGCAACAATATGAGGCGACGTTGCTGGTTATCGTTGCCGCGTAGTTTCCGGCGACTGAAGAGCGGACCCAGAACGAGAGGGTGGAAGCTCGCCGGTGATGCCGACTCCAAACGGCGCCGGGAATGCGCTGAACGACGGCCGCATAGTCGCTGCTGGCCAGCAAACTGTCGCCGGTGGTGTAAGTGAACCGCATCGAGTAGGGGATGACGCGACCTGCTTGGGCATAACTCGGAGCGTCGGAGCTTTGCGCGATTGTGACGGCCATGGCGCCGTCTTGAACGTAGTACCAGTTGTCCAGGTACAGACCATTCGCAGCGCTTCCCGTGCCGGCGACAAAGGTCGTGCCGCGACCGACTCCGCGCATCTCGCCGTTGGCGACGGCATTCTTTCGCGGCCGTCCGAGCGTCTTCAGCATCGCCCCGGTAGACGAGTCGTCGAGTACCGTTTCGGCCGCTGCTGTAATGGT
>CAYOZY010000398.1:0-1543 GCA_964408525.1 uncultured Sphingobium sp. | reverse complement strand
GCTCAACGCGGGCCAGGCCAGCGCGGAACTGGTTCTCGGCCAGTTCACCGACCGAGCGGACGCGACGGTTACCGAGGTGATCGATATCGTCGATTTCACCACGGCCGTTGCGCAGCTCAACCAGAACGTCAATGGCTTCAACCAGATCGCGCGGTGATAGGGTCAGCTGTTCGCGAACGTCGGTTTTGACGCCGAGTTTGTTCAGCTTCTCGGCCACTTCTTTGGCTTCGGCTTCGGTCAGATTTTCAGCCGCGGCACGCGCACCGAATTGCATCTCGGCGAGCAGGTCGGCAACCAGCGAGGCACGCACGCCATTGCGCTCAGCCAGGTAGGCCACGACATCGTCCGTCTTTGACGGCAACGCGGTCATCATGACCTTCCATTCCTGGATATCGTTACGACCCATACGGCGGTTGAACTTCATGCGGCCAACGCCCGACAGGTCGTACCGATCGTCCGAATAGAACAGGCCGTTAAACAGAATCTCAACCGCTTCTTCCGTCGGCGGCTCACCCGGGCGCATCATGCGGTAGATGGCCACACGGGCGGCTGTACGGTCGCGCGTTTCATCAGCGCGCAACGTGTTGGAAATGAAGGCGCCGCGATCTAGATCATTGACATAGAGCGTTTCGATGCTCTTCACACCGGCATCCTGCAACTTGGCAAGCAAGGTGCCGTCGATTTCTTCATTAGCCTTGGCAACGATTTCACCGGTCTCGGGACTGATGACATCCTTGGCAAGGACGCGCTCCAGCACAAATTCTTCGGGGACTGCAATGCTCTTCAGGCCTGCAGCATCGAGTTCGCGAATGTGACGCGCCGTGATGCGCTTATCCTTAGGGACAATGACCTTACCGGCCTTGTCGCAGATATCAAAACGGGCAACTTCGCCACGCAGGCGCTCCGGCACCAGAGCAAACTCGATGTTCTTACCGAGAGTGAACTGATCGAATTCGAAGAAGCGGGCGAGGATTTCCTCATCGGTCATGCCCAGCGCGCGCAAGAGTGTCGTGACGGGCATCTTACGGCGACGGTCGACACGGAAGAACAGGGTGTCTTTCGGGTCAAACTCGAAGTCAACCCACGAACCACGGTAGGGGATGACGCGCGCCGAAAACAGCAGCTTGCCCGACGAATGGGTCTTGCCGCGGTCATGCTCGAAGAACACGCCGGGAGAGCGGTGCAGCTGGCTCACGATGACGCGCTCAGTCCCGTTGATGACAAAGGAACCGGTATCCGTCATGAGCGGGATTTCGCCCATGTAGACTTCCTGTTCTTTCACTTCCTTGATGTCGCCGGTATCGCGATCCAGAATCACCAGACGGACACGCGCGCGTAACGCCGAGGCGTAGGTCAGACCACGCTGCTGACATTCGCGGACATCAAACGCCGGCTCAGCCAGGTTATAGCTGACAAACTCCAGACGGGCGTTACCCGAATGCGACGTGATCGGGAAAATCGTCGAGAACGCGGCTTGCAGGCCTTGGGGGCGACGCTGCGCAGGTGTAATGCCCTGCTGCAGAAAATCGCGGAAGGAGTCGAG
>CAYOZY010000397.1:0-1550 GCA_964408525.1 uncultured Sphingobium sp. | reverse complement strand
ATATCTTGGGGCTGCGACGTCTTTGCGGGCTGTTGCTGTTGCTGCTGGTGCTGCGGCTGTGGGCCGTTGCTTTGCTCACGCTTGGCCGCCGCGCTGAGGGCGGTGCGGTGAAAGTCGAGGGTGCTTGGTGTTGCGCCGCCGCTTGCCAGCTGGGCGAAGAGGGCTTGAGAGTTCGGGCTGGGGGCAGGGAACATGGATCCACTGCCGCCCGGTGTAAGGCCCGATCGCAACGACGACTCGTTGGGTGTCGGGAAGCCGCCGCGAAGGTGGTGTGTGTCGCTGAAGTAATCGTTGGCCGGCCCCGACAGCATAGCCGGACTCAGCGGACCGGTGCGCAAAGACCCTCCACCCCAGTTGAAGGGCGTCGCGTTGCTGCCCGGGAGGAGCGAGGAGGGCGACGTCAGATGGGCGACCGAAGGCAGCTTTGTCCCTCCTGGCGTCTCTGGCCCTCCACCGCCGAAAGACTGTTCGAAAGGATTGGGCTCCAGACTGAGCGACCCACCAACCTGGGTCGAGAAGTAGTCGGGGGTATTGCTCGATTGTTGCTGCTGCTGTTGACCGGGGCGAGGAGGGGGCGCAAGGGGTTTGGCGGCTTCGGTATTGGACGGGCCGTCTGGCTTGCCAGTGGTGTCGGCTTTCGAGTCCGGTGCGGTATCTGTGGCCAGCGTGTGAGCTCAAGGCATGGCAGGCAACGCGCAGATCGAGTGTGTGCGAGGGGTAATGGTGGTTTGGTGTTGTAGTTGTGCGATGACCGAGGGCTGCGCCCATGCAAGCAGGGCCTTGAATGACGGTCGAACGACGAGAGTCGCGCCGGCGCCAGAGGAACACGTCACGTCACGGGGAGGGGCAATGGCTGTGCGCGTAGGGCTAGAAGGGAACGGATGCACGACAAAAGACTAAAGGGGGCATGAGGGATGAGGCTCACCTGTACCTGGGGGAGTGTTGTTGGGTTGTTTGGGGGACTTCGACGGGCCTCGTGCGGAGGCGTTCTTGGGAGAAGTCCCCATGACGACGATTTGTCTACCTATGATGTAGTGCGCCGCGGCAGGCGTAGAGCAGGCTGGCTGCACAAGGTGGGGTATTGAAAGGCAAAGGAAAACAGAAGGACAAGAGCAGGAGGGAAGCGAAAGAGGGCGATGAGGTCACAGGCCGGGCGAGGCTGTTGAAAAGGCGGCGCTCGAGTCGGGCGACGATTGACGCCTGGGTAGGCGGGAGTGGCTCGGCGCCCGGGGGGGGAAGAGTGAGTGAGCGTGCACCCCAGAATCAGGCGTCTGGCAGGCTGGCGCCGCCAAAAGGTAAAGGCTGCGTCGCAGTCGCTGCCGCGGCGAATTCAATGCAAGCAGGCAAGCCAGCGTGCGGGCGCTCAAAAGGGAATGCGCCTGGGGCTTGCCGGGCTGCGGTATCCTTGGTTTGGTGGTGGGATTGGGGCTCGTCGCTGCGCGTTGCTGCGCTGCGCTGGTGGTGCTGGTGCTGGTGCTGCGAAAAGGTTCGACTTGAGGAAGGGGAAGACGTCAGAGATGACGTTGTGAAAAAGAGGGCGGGTGGAAGGG
>CAYOZY010000396.1:0-1551 GCA_964408525.1 uncultured Sphingobium sp. | reverse complement strand
GGCACCCCTGGTTCAGCGGGATATCCTCGGACACGAGGCATCGCAGGCAGTAGATGATGGCGCTGTAGGTAATGGCCTGCGGCGCATTGATGTTGCCATACACCTCCGGGCCAGTGCCCTCAAAGTCGAACTCTGCGCTGCCGTTTTCAGGATCGATACGGATCTTGAGCTGGATAGGGGAGCCGTCGTCCATGTGGTCTATTGCCGACAGATCTCTGCCCTCGAACCGCTTGTGAACGTCTTTGAGAAGCCGGCGCACAGATTTCTCGGCGTTGTCCTGGATGTTGACCATGTAGAACTGGACAGTCTCCTCTCCATACTCCTCGATGAGGCCCTCAATGAGGGAAATGCCCTTTTGGTTGGCCGAGACTTGGGC
The DNA here is from genome assembly GCA_964408525.1 of uncultured Sphingobium sp. Taxonomy (GTDB): domain Bacteria; phylum Pseudomonadota; class Alphaproteobacteria; order Sphingomonadales; family Sphingomonadaceae; genus Sphingobium. The sequence goes on along the minus strand of CAYOZY010000396.1, from coordinate 1,175 downwards.
GCGGAGGTCGTTGATGTTGTCCGCCAGACAACGCGTGCCGCTGCAGCCGGGGTACTTGGCCGGCTCGTCGTAAAATAGCTCGACGACACGCTTCTCGTTGAACTTGCCGCCGCTGACCAGCTTCTCGCTGCGGATGGACGCGCCCTCCTGGAACAGCTCCCTCGAGTGGGGCGGCATGCTGCCGGCCGTGATGCCGCCAATGTCGGCGTGGTGCGCCCTCGACGCGGCATAGAAGAGGATCTTCTCGCCCTTGTCGTCAAAGGCGGGCATGACGAGCGTCACATCCGGCAGATGCGTGCCGCCGTACGCGGGGTGGTTCGCGATGATGACGTCGCCTTTCTCGAGCTTGCCCTTCCAGATCTCGGCCTGGCGCTTGACGCACGTTGACATGGAGCCGAGATGCACCGGCAGATGCGGGGCGTTGGCGACGAGGTCACCCTTTGCGTCGAAGATGGCGCACGAGAAGTCGAGGCGCTCCTTGACGTTTGTGCTGACGCTCGTCTTTTGCAGGGCGCGGCCCATTTGCTCGGCGATGGCCATGAAGCGGTGGCCGAAGATGGACAGCATGATGGGATCGACCTCGCGTACCCCATTTTGCGGTCTAGTTTTGTCAGAAACGGCGTGACGCGAAAATGGGGAAGGGGAGGGGAACATACTCGCTCTTGGTCTCGTGCTCGATGTCCAGCACGACGTGCGTCTCGGTGATGAGGGCCTTGGCCTTGGGTGTCACGACAATCGTCTGAGTACCATCGGCCAGCATTGCTGGGCCGTTCAGGACGTCTCCGACCGCGAGGTCCTTAAGCTTGTATATGGGCGTCTTGTGCCGTCCTCCCTCAAAGTAGACCTCTTTGGTGCCATGCGTCTTGCCGTCCGCCACGGCCTGTCGTTTTATCGTCTTGAGCTGCTGATCCACCGTCTTGTCCTTGTGCCTGAAGCTCTTTCCGATGCCCCTCACGCGCACATCGTCGACAATAATGTCCCTCTCGTCAAGCGTGAAGCCAAACTCGTACCGGTGATGCCTGACAAAGGCCTTGCCAAACTCCCAGTCCTTGCCATCAAAACTTGCCTTTGCTTCTTCTTCACTGGGTTTGATGATCATGAGAGCGGACTCAGTACCGCGGTATCTGCAGTTGAGATACTCTTCAAACACAATCTCGTTCTCATCGAAACCTTGG
>CAYOZY010000395.1:0-1558 GCA_964408525.1 uncultured Sphingobium sp. | reverse complement strand
TCGTCGCCGTCACCAAGTTCGCCGAGCCCGACCAGGTTCGGACGCTGGTCGAGAATGCCAATACACTTGGATTCATAGAGAAATCCGTAGAGTGATAGCCGGTCGGCGCTCTCTGGTATGGCCGGGGAGCGCCGACGAACGTTGTCGCCACGCTGGGAAATCGCTTTGACAAGCCTCGCAGCGTCTTTGTCAGGCATTCGGGATAAGGGGGCTCCCCGGACGATTTCCAGGTGTGAGTATGAATTTTCGACATCTGCGGTATTTCGTGGCGGCTTCCGAGCATGGGAGTTTCCGCAAGGCGGGCGTAGCGTTGGGCGTACAGGAGTCCACGATCAGCCGCCGGATACGCGACCTGGAAGACGGGCTCGGCTCGGCACTGTTTCACCGTCACAGTGGCGGTGTATGCCTGACCGTTGCCGGACAGCGGCTTTTGTCGAAAGCCCAAAAGGTTCTTCGATACATCAATGAAGGCGCGGAGATCGTGGACGCGGTGGGGCGCGGCACGGAAGGTCAATTGCGCGTGGGCATCTTCTCGTCCCTGGCCTCGGGGTTTCTGCAAGATCTTCTCCGGACCTTCGCCGCAGAGCACCCCGGCGTGCATGTCGAGGTTGCTGACGGCAATCCCGCGGAGCATGTCGCCGCGATCCGGCAGTTCCGGTTGGACATCGCCTTTCTGACGGGGACATTGGAGTGGCCCCGATGCGAGACCACCTACCTCTGGTCGGAACGTGTTTTCGTGGTGCTGCCGGAAGCACACGCCCTTGCCCGGAAGGAGGAGGTGAAGTGGCATGATCTGGCGCACGAGACCTTCATCGTCAGCGATGTACCGCCGGGCCAGGAAGTCCATGACTATCTGGTCCAGCGGGTCGCCGATCTCGGCCATCACCCGAAGATTCAGGCGCAGTTTGTCGGGCGCGACAATCTGTTAACGCTCGTAGCGATCGGCAGCGGACTTACAGTTATGAGCGAGGCGGCGACAGCAGCCCATGTGCCGGGTATCTGCTATCGGCCGATTATCGGCGAAGTCCTTCCCTTCAACGGCGTGTGGTCGCCAAAGAACGACAATCCGGCGCTCAGGCGCTTTGTCAGCATGGCGAAGATGATGGCGCGTCGTCAGGGCGTGGATTTATGAACTGGCATCGCCCGCGGGCTTCGCGCGCCGGGCCTTGGCGAACCCGCGATCGGTGGCGATGAAGCGCTCCAGCATCGGTACAATCAACTGGACGGGATCGCGCACAGGCTGGCCGGTCTGCCTTCCCAGCAGTTCGGCATATGCCGCGAGATCCCGGTGAAGCGAAGCGGGCAGTTCCAGCGTCGCCTTCACCGGCTTTTCCTCGGTGATCGGGCCGAGCTTCAATTTCGTCATGTCAGCCTCCGTAAGGTTCGAGGACGAGATCGCGGGTGACGATCACGCGGACAGGGAAGCCTGGCCGGATCGTCAGCGTCGGCGCGACGTTGAGCTGGCGCCGAACGATCTGCTGCCCGGCATCATTGATCGTGTCCTGGCCGCCATTGCGGATGGCGCGCAGGAGCCGGTCCTGGTCATCAATGGCAAGCT
>CAYOZY010000394.1:0-1559 GCA_964408525.1 uncultured Sphingobium sp. | reverse complement strand
GCGATCAGCGCCGACATCAGGGCGCGCACGCTGGAACGCTGCGGCGTCAAGACCGAGATTCTGGGCTTCACCACCCGCGCATGGAAAGGCGGACAAAGCCGCGAGGACTGGCTGGCGGCAGGGCGTCCGCCGATGCCGGGGCGCCTCAACGATTTGCGCCACATCATCTACAAGAAGGCGGACGAACCCTGGCGGCGCGCGCGCACGTCGCTCGGCCTTATGATGCGCGAGGGGCCGCTCAAGGAAAACATCGACGGCGAAGCGTTGCTCTGGGCGCATGCCCGCCTCGTCAATCGCCCCGAAGAGCGCCGCATATTGATGGTGATCTCGGACGGCGCGCCGGTTGACGATTCTACGCTCTCGGTCAACAGCGGCGTCTATCTGGAGCGGCATCTGCGGCAGGTGATCGAGTGGATCGAGACGCGCTCGCCCGTTCAGCTTGTCGCCATCGGCATCGGCCATGATGTGACGCGGTATTACAAGCGGGCCGTCACCATCATGGATGCCGAACAGCTTGGCGGCACCATGGTCGAGCAGCTCGCCGGACTGTTCGACGAGGATTGATGCAGGGCCTTCCCGTTCCCCTTTGGGTGCTCCTCCCCTGCGCGGCGGCGATCCTCTATCTGGGCTACCGCCACTGGCTGAGAAAGCCGGAGCGGGTTTTGCGCCATAACCGGCTGTGGCTTCTGCCCACGCTCCTCACCGGCATCATTCTGCCGCTGCTCTATCTTCAGCCGCACCGCGCCTTCCACTTCACCGATTTCCTGATCTTCGCCACAGCGATCCTTCTCGGTGCCGCGACGGGCTTCATCCGTGCGCGGGCGACGCGGCTCCGCTACGACGAAGGACGCGGCGAGCTGATGGCAGGCTTTTCGCTCTCGGCGCTGCTGTTCCTGATCCCGATAGGCTTTGCGCGCCATATCAGCCGGGAATATCTGGGCATCGGACCAAGCGCGGTTTCTCATGGCGACGCCCGCGCCATCATCGGGTCGCTCTGTTTCGTTCTGGCGATGGTGATTGTCCATCGAGGCACGCTTTACTGGCGCGCGCATCATTTTCTTCGCGGCAACGGCGCAGCGGAATCGCCGCCGCGGGATTGACGCAGGCATTGCGGAGCAGCATGGACTTGTGCACCAAGCGGCGACGAGAAACGAGAAACGAGAAACGATGACGATGACTGTAAGCGAAGCCGTGGCGACACGGCGTTCTGTCCGCGCCTTTCTCGACAGGCCGGTCGAGCTGGAAACGCTGCGCCGCGTGATGGACAAGGCACGGTTCGCGCCATCGGGCTGCAATTTTCAGCCATGGGAAGCGACGGTCATCACCGGAGAACCGCTGAAGGCGCTTCAGGAAAAGATGCTGGCCGCGCCCTATCAGAAGCCTGCCGAATATGTCATCACTCCGCCCGACATCGGCGATGCCTATCAGGCGCGCCTGTTCGAGCTGGGCGAGCGCATGTATGCCTCCATGGACATCGCGCGCGAGGACAAGGCGGGCCGTGCCGGAGTGATACGCGCCAATTTCCGTTCGTTCGACGCGCCGGCCGTGCTGCTCTGCTA
>CAYOZY010000393.1:0-1571 GCA_964408525.1 uncultured Sphingobium sp. | reverse complement strand
GAAAGAACTTGTGAAGTATGTCGAGCCTATTAAGCTCCTCCTTGATGCGCCTAATCAGGTTCCGTACCAGCACAATGAAGATCAGGTCTAGCTCACTGCATCTATTGGGACGAGGTACTTTCCAGGTCTCCAATTCCCGTAGTATCGCCCATGTGCCCAATACCCCTGTGGCTGTTCGATTGGCGGCGGCGGGAAAGCCGGTTGACTGATGAGACCTCAGTATAAACCTTTCAAGCTCGGAGCCTCGCTAGTGAAGGGAGCATTCTCACAACTGTTGGGACCTCTTAGCGATGCCTATTGCCGCCCGGGCGGCTCTTGGGAACCTGTGTACTTCGTCGTGTAGATTGACAGCCTTGACGTATGCCAATCAGCGACGTGACGGAGAGTCTTAAACGCGCCGACAGCCCTTGGGGAGGTCTCAAGGCACACGAGACAGCTTCACCTGTTCCAAACATTAGTGAATGTTCCCGAAGTTGACGAATGGAATTCCACTGCAAGGCTCATAACCACAGAACTGCAACTTTGTGAACGCCGTGAGAACGATGGTCACACTCTTCCGCGCTGGCGGAGCAGGGGACACGAGTATCTGACGTTCTGGCAAGAGCATAGATCCCTGACCAACGCAGCAAAGCCTCTCGACTATGATCAAGGGCTGAGCCCTCCGCCACCCGTGCAATGATGTAGTACATCTGAACGGCGGCTCAAGGAGGCCGCCAAACGTTTGCAATCCAGCTGGGTGTGGCGAGCTGCTCCCTGCCATGTGAACTTGTGCAACTAAACAGCAGTAGAGGACCAAGGCGCAGGACGTGCGTATGCATAACAAGAGGTTTTCCAGAGCGATGTTAACGTGCAGTCGAGAAAACAGGGAGTGGCGATCTGGCCAAGCCGGGACATAGTCGTGGCAGCACGCTCGAAAGAGTGCGATGGTGGGAGACAGAAGGAAACAGCAAGGCTTCCTTGGGATCAACCCTAAGTGAGAAGAGAAGAAACATGCCTACCGGTATTAACGGCACCTCGTCTTCGTTGGTGTGGCGGGCAGCGTTGCTGAAGACGCAGAGCGTCGTCTGGAAGTCCAGATCCAGCTACAAGACGAAATAGCTGGTCAATGAGATTATGGCTGTCTCCGCACCAGTTTTAGACTGGTGTTTCAGGCGAAGGATGGCTAAGGTGCAGCTCAGCGGTGTTCTTTGGGTTGTCAGAAGCCCTGGAGTCGCCAAGGATATGAGGTCGCGGAACAACTGTATCAACAGGAGATTGACGCCCCGTAAAGCAGAGTAATGAAAACTGGCAAGACACTCAGAGTCTCAAAGGAACAATAGGGCCAGAACATGGGAAGCAGTGGTCTGGTTTTCAGAAGTCGGGAAGAGGATGGCGAGCAACAGCCCAGGGCGAAAGGGGGGACGGGCGGTCTTAATATCGTCAAATATTGGGCAAGGCCACGAGGGCGTGGAGTGTGTGGGCGCGCCTGAGTGCAAGGCTGTGTTCGCGCGTGTGCGTGCGTGCGTGCGTGCGTGTGTGTGTGTTGTCGACAAGGAGTGAGCGAGCGTGAGTGAGTGAGCGGCTTCGGGCGT
>CAYOZY010000392.1:0-1572 GCA_964408525.1 uncultured Sphingobium sp. | reverse complement strand
TCGTCGCAAATCTCGTAGAACGCGTCGTCTTCGTATATGCCGCCACCCCAGACTCTGCAGGGATCGTCAGCGCTGAAGCGGGCATGAAGGGTTGCATCTAGCTTACCTTGTCATGATCTGATTTCCCTCAATCATCAGTTCCAGCCACTCTCTATACTTCTCACGTGTGAGCCTTGGTAGGAAGTTGTCGGCGGGGATCCAGCAGGACCCTCCCGCGAAGACGTCCACGTGGTTGACGCGGAAGTAAAAGGATTGCCCGTGGGCGTCATCCTTTTGCACAAGCTCACTGTGGCGGAAACCAGTTCTCTTTGTCTTGCGATCGACGACAGACCCATTCTTGACGATTTCCACGGTAACATCATACAGCGATTGCTCACCATATCCGACCGGGTACCATGCCTTCAAATCCTCTATCTGATGTGAGCATCGGGACGTCGGTTCGGTGTGGGGGTGGCTTCCATACCGACTTTGAACTCGACATTGGCTTTGCCGTCTTTTCTATGGCTTGACGAGCCAGAAAACAAGCTCCCACCGTTCTTGCCGATGGAGAGCCGGATCTCGTCCACTTCGCCAGACGAATGAACCTCAACAGTGCCGGTAGCGACAGACAAGTCCTCCGAGACATCATACTTGACCCAAAAGTCGTCAATGTGCGACGAGGATACTTCAAGGTAAACAGGTCTCCACGGGCCGGCAGTCATGAGAACAGGTCCCCAGTCCCACCCCTACACTAGTGTTAGAGACGGCGTCCGAGTGGCACAGTGAGCAAGCTTACCCAGTGATACTGAGCCTTCCTCACCGCAAGTCGTCCAGTCTCACCATTGTGAGCGATGAAACGATAGTCAGAGTGCTCCTTCTCAAGTGCTCTGCCGCGCAAGAGTGCGCTGTCGAAGTCGATGACCAGCGTATTGGAATCCTTCACCACTTTGGTGATATCGACACGATGGCTAAGGAACATATTGTCGCTCTCCAACACGACAGTTCCGTTCAGTGTCACTTTTGCGAAAGTGTCTAATCCCTGAAACAAGAGGTAAACTGAAGAGGTCGCCGCCCCGTCCGGCGCTGCAAAGGTCGTGCGATATGTCCACGACTTTTCGCCAACCCACTCGACATCAAGCTCATTGAGCCCGAGGAATGGATCCGGGATACTTTTGTCACACAGTATTAGCAAAAGCCACAGTAAACGCTTGAATGACTTACCGGCCATTTGCCATGAGGTCGAGATGGGACACCGTAGGCACCTTCGCGACAGGCGCCCAGGCATCTTCCCCCTCATCCGTTTGCTTGAACGTCCCGCCCGAGCTGAGCTCGATTCTCTGTGCAAGTTCCGTCATTCTGGAAGCAACTGTTCCAGTACAAGTCTAAAATGCCACACAAAGTTACACTGCTTATTGAGACGGCTGTCGTACGTGCGCAGAGCAATGTCGTGGTGGCGCGGGGTGCTTTATATCTTCTCCCAGCCCCGATAGCGGTACGTGTATCCACTAATCTCGCGGTTTAGTGTTGCCGCTGTAGTTGCATGTAAGCTCGTCATGCCCAGAATTAATAATGGATCGCCCAAGACCGCAAATG
>CAYOZY010000391.1:0-1576 GCA_964408525.1 uncultured Sphingobium sp. | reverse complement strand
GATCGTGGGCCTGTCGCCGAAAATCCAGGTCTGACCCTCGCCTTTGTGGACTTCAAGAAGGGTAGCCAGATCTGACATCAAATCATGCGCTTGGTTCTCGGCCCGCAGAATGTTTTCTGGCTCAAGAGTCCTGCTATAGTATGTATCATGACTGGAAGCGAACAGTGCCGTCCCTACGCGTCAGTCACGCGGTCACCAGGTGGGCTGCTTGATGCCACTTACAAGACACTCTTGATCTCCAGCGCTCTCCGATGCGCTTCCGTGAGCTCCGGATCCTCGAGCATCGCGGCGGCCTGATTCTGGAGCCCGTCTTTCCTGTCGTCTGGTGCTACAAGCAGCGCTTTGGCATGGTAGGCGTAAATCTTGTCCATGACACGCTCAATCGTCTCGCGATGCTCTTCAGGCAACAATTCTGGCTGCTTCTGGCATAGCCACTCGGCGATATCACGGCTCTCAACAAGATTTGAGTCGAGCAGCGGCGATGTGAGGGCCGGAACCTACTCATGCGTTTAGCACACGTCGAAGGCAGAGGGGCCGGACGAGATGTGTGGAGGAGGCTGAGGGCCCCAATATGCAGGCATGGGTGGGACCAGACGGGGACTCACTTGACCCTTGGGATTGACTTGTGTGAGATACCTCTCCGAGTAATTCTCCTCTCGATGAAGGTTGACCATCTTCACTTCGAGCCTCGGCGCTGTTTCGGGATTCAACGCCTGGCCGAGAACAAAAGCGAAACGAGACATGAGAGAGTACAGAGAAAAGGGGAAGTAGTGCAACGTGTACACCGGGGGGGCTTCGTCCGCCATCGTGAACTTGCGTCAAGAAGCAGATGCTCCGAAACAAACGCAGGTACAGTGGTCTTCGAAAGCCAGGTCGAAGTCAATTCGAGGGGTAGGAGAAGCTAGTGGCGAGTCCGAGCAGCCTACTGCAGGTTCGTTACCAGCACGAACCACACAACGTACAGGTTGGACTGGCGCTCTCAAGATATGCGAAAAGGTCAGCCTCGATGACGCCGTCCAAGCAACCACCGACGCGGCATAGCACCCGCGAGGTTGAGCCTCCTCAACAGCGGACAAAAGTGGATCTGCCGTGCCCCGGACCGGCGTCGCCGTGGACGAAGCCCCGACGGCGCGTACCCGGTGGAGGCTCTGGGCCGTGCTGCGCCTCACTGGCGGCCGTCGCAGGGCTACCACAGCCGGTTCCTGTTCTGGACCCTGAGATCCATCCATGTCTCTGTTGCTCCTCTGGGGCGAAGTCTCGCATTCCGCAAATTGAGCGCGTCAGGACGGACGCCTCGAGCTGCGATTCAAGTTGCCCTTCTCACATGACGATCAAGCAATGTGACACAGCTCCCCGTCACAGTTCCGTTACTCATCTTCCTCGGTAGTTTTAGACGTGGAACGGAGAAGCGGGGATTTGATGGAAGTGACGGGCGAGCCTTTCTACAGGCGTGCGAGGGCATGAGGCTCCGGCTAGTGAGACATCGAACGACGAGAGCCGCGGGGTTAACTGAGGGGAGCTTCGGGAGGTAGAACCCGCCCGTTGCCGCGCTTCCTCGATCCTGCAAAATCGACCC
>CAYOZY010000390.1:642-1584 GCA_964408525.1 uncultured Sphingobium sp. | reverse complement strand
TGCTCTTGAAGTTTGCCATCAGGATCAAGCTCGAGTATCTGGCGATTGAGAGCCCGGAGCCCGGGTGGGACCTGCCGCCGTGCATCGACGAGACTTTCGACCAGGTCGTCCTCGACGCTCTCAAGTACTACTTCAAGATGCTGAACTGGAAGCTCAGCGGCAACAAAAACACCTTCAAGGAGGCAGAGCTCCTGTTTCAGGAGTGGGACTTTGCCAACTACATCGGAAGCCACCTGCAGGGCGGCCACATCGAGGTCGCCGAGCAGTTCAGCTCCCTCACGTTCAAGGCGCTCAACCGACTGAGCCAGACGTTTGAGAAGGAGCTGCAGGTGAAGCCCAAGGAGAGCGCCAGCGAGATGAGCAAGCGGTACAAGGCGTGCCTGGACTCGGTTCGCGTTCGGCAACGCATGCTTCAGCGTTTCTCGAGGATGCTGAGTGACAACTACGAGCACGCCTCGGACTTTAGCATATCCTTCACCCCAGACGCGATGCAGAAGTTTTACGACCACTTGGTGGCGTCGGGCCACTTCCGCGTCGACACGGGTGTCTATGAGAAGCAGGGCACCTACATTCTGGCGTCGCCGCAGCTTCACGGCCGGCCGGAGGACATACAGGCCATGATGGCCATCACGTCCAAGGAGCGCTTCCCCGAGGAATACGGCGAGCGGTACCTCCTCGTCTTGCGGCCGGAGGACACGTTCAACTGGTTCGGCGACGTGGTGCAAGTCTCGCTGCGAGAGCAGAGCATCGACCTGAAACGCGGACAGGTGCGGCTCTGCGCGTCCAGCTCGCACGCCCTGCCCGAGGCGAGGCGATCGTTCCTGGACGCCGTGGACATGCACGTCGATCTCCTGCAGGAGTCGAGGTCCAACATCCACAAGGTCAACACGAGGCTGTTGGAGATCCGCAGGGTCGCATACAAGCTGTCCAACACATTCATGG
>CAYOZY010000390.1:0-632 GCA_964408525.1 uncultured Sphingobium sp. | reverse complement strand
TCATGGACAGCGTCGAGGTCATCCGGAAGCAGACCCAGGGCAAAGACTGCCAGGAGCTGATCCAGACGTGCTTCGTCTTTGCGACGGAATTCGGTCAGCGCTCGCTGCTGTACATGGACAGCAACAGGCGGCAGATGAACAACTTTAAGCTGACCAAGCTCGCGCTCGACTGGGTGAGCTTCATCTGCAACGACTGCATCGCGTCGGACCGCAAGACGTTTCGCTGGGCGGTCCTGGCGCTCGAGTTCGCCATGGGCATGACGCGCGGCAGGCACATCCTGGCGCTCGGCGAAGACGAGTACGAGAAGTTGCGGGTCAAGGTGGGCGGGTGCATGTCGCTGCTCATCTCTCACTTCGACATCATGGGCGCGAGGTCGAACCTGGCGGCGCAGGCGGAGAAGGAGAAGATTGAGCAGCTCGTGGGTCAGTTTAGGAAGCTCGACAAGAACAGGATGCTCTCGGACGAGGAGGCGTCGCGGTGCATCACGGAGCAGCGCGTGGAGCAGCTCTTCCGGCGGGAGCGGTTCGACCTGGTGGGGATCACCATCCGCCAGGTGGACTCCGCGGTGGTGCAGGACTACGCCCCTTCGCCCATCCCCTATGAGCCGCTGGAGCTGACCCAGAGGCTGATC
>CAYOZY010000389.1:0-1601 GCA_964408525.1 uncultured Sphingobium sp. | reverse complement strand
TCGGTCTGTCCGGGCGAATCGTCTGTCAATCCGCCTATGGCTTCCTGAGGCGGCAAATCACTTGCATCACTCTTGGATGGTTCGAGGCCATTCGCGGTGCCGGTATCGGGCGGCATAGATCCCGCGATAGATCCATACATCCCTGTGTCTGGAGACGGGGATATATGTGGATCTATGGCCTTTTTGTCAGGATCTATGAGCAGCGTCCATACGAAGATGCTGCCGGGACCAAAACCGTGACGGGTGGAGGCAGCAACCTTGGACCGCTCATTCATGAGGGTCTTGGCGCTGTATCCAACCGCCTCTCCGGCGGCGATGACGTTGCCCGCTTCGTCTTCGCCGCCTTTGCCGGACAGGTAGCCTTTGATCCATTCAGCGGCACCACCGGTCCGCTTGGCATTACCGCCGTGTTCCTGTTCGTAGGAGTCGGCCACCATCGCCGCAGCGGTCAATGAGGACTCGCCCCGATACTCCAGGGCCGGAACCATGCCGTCGTGATCATCGGAGGACTCAAAGTGCTGTACCGGCGTGATCCCGAACATGGTGGCCAGGACTGGGGCACTGAGATTGGTCTTCTCCGGGCCAACAACAAGATTGCCGTCTGTGTCACGCTGGGCGAACAGAGTCAACCGGGCCTTCTTACGCAGCTCGGCGGTGCCGCCGTAACGATCACGGGGATTGCCTGATGCCACCCGGTTGGTGTGGGTCAGCAGCAGTACCGCCGCACCGGTCTGAGTGGCCACCTCACGCCACGGATGCAACGCCTGGCGGGCCTGCTGCGGATCGCGCACCGAAAGCCCAGAAGGCACGGTGTCGAGCCAGGCATCGACCACCACCAGCACCGGATCAGACTCAGCGACAAGGGCGATGTCACGAGGGAAGATCGGCGCCCCGCTGCCATCGCGCTCGGTGCAGATCACCGTAATTAGGTCCAGATCAGCACCGGCCACAATCAGGCGCGGCAACACCGTGGTCGACCAGTCATCTTCGGTGATCACCAACGTGACCCGGCCAGGTGCCCGCGCTGGAATACCGAACTTGGGCTCAGCCTTCCCGGTCGTGATGAAAGCGACCAGCCACACCCAGAACAGGCTTTTGCCGATACCTTCATCGCCGACCAGAAGCGCCACCGACGCCAACGGAAGCCGGAACTTCGCCAACCACTTCGGCTGCGCGGCAGGCTCTAAATCCTTTGCCCGCCAAAGTTTCACGCGAGCAGAATCATCGGGTTCCGGTACGTCCTCGGTGGAGGCAGAACCATACTTACCCGACCGGGCGATCTGTTCACCGCGCTTCACGGCCTCGCTGTCCATCAGGCCACCTCCTTGCGCAGCAGCCACGGACGCTGCTCGTAGAAGTCGTGGCGTTGGCGCATCTTGCTAGCGACAGACCCCCAATCCTGTGACTGCGAAATCGCCTGCCCCGCCGCGATAGCAGCCTCTTGCTCGATGTCCAGCCGTAGCGCGTAATGCTGCGCAGCATCGAGCAGTGCCGCCCACTTACCCGGCTCGGTGGCTGAGAGAAGCTGCCACGCAACAGTCCCCGCCACCGGGAACGGCCCCGACGCCCCCAAACGGCGGTTCACCGTGAACTTCCGGACC
>CAYOZY010000388.1:590-1603 GCA_964408525.1 uncultured Sphingobium sp. | reverse complement strand
CGATATCTGGGTCGTGTCGTGACTGGGGCCGAGTCTATTCGACGGCGTTGATGCACCTCACCCCGTTGCAAGAGCCACCTCGCCAGTGTAACTGACAGGCCACCCGACCCAGGAGCAGCGCAACAGTTCGGTTGAATCAGTTTCCAATGGCAGACGTCTCTACCGAGATCCGACTCGGCAAGAGCAACAACGACATCAATTATTAATAAGTCCCCGAAGAAATGCACTCGAGTGAAGCATCGGCGATAGGCGTTTGCATGAAGACCAACTCCACGGAAATGAGCACGGACACGGGAGAGACGAGCTCCGGCAGAAAGTGGCGTCGGTGCTGATGCCGGGCACTGCAGCTCGTCCCATCGGTGGGCTCGGCACGTTGCGGAGACACTCCCAGAGCGGAGCGGAGCTGATGCAAAGAGGTGGGCACAGCACAGACGCGCCCACCAACCTAGTCAGCTACGCGTATAGAGCTCATTTGCGGCTCACTAATTATCTAAGCGGCCATGGTGTAACGGTTAGCATGGCTGATTTCCATTCAGCCGACTCGGGTTCGACTCCCGATGGCCGCACGCCTTTGTTTTTTTGCCCTTCTTCTGTCTGTATTCCCATCACGTCATTGTCGATGGTCGCAGCTGGGTTCCAGTGCATGCTTCTTCTTTTTGCTGCTACCCTATGGTTGGGTTTTGGGGTGCGGATTGAATTGAGTGAGCGTCTTTTGGGGGGTTTGGTGGCCGTCTTGCACCCGAACTGCCATCGTTGCTGATGCTTGTGTTAGAGGCGCGACTTATACGATGTGGCATTTTTGGTTGTATTCTTGCGAGTTCGAGAGGAGATGAGCACCTGCGTGCTGTGCTGAGCAACTGGATGGCATGCGGCAATAATACACTGCGACATGCTGCCCACTCCTGACACACCGTCAGCTTATCGCCGTACGACTTGCCGCCCGGTGTGTGCACGAGACAGTGTGACGCAAACTCCTGAGCGATTTTCATCTACTTTGTAACATACATTTTACA
>CAYOZY010000388.1:0-580 GCA_964408525.1 uncultured Sphingobium sp. | reverse complement strand
GACGGATTCATGCGGAGACGCATCACAACCACCAGCACGGCCGCGCCGAGCGCAAGAGAGCCCGCGTAGAACATGGCGGGCCGGTACGCCTGCAGGCCGTTGTCCTGGCCGCCGTACGCGTCGAGGAGGTAGCCCGCGATGGGCGCGCCCTGTTGGCATCGTCAGCACGCTAGCACACCAGCACATTTTGACCTCATCAAGATGTCACTTGGAGGGAAGCAAGAAGAAGAAGAAGAAGCAGCAGCAGCAGCAGCAGCAATGGAGAGACACAACTCACCATCAGGTACCCCGGCCCCCAGCCCGTCACCACCATGCCCAGCGCGACGGCCACGCGCGCCGACCCAAACACGTTCCCCACGACGGTCGGCATCGTGGCGAAGAACCCCCCGTTGGACGCGCCGTTGAGGACCGCAAACAGGGCCAGCGGGCCGAGCGTCGTCGACGCCGGCCACAGGACGAGCATGCCCGCGCCGCTGGCCACGAGCGTCGCCAGCAGCGTGTTGAGCGGGCCCAGCCGGTCCGACATGAGGCCGCACAGCACGCGGCCCAGCGCCGACGAGAAGTTGAAGCCCGCGAGCAG
>CAYOZY010000387.1:0-1604 GCA_964408525.1 uncultured Sphingobium sp. | reverse complement strand
ACATCGACATGATGTAAATCCTTAGGTGAAACGTCGCAATGAAGTTGCCCGCATGACCGGGGGGCTGAAGATAGGCCGGACACGGCAGCAAAGAATGTCTGGATTTTAGCCGATTTCCGGCCGGAAATCAGGTCTGACGGGCAGTCTGACGACTGCTTTTTCTTGGGCTTCGGTAAAATGACGGGCATGAATAGCCAAAATCATCGCTGGAAACCCAGCGTCACCGTCGCGGCACTGGTCGAACAGGATGGCCGGTTTCTCGTGGTAGAAGAAGAAACCTCAGACGGACTGCGTTTTAACCAGCCCGCCGGCCATCTAGATGAGGGGGAGTCGCTGGTCGCGGCCTGTGCTCGCGAGGCGCTGGAAGAAACCGGCTGCTTTGTCACGCCCCGCAGCTTGGTGGGCGTTTACCAGTGGACTGTGCCGGCGGGTGACATTACTTACCTGCGTTTTGCCTTTGATTGCCAGCTGGACCGCATTGAGGCTGGCCGCTCGCTGGACGTGGGCATTGTTACCGTGCATTGGCTGACACTCGAAGATTTACGGGCGACACAGACGCGTCATCGCAGCCCGTTGGTGTTGCAATGTGTCGAAGACTGGATCGCTGGTCGCCGTTTACCACTCGATAGCATTCGCCATTACGGCTGACACTATGTGGCGCGGGAGTCGACCATCGTTGCTGCTTGTGGCCTTGGGTTTAAGCCTCATCAGCGGCCTTGCCAAGGCGGATGGCGTGGTGGTTGTCTGCTACAACTGGGGGTGCTTGAACCGGCAGCCGGTGAGCTACGCCGAACCTTGGTTGCGTAAAGCGCTGCAGCCGCTGCGCCAGGCTAAAACGCCAGAGGCGGAACGGGCTGCCGCTGCAGAGGTGGTGCATCGTTTCTATCGTAAAGCGGCCGAGCAGACGCCAATTGGTGCGGATGCGCCGGGCAATGACGAAGACCCGAGCGTCAATGGGCGGATGGATTGTATTGATCATTCCGCCACGACCAAAAATATTCTCGCGTACCTGCAGCATCGAAATCTATTGCGCTGGCATGAGGTCGGGCCGTATGCCCACCGCACTTTGCTGGTGGGCTCTCATTACAGCGCGACGCTGGTAGAAACGAATGCGGCCGATGATGATTCGGGGGTGTTTGTCATCGATCCCTGGGATGTCGACCCTCTCACATTGCCGCAGCTGGCGCCCGTGAGAGAATGGGCGGGGCCGCGTTTCTATTCTCTGGAAACGCAGCACCATACTCAAAACCCGCCGGCAGCTTTGACGCGTTGACCGGTTGCTTCAAGGAATACGCATGTCTTCTGCTCCCACCGTGGTCGTTGGTCTCTCCGGCGGTGTTGATTCGTCTGTCGCCGCATTGCTGCTCAAGGAGCAGGGCTATCGTGTCATTGGCCTGTTCATGAAGAACTGGGAAGACGACGACACCGACGAATACTGCAGCACGCGTCAGGATTTGATTGATGTGATGAGTGTGTCGGACATCCTTGGCATCGATATCGAGGTCGTTAACTTCGCCAAGGAATACCGGGATCGCGTGTTCTCGACATTCCTGCAGGAATACAATGCCGGCCGGACACCCAACCCGGATGTGCTATGTAATTCC
>CAYOZY010000386.1:0-1609 GCA_964408525.1 uncultured Sphingobium sp. | reverse complement strand
CTTCTCGGACGGCTGAGGTGCATTTCGTTCATGCCCTCACTCTTTCTTTCATCATCATCATCGTCACCATCACCACCCGCCCAGCACAGCAGCCTTGAACGAGGGGTATCGGAGCAGTGTTGCGAATTGCACCCATCGACAGAGCTGTCCACGACGACGCCCTATCACGGCTTCCGCACATCGTCGAGACTTGACTAATGAGCCGTCAACTCGGGGCCCGCTGTCGGTGCTGACACGGAAGACGGGAGAGGTTGAGATCGAGGTCGAGGGCGAGGGCGACTCAACAGCCGGCCGCGCCCTCGATGCGAGCCTCACCATGGATGTCCCAGACTCATGGCTCTACGAGCCCCCCATGTCGGAGCCACCAGCACCGCAACCCGCGATGTCGTCGTCGGCACCGAAGCCCGCCGTCGTAGATGAGGTGCCCCCACCGCCTTTGACAGCGTCCGAGTTGGAATGCGCTCCGTCGAGGCCCATGACCCCGACGCCTCTCCGGGTACGCCGTCGACGAAACCACATCCGGCACCAGCATCCTTACCGCAACGACGGCTCCGCTCCCGTGATGGCCTCTCAGCAGCCCATGGAGTCGCTCGCCCGGAAATTGAGCCAGCAAACCTTGATAACCCGCCGAGATCAGGGCCAGGATTCGTCAGAGTGTAAACCCGCGGCACCCACGGCAACGCCCCTCACGGACAGCATGCAAGGCCTTGAGCCGGGGGACACGGACACGGCCATGGATATCGATCCCGTGGAGGCCGACCTTTTTGAGCCTCTTCAGTTGCCGGTGCCTCGCAGCGTCGAGATGATGAGGCGGCGACGGATGCTATCGCGCCGCCAAATGTCATCCGCCAGACGTGGAGGGGATCTTGCTACTAAACCGACTGAGCCTCTTCCTGAGCCTATTCAACCTTTGGAATTCTCATCACGCCCAACGGTGGATCTCGCCATGAAGCCGATTGAGCCTGACTCACTTCCCTCAACTCGGACCAATGCAGATAAAGCCATCGAGGCTCTCGACCCCAATGAGGCTCTCAAACCCATCGGCGCCCTTGATTCCATCGAGGCTCTCAAGGCCGTCGGCACTCTTAATCCCATCGAGGCTTTCGACCCTATCGAGCCTCTTCTTCCACAACGCAAGACAGCGCATTCTCGTCTCCCCCGGGCGGAGGATTTGGGGCATCTTCTTCCTCGCAGCAGCATAAATGTTGCCGACTCGATAGAAGCTATTGAACCCGCTGTCCCATCACGGAAGCCCATCAGGTCCCTCGAGGCACTCGTCATGCGCCCACTGCCAGGCACCTGGCGAGACTATCCACCGATCGAAATCGACCCGAAACACGGCGCCACGCTACCTGATCTCGAAGCTGACGAAGGTTTTTGTGACGGCGCGGATGAGTTGTCGTGGCTGAACGAGGGAGGTTCGTCGCTCGCGGGACCGTCAAGGCTGGTCCAAAATAATGGTGTACTGCGCTTCAAGAGATCGTCCGAAGCGGCTATGCAATGCACTGTCGTCGTGCAGAAGTCGGCGCGGATGCGGAGGAGACGGCAGAGGAAGCATGAGGCGAGATCACGAGCTTCGTCAACGATTCCCACATCGATCATCGATGGC
>CAYOZY010000385.1:0-1623 GCA_964408525.1 uncultured Sphingobium sp. | reverse complement strand
CGCGGTGAAGCGGTCGAAGCGCAGCATGTCCATGACCCCCACAGCGGGCAAAGCCGCCGCGAACAGGTCCGGCCGCTGGTTGACCACCGCACCCACGAGCAACCCGCCGTTGGATCGCCCCTCTATGCCAAGCTGGTCCTTGCCGGTATAGCCATTGTCGATCAGATATTCGCCCGCAGCTATGAAATCATCGAACACATTCTGCTTGTTGGCGAGACGCCCTTTTTCATGCCATTCGCGGCCGAACTCGCCACCGCCGCGCAAGTTCGCGATGGCAATCACGCCGCCCTGCTCCAGCCACGCCATGCGGGTGGCGGAATAGCCGGGCAGCAGCGAAATGTTGAACCCGCCATAACCATAAAGCAGGGTCGGCGCCGCCGAACGGCTGCGCGCCAGCGCCTTCTTGCGGACGACGAACATCGGCACCTTGGTGCCGTCCTTCGAAGCATAGAAGAGCTGCTCCTCCTCATAATCATCGGGGTCGAACGCGAGTCTGGGCCGCGCGAACTCCTCTACCGTCCGCGTGTCGGTGTTGAAGCGATAGATGGTTCCCGGCGTGGTGAAGCCCGAAAAGCTGAAAAAGGTTTCCGGGTCGCCCGCCTTGCCGGCAAAGCCCGCCGCCGTGCCGATGCCGGGCAGCGGGATCGTGCCGTAGGGCTTGCCATCCAGCCCCACCAGTTCCGCCACGGACTGGGCGTTGCTCATATAGGCGAGGATGATGCGGCTGCCGACCATCGAGGCTCCGGCGAGCGTATCCGTGCGCTGCGCCACCACCTCGACCGGCTTGCGGCCCGGATGCGCGGCATCGAGCGTCACCAGACGCGAAAGCGGCGCATCAAGGTCCGTCACCAGCCACATCCTGCTACCGATGCTGCCGACCAGCTTCCACTCGTTCCTCATGCCGCGAACGAGCTTGCGCGGTTTCCATTTCGGGTCCGCGAGATCGATCGCGACGATCTCGTAACGCGGGTCCGTCCCTTCCGAAGTGGTGATGACCAGCCAAGCACCATCGTCCGTCACCTGCGCGGCATGGTTCCATTTCGGGCGGGATGGCGTGCTATAGACCAGCCGGTCCGCGCTCTGCTCGGTGCCGAGCCGATGATAATAGACGCCATTATAGAGATCGACCGACTGAAACTCCTGCCCCTTCTCCGGCGCTGGGAAGCGGGAATAGAAAAAGCCCGCCCCGTCCTTGTCCCATTCCAGAAGCGAGAACTTCGCCCATTCCACCCGGTCGGTCAGCAACGTGCCGCTATCGACATCGATCACATGCAGCGTGCGCCAGTCGCTGCCGCCGTCCTGCACTGCATAGACGAGATGCCTGCCGTCCGGCGAAGGCGCCCACTCGGCCAGCGCAGTGGCTCCGTCTTTCGCAAAGTCGTTGGGATCGATCAGCACGCGCGCCGCCCCACCCCAACCTTCGCGCACATATAGTGGCGACTGGTTCTGAAGGCCGCTGTTATGGCTGTAGAAATAGCGGTTTCCGGCCTTGCGCGGCACGGAATAGCGTTCATAGTCGAACAACGCTCGCATCCGCTCCTTGAACAAGGCGCGCCCCGGCAGCGAATCGAGATAGCGATCCGTCACCGCGTTCTCGTCGGCAACCCAGCGTTCCACCTCCTT
>CAYOZY010000384.1:0-1633 GCA_964408525.1 uncultured Sphingobium sp. | reverse complement strand
GCATAGTCGTGCGTGGAGCCGCCGTAATACCCCAGCGGCGCAAGCGGGATGGTCAGATTCAGGTGGTCGGTCGGATGCGTCAGGGCACAGGAATTGTCATTTGAGAAATTTCCGCCTTCGGAGAGGAGCGTGCCGCCGATTCCGCATTGCTGCAAAACAAAGATGGAAGCGGTAAAGATGTTGTTCTTCATCGTCACCGTTCCGCTGCCCAGAATAAAAGTGGCAGAGCCGCCGATGTTGTTATCAGTGAAGGTCGAGTTGGTTAGCGTTATCGTGGCCGAGGGAGCGTACACCGCGCCTGTGCCTGTGTTACCGGAGAGCGTGCAGTTCGCGATCGTCAGAATGCCGGTGGCATACACGCCGCCGCCCGCGCCGGTGTCGTTGTTGTTGTTTGTAACCGCGCTGTTGGTGATGGTGAGATTCCCGTCAGAAGCGATTCCGACCCCGCCGTTGCCAGTAATCTCGGCGCGATCCACGCTTAGCGTGCCAGCGCTATAAATCCCGCCTTGAGAGCCGTTGGTCACGGTCAGCCCGTAGATCGTCGCGGTCAGGTTGTTGAGCACGGTGAAGATTCGATAGTCGCCGCCCGTCGAGCGCCGCACGGTCAATTGATTCGCGCCGGGACCGTTGATCGTCAGACTGCGCGCGATGTCCGGCAGCGGGCCGGTCAGGTTGATCGTTCCCGTCACGCTGAAGTTGATCGTCAGCGGGCAGGTGGAAGCGTTGGCCTCTTCCAGCGCCGCGCGCAGCGTGCATTTGTTCCCGGCAGTGGCGCAGACGCCGTTCGGCGTGGCATCCGGCGCGTCGCCTGAATCGTTCACGGTGAAGGTCGGCGTCGCCGCGCAAACGACGAGCAGCGTGACATTGCCGCCGCCCGTGCAGCCGTTGTGGTCGGTTACGCTGACGGCCACGGTGAAGCTGCCCGATTCGGTGGGCGCGCCGGTAATCGCGCCACTCGCCGCCATCGTCAAACCCATTGGCAGCCCGGTCGCCGAAAACTGGTAGGGCGCGGTTCCGCCAGTGGCCGTAACGGATTGGTTGTAAGACGTGTTTGTCGTGCCCTGGGGCAGCGTGGCCGGAGTGACGCCAATCGCCGGGCAGACGATGTTCAGCGTCAGACAGCATCACCCCGCACCACCCTAGTGAGCCCTCAACGTAAGGTGGACGGGGACATCGCGAGTTTGCGTTGGAGTGCCGGTGATGGTTCCGCTGGCCGCCATCGTCAATCCCATGGGCAGGCCGGTGGCGGAAAATTGATACGGCTCCGTGCCGCCGCTGGCTACGACTGATTGGTTGTAGGTCGCGCCCGCTGTCCCTTGCGGCAGCGTGTCCGGAGTGACCGTGATGGCCGGGCAGGCAAAATTGGTCAGATTGAAATTGACGCCACTGGCCGCGCCGTTGGCCGTCGCGGCGACCTGATAACCGCCAGCCTGGCCATTGGCCGTTGCGGTTACGCTGGCCTGGGCGCTGCCGTTGATGGTGGCGGGGCTGCCGCTGATCGTGGCGCTGGCGCCGCTGCCGGGCGTTGTGAAACTGATCTGTCCACCCGTGACCGGTTCGCTGAAACTGCTGCTGACCGTGACCGCAAGCGGATTTGGAAATGCGGCGTTGACTCCGGTCAGTTGATTGTTGC
>CAYOZY010000383.1:0-1635 GCA_964408525.1 uncultured Sphingobium sp. | reverse complement strand
CGTCCAATCTCCGCCAAGCATGCTCAAGCTTCACGATTTTTGCAACAGAGCCCCAGCAGGTAACGCATCAATGGGCGGTAATAATCGGGCTTGGCAGTGAAGAAATCGACCGCAAGGTCAACCATCGCCTTGATACGCTCGATCTCATGAGGGCTCTCGACTTGCGCCTGGGCGGTTGCCAAGGTGTCAAGGCTCGAATCGAGAAGGCGGTAAAGAACTGCTGCCTTTGTCCCGATCAGATTATAGGTCGTAGCGAGACTGAAACCTGCCCGCTCAGACAGATGATGCATCGTAAATTCGGTGCCACTCCTTTCAAGAACCAGTTCGGCGGCGGCGGTCAGGAGCGCCTCGATGCGGCGTGCCTTGTTGGCTTCCCGCCGCTGGCCACGCGGTACGGGCCTCGATCCACTGGAAAAGGCTCCATTCTCCGCATAGTCTGCCATTGCAAAAATTCACCTCTAGATATTGACCGTATGGTCAGAGTGGGATAAAGTTATAAGACATTATAAGATTCGTCAATTGGAGAGAAGCATGGAGAGGATCGACATTCTCGCGCGCGTCGAAGCGCTACTGCCCGCCATAAGCGCGCGTCTGGAACAGGATGATGCTGCCGGGCAGGTGTCGGACAGCACCATCCAGGAACTGCTGGATGCGGGCGTGTTCGCGACATTGGCGCCCAAGGCGTATGGCGGGCATGAGCTTGATCTGGAGACATTCTCACAGATCGTGCAGAAGGTCAGCGCGGCCTCGCCTTCCGCCGGATGGGTGTGTTCGTTTCTCATGGGTGCATCCTGGCGGCTGTTGGCGTTCGGCCGGGACGCTCAGAGCGAATTTTTCCGTAGCAAGAATTATGTCCTTGGAGCGGGAACGGCCGCACCGATCTTCGGCGTCGAGAAGGTCGAGGGAGGTTATCTGCTCAGTGGGCGCACCGCCTGGAGCTCCGGTTCGTCCCATGCCGAATGGATTCAGATGAACGGGCTGTTGAAGAATGAGGGCGGTCCGCCGACGCTCATGATCTTCGCCATGCCGCGCGAAGAGGTGCAGATTCTCGATACATGGCATATCCTTGGCATGAAGGCGACGGCGAGCCGGGATCTGGTGGTTGAAGGGCTCTTTGTTCCCGATCATCGGGCGGCCGAGTTTGGTCCGGCGCTGCAAGGCCACTCGCCGGGCCATCGTCTTCACGACAACCCTATGTATCATATTCCGTTTCTGCCTTTCGTTACGGTGGAAGTGCTTCCCGTGGTCGTCGGCGCGCATCGCGGGGCGGCGCAGGCCCTGCGGGATCGGATACAGTCTCGCACGGGGACCCATTCAGGTTCGAAGGCGACCGAGAAGGTGGCCGCCCAGATCCGGATGGCCCAGGGCCTCGCACGGGCGGAAATGGCTGAACAGATGCTCGCGGCGATGATCGCGAAAATCAGCTCTTGCACAGACGATGCAGCCGAACCGCTCAACCGTGCCAGCATCAAGATCGAGGCGGCCATGGTGACGAATTTCTGCCTCGATAGCGTGAATGAGATGGCGCGCAGCGTCGGCGGCGATGCTTTCCGCGATGAAGCGCCGTTTCTACGTTATTTGGGGGATATCATGACCGTGTCTCGTCACGCTTTTCTCTATCCCGTTACGTCTGGT
>CAYOZY010000382.1:1367-1642 GCA_964408525.1 uncultured Sphingobium sp. | reverse complement strand
GTTGTTGGGAGCGAATATGTTTGACGATCAGGACCGAACCTATTTTGCGCGCCGGGCGAAAGACGCTCGGGCAAAGGCGGATGCGGCGCAAGATCCGGCAGTCAAGCGCGTGCATCGCGAATTGGCGGAAGAATATGAACGTCGCGCGCAGGGCCTGGAGCCGAAGATTGTCAGTCATTTACGGCTAGGCGGATAGCAGACGCTGCGCGTCATAAGTGGAGTTGGGTCAGTCGGGTGCTGCCAGCTCCGCGTTTGATCGATAGACCTCCCTTCTA
>CAYOZY010000382.1:0-1357 GCA_964408525.1 uncultured Sphingobium sp. | reverse complement strand
GCCCGTTCGATTATCGTGCATCTGCGACGCGTGATAATTTCAGGGCAGGCGAGCCGGATTGATGGCTGATCCTCTTGGGAGGGCAGGCTTTCAGAGAGGCGCTCGGCTCAATTCCCATTATCATTATCAGATACATGCAATGATGTAGCGTATTTGGATAAAGTATGAATCCGACAAGGCTTCAGTTATTTCTCTTTTGTTATAGGCGCTTCCCCAAGTCAGTGCACGTACATCGACGCCCACGGTCGCCTGACGCTTGGCAAAAGGCTACCACGCTGTCGCCAGGATCGAGCGCGCCATCCCCGATCCATCTATCTCGATCATGTGTTCACCAGTTTCAGGAATGACTTGTTCGCGGGGTCGACGAAGCGATCGCGCATGCTCCTGTTTCCCAAATCGGAGATCGCATCTTCTTTAGCCGTCGTTGGGCCCGACAAGGTGCGCCGGTCGTTTTTACCTGGCTATGACGGAGATATTTATGAGCGATGGACGACGAGGCGGTGGCGAACCGAAGACCCATACCGACCGCAACGAGGAGGAGACGCAAACATCGACTGGCGGCGAGGACGAGAGCAGCACCGAGCATGATGGCGATGACAGCCATCTCCATGAAGATCAAAAATCTCCGCGATTGGACTCCTGACACGCCTGCCGGTCCGAAAATCTAGGACCTCAAAATGCTCGGTAGGCTCCGCGGTCCTCGACCGAGCAAACTTTGAGTCGTGTTACTCGGGCAAGAGAACGCTGCTCTCACGTGGAATCCGCCTTTTTCAGGTGCAGATACAGTTCGTCGAATTCGCCGATGGTCGACAGCAGGTCCCAGTTGAGGATCTCGGCATAGCCATCTTTTATGCGCGCCGCGCCCTCTTCACGAAGATCCCGCAGCATGCGGTTTGCGTGGACCGAGGTCATGCCGGTAATATCGGCCAACTGTATCTGGCTCAGCGGCCACGCAAATCTGCTCTCATCACGGCGCGTGGCGATGGCCGCGCGCCGCTGTAGTTCGCACATCAGGTGCGCAACCCGCGCCTTGGCTGAAAGGCGACCGTTGCGCAGCGCCCACTCGGACAGGATTGCGCTATCAACCATGCAATCGCGCCAGAACGCTTCGGCGATCATCGGATGGCGGCGGCCAAGCGCGTGGAGCACGGCATGGGGTACGCGATAAATGACCGTGTCGGTCAGCGCGTTCAACGCGGCGGACGAGGCCGGCAGCGGCACCGAATGGAGGTCGGCCATGTCGCCCTGAATGTGCAGAGCAGTGATTAGCCGCTCGCCATTGTGCGTCTGGCCAAAGCGGCCGGCGAGACCCGACACGATCAGGACAATCCAGTTGCGCCGCGAGACCGTGCCGACG
>CAYOZY010000381.1:1422-1644 GCA_964408525.1 uncultured Sphingobium sp. | reverse complement strand
GCGGCCGACGGCAGGCGGCTCGGGGCGCTGCTCGTCGACAGCGGCGCCATCAGCAAGGTTGCAGGGCAAGGTGACATGGTCTCCGCCCAGAGATTTAGCGAACGCGCCGAGCTTCTCGACATTGCTGCCTGAAAGCGCGAGGCGCGCACCCTGCGCGGCCAATCCGCACGCGATCGCCGAACCGATGCCTCCGCTCGCGCCTGTTACCAGCGCCGTCATTCC
>CAYOZY010000381.1:0-1412 GCA_964408525.1 uncultured Sphingobium sp. | reverse complement strand
AAGATCGAACATATATCCTCCCTGAAATCAGATCGCCGCCAGCAGCGCCTCTATGTCATCCATCGTCACCACGCTGGTCACTGTGGCGTCGGGCGCGATGCGCTTGACCATCGGCCCCAGCACCTTGCCGCCCAGCTCGACGAAATCCGTGACGCCCGCTTCCCACATCGCCGCCACGCTCTCGCGCCAGCGTACGCGCCCGGTCACCTGCTCGACCAGGCGCGCGCGAATATCATCCGGCGCAGCGATCGGCGCGGCCAGCACATTGGCATAGACGGGTAGCAGCGGCGCGTTGATCTCGGCTCCGGTGAGCGCTTCCGCCATCGCATCGGCGGCAGGCTGCATCAGCGGGCAATGGAACGGCGCGGACACGGGCAGCAGCACACCGCGTTTGATGCCATGATCCTTGACCATTTCGATTGCGCGCTCAACCGCGCCACGATGACCGGAAATGACCACCTGGCTCGGATCGTTGTCGTTGGCGACGGTGCATACCTCACCCTGTGCCGCCGCATCGGCCAGCGCCTGAGCCTTTTCCATGTCCGCACCCAGCAATGCCGCCATAGCGCCCTCTCCCACCGGCACCGCCGCCTGCATCGCGCGCCCGCGCAGCTTCAGCAGCTTGGCCGTCGTCTGAACGTCAAACGCCTCCGCGGCGCACAATGCGGTATATTCGCCAAGACTGTGGCCGGCGACATAATTCCCCTTGTCGGCGATCCGCAACCCGCCTTCGTTCTCCAGAACCCGCAGCGTTGCAATGGCGTTGGCCATGATCGCCGGCTGGGCATTTTCGGTGAGTGTCAGGTCGCTCTCCGGTCCCTCACAGATGATACGGAAGAGATGCTGGGACAACGCCTCGTCCACCTCCTGAAACAATTCCTTCGCAGCTCCGCTGGCCTCGGCGAGAGCCTTGCCCATGCCGACCGACTGGCTGCCTTGACCCGGAAAGATGAATGCGCGCATCGCTTGCCTCTCGTTTGTTGATGCCCGCTCCCATAGCGGATTGACCGGCGGTGGGAAGCCCGTATCCGCAGAGGCGGCATGAGTGCTTGCATTTGACAGGTATTTCAGCCATAGGCGCGCCTTCGCGACGGCCGGAGGGCCGGACCGGAACTATTGGACGACAGCCGGAGGGGCGCTTTGCATGGTGCGGGCGTCAGCAATCGGCCAACGAAGAAAGCAAGCAACCATGCCGCTATACGAGCATGTATTCCTTGCGCGTCAGGATCTGGCTCAGGCCCAGGTGGACGCGCTGGCGGAATCCGCCACAGCCATTGTCGAAGCGAATCAGGGCAAGGTCACCAAGGTCGAAACCTGGGGCCTGCGCAGCCTCGCCTACAAGATCGCGAAGAACCGCAAGGCGCATTATGTGATGCTCAACATCGACGCGCCCGCTGGTGTCGTCGCCGAGC
>CAYOZY010000380.1:1009-1653 GCA_964408525.1 uncultured Sphingobium sp. | reverse complement strand
TGCTGCCGTACGAACCGCGCATGGTGGAGCACGGTTCAGTACGACAGTCCTTCGTAAGTACATGAACAAGTGCTGCCAGTAGAGAACACGGGCGGGACGGGATAGGGGACGTGACGGGATGAGAAAACACCAGAGGCGGGATGTGATGCGCAGAGGGTCCAGTCACGATGAAACCCTCTTCGCTCAGCCGTGGTTTAGCTCTATGCCGGGGTGGCCAGTCAATCACTGCAGATTGCTCACAACCTGGAAGTTCATGAGCGGCACGAAAGGCCCCCTGTCCAACAACCGTCGTAGCCTGTCGGTTTTCTCAGAGCAGATTCTAGACACGGCAGAGCAATCGCCGTGACGAGTCCCAAGGCAGTAAGCACTCCGACCCATCAGGAGCCACGAGACTTAGCACCGCAACGTCGTTATGCATATCATACAGCATCGTGCCATATCACAGCCGTCGCGCTGCGCCCCTACTAGCCGCACTGTTCCTGGCCAGGCGCCGCCACTGCTGTAGTGGACGACCGGCCGTTGGTCGGAGGGCTTTGGACGCCACAAATCCTCTCCAAGGCCCGTCTTACCCGCACCGCAACACATGGCCAGAGTTCTCGTTCAGAGCGCCCAGAATTGCCCCGTGTTTTTTTACTCTTGGCCTG
>CAYOZY010000380.1:0-999 GCA_964408525.1 uncultured Sphingobium sp. | reverse complement strand
TGTCGGCCGGGGGAGAAAAAGCAACGACGCCGGCCCATTCCGAATAATTTTGCCCCGAGCATTCTTCAGGGGCGGGGGTGAGGAAAAGGACGCATATCCATGTCAGTTCCCCACTCACGTCAATGATGATCGATCCGGCAGGGTTCATCGTCTTTGTGAAGGGTTGTACAAGTTCCTTGTCGTACCGTGACAGTCCGACCATGTCGGTTGCTGTCTCGTCTGTGCTCTGATAGTCCCATTTGTCGGAAAGCGGGACGTGGTCTCGTCCAGTCCCTCTAACACAGCCGGATACTCGAGCCGAAGGCCAACATGCCTGTCCATTATTGTACTATACAAGACACGATAAACACGCACGCATCTATCCTTCAGTCCAACCAAGGCAGCCCCCAAGAGACCGGCCCATGCCTTGACTGTAGCCTTGTGCCTGTGCGATTGATCCCGCACCCGCACTCGCCACGACTCGGCCGGACCAAGACACTCAGCCCTGTCCTTGTCTCCACCGTCGAGCCAGTGCCCGCTTGCGATCCGTGCCAGGAGTGGCGGGTCAATCAGGCTCGGGTTGTGCTTGAGTGGCTTCGGAGCACAAGTGCTGTAAGTGTGCTGGCATGGACTGGACCCTTGATGTTGGAAGGCCAACTGCATTTAGCTAAAGCAATAGTCACCACTGCTAGTTTTACTCCGGTCTGCTGTTCCAATGTTCCAGGCTGCCAGGTACAGCACCCCTGATGGCGTGGACGAGTTTATACATTCTTCATAGTGATATTGGTGAGAGCGCGGGCATGCAGCTAGCTGGCTGCCGCTTGCCAGGAACCGCGCTGCTGGCTCACCAAGTGACAGATCGTCCTTGTTGGTTCTTCGCCCGGTATTCTCCAATCCTCAATCAGTAAACGCAAAGCACGAGTACAGCGCTTCGTATGTAGCCTGTAACATATCCATGTGATCCATCAATGATCAAATATGCCCCACGATTGCCCCCTGCCTCGCCCAAGGCGGAGAAGA
>CAYOZY010000379.1:0-1658 GCA_964408525.1 uncultured Sphingobium sp. | reverse complement strand
GTCATGAGAAGAACATGACGTGGATTGGATCTGAGGTGGAGACGAATCGAATGTGGCCATGAGAAGAGACGAACTGGATGTGATCATGAGAAGGAAACGAAGGGAAGTTGTCATGAGGCGCTCGGGCAGGCGAGGGAAACTGATTTGTGCCACGGTGGTGCTCTGGATGTTTCATGTTTTGGCGCATAATGTGGTGTTTTGGACAAGGCATGCTCGATTCGGCATCGTACAAGTAGCCGGACGACACTGGGTGGCCTAGGCTGATGAATTTGCGTATCAGGATGCTGGTCACCCTCCTGAGTACATGAAAGGGTCGATTTGACAAAGTAAGTTGTGGGCAATTTGGAGGTGCGAATGCAAGTGCAAGTACAAACGCAGACGCGGACGCAAACACGTGTATCTATCCGATGGATGAGGACAAGGCTTTGTTTGCCCTTAACTCGGACTACGTATAGACAATTCGTCATCGTGAGGGGGGGGTCCTCTGCTCTAGTCGTGGTGATTCCAGGATCTAAACTTAGTGTACTGTACGTCACCGCACACGCCCATATCTACACCCGACGGGCTGCGGTGCGGTGTAAACGTCGGGATCGGAAAACCAGCGCCTTGGCATCCGTCAAACGTTACCGTGTCCCTCTATTCCATGATGGGGCCAGGCCCCACGCGGATGAATGGCGGACACGCACGATACGGGGGGTCATGAATCGATAGAGCGCTGAGAGGCTGCTGACGGACGGAGCCGGTGGAGGAAGCCAGTCGCCAGATGGCACTGGACGGCTTCATCCGGAGCGGGCACCCATTGGAATCATGGGGGCCCTCGTGCACGGCCGTCGCGATGGATTCGGGTTCACGCTTTTCTTTATTGCCCCTCAAGAGAGAGAGAGAGAGAATTATTTGACACGAGCACGTGTGCATCGCGACGAGAGATAAAGAAGATTGGGGAGGGAGTGCATCTACATTTTCTCTGGTAGCCATTTTGGGACTCGGTAAAGGGCCTGCCAGGGACGAGAACGACATGTGTCCGCCCACGTGGGTGAGCGCACGACATTCCCGCGATGTCCCAAGTAAAATCCGCTCCATGAGCGTGTCTGTATCTGCTCCTGGGACTGGGCTGGTTGGGGTGCGAAAGCAGCCTAGCAAAAAGACGGCCAAGAAGGTCCGGCGCAAAACCCCGGACCGGTAGGTACTGGAGCGAGCCAGGGGCCTAGGCAAGCAACGCAGGCAGGCAGGTAGGCAAACCGGTCATTTCGCCGGACGTGGGTTACGAAGTACGAAGAAAGGCAGAGCCAGGGCGGTGCCTCCCCACGTGCGCGGATGGCGGGCGCTGCGACGTGGTATGAAGTCCGGGGGCGGTTCACCCGTTCAAGAGCGGACTATGTAACTAGCGATTTTAACGCCTGCGACGAGCACGCCGCCGCCGCCCCGGACTCGGGGCAGAGGGATCAATCAGGTTGGCGAGAGGGGACAAGGAAGAGAGAGCCGACGGGAGGAGGGGGGTTCTGTGCCGGCGGCTCTGTCTCTCCCCTCCCCGCCCGTGCCCTCGTTCTCCCTCTCTCTCCCTCCCCCCCTCCCCCCCCCCCCGCCCACCCACCCCACCCCCCCCACCCCCACCCACCACCCCCCCCCCCCCCCCCCCCCCCCCCCCCCCCCCCCCCCCT
>CAYOZY010000378.1:1242-1662 GCA_964408525.1 uncultured Sphingobium sp. | reverse complement strand
CTGAAGCTCCCTACTCGAACAAGAAGGAAGGCAATTCAAAAGATAATGGTCTTTTAACAAAAAGGATAAACCTTTAGGTAAAGCATTATAAGTTTGATAAGCTTCTAGCACTGTATCGAAAGTCTCTGCCCAACCTTCGAGCAAAGTCACATGATCTTCACCAATGCTTTTGTGCCCGGGGATGCAGATCTCGCCACCCAGATCGAAGAGGTGATTCTGAACGGTCAGCAGGCATTCGCGAATTCGAGCGCCGAGTGGTTCCGGGAGTGCTTCCGCCAGCAATACGCCAAGGGATGAATTCAACTCATCCAGTTCGCCCAGGGTGTCAATTCGGGGGCTATCTTTGCCAACGCGGGAACCATCGCCTAGGCCGGTGGTACCGCTATCACCGGTGCGTGTCACGATCTTGCTCAGTCGGTT
>CAYOZY010000378.1:341-1232 GCA_964408525.1 uncultured Sphingobium sp. | reverse complement strand
ATTAAGGTTGAGGTTTTTTGATGCCACCCAGTAGTGCGGCGACCATTTTTCCGGAGCGACGCATTGGTGTGGATGGTTTTTCTGCAGTCGGCGTGGCGTCAGCATTGCTGACCGTTGCTTGGTAGGGCTTATTGAAATCAAATCCGTCGGCAGCAATCGTGGACGGCTTCGGCGTGTAATGGCTGCGAGAACGATCCTGCTGTGGGCGTTCGGCGCGCTCTGGCCGACGCTCTGTGCGTTCGTTACGCTCGCTGCGCGAATTGCGCTCTGTGCGATCGTTACGCTCAGCGCCACGGTTAGAGTTCAGTGCGCTGCGATCCCGTTTTTTGCCAGACGGCGGGTAGCACCAATCATCTTCGGGCTCGAAGCCTGGGACAACGACCTGATGTATAGGTTTGTTGATCAGCTTTTCAATATCGGCCAGGTAACCGGTTTCATCAGCGCTAACCAGTGATAAGGCATTGCCAAGGTTGCCAGCACGGCCGGTTCGGCCAATACGATGGACATAGTCCTCGGGTGTGTGCGGCAGCTCGTAGTTAACTACATAGGGGAGTTCTTCGATGTCGATACCGCGGGCGGCAACGTCGGTGGCTACCAGCGCTTGCATTTCACCTGCCTTGAAAGCATTCAGAGCCTTCATGCGTTCGGATTGTGATTTGTCACCGTGGATTGCATCAGTTTTGATGCCGGCGTGCTGTAGGGCACGCGCCAAACGACTACAGCCCTGTTTGGTGCGAACGAAGACCAGTGCTTGATTCATGGTGCCGGTGCGCAACAGGTTGACCAGTAGCGCCATCTTGCGGGATTCCGCCACCGGATGTACCTGGTGCGTAATCGTGTCGGACACGCTATTGCGCTTGGCAACTTCGATATATTCAGGGTTTTGCAGCA
>CAYOZY010000378.1:0-331 GCA_964408525.1 uncultured Sphingobium sp. | reverse complement strand
AGCATGGTGTCGGCCAGCCGCTGGATCTCTGTAGAGAAGGTGGCCGAGAACAGCAATCCCTGCCGTGTCTTAGGCAGCAGGTTCAAAATACGCTGGATGTCCGGGATAAAACCCATGTCCAGCATGCGGTCGGCTTCGTCCAAGACCAGTGCCTGCACCGAGTGCAAGCTGACGGCCTTCTGTTCTACCAGATCTAGGAATCGACCGGGCGTGGCGACCAGGAATTCGACACCCAGTTTCAGTTCAGCGATCTGCGGCTTAATGTCGGTGCCACCATAGACACAGGCGATGCGGTAGGGCAGATATTTGCCATATTCCTTCAGGTTGTCAT
>CAYOZY010000377.1:0-1682 GCA_964408525.1 uncultured Sphingobium sp. | reverse complement strand
CGGTTCTTCATGTGAAGGTTGACGTTGATGACGGAGCGGGACGGAGGTTACACTCGCCCCATGGGGCCGGTCCCCGCCTCGCGATGGGCCGTCCGCGCCTCCCCATATCCCCCCGGACTTCCCCAGGTTAGTTGCCCAGAGAGAAGAAGTTTTCTTCTTGTCCCCTTCGTCTTGTTCGATCTCGACCTCGTCCTGGTTGACCCGTGCTTCAAGTGTCCGATCCTAACCCCCCTCCGTTGAGCTCTCCTCCAAGGGCTCGCGCCGGATCGCGACTTGCACTCACCACCTCCCTCCCCTCCTCCCCCCCGGCCCGGTCAGCCAAGGAGAACCACAGACAAGCCCGCCATGCGTTTCTTCAACTTCATGCTGGCGGCCATGGCCCCCGTCAGCCTCATGGCTGATGCCGTGCCGCGGACAATGTCGCCGCAGGAGCTCGACCTCGAGGAGCTCCTCGTCAAGCACAACCTGGCCCTCGTGCCCCGGTCAGAGCTCACAGACGCCCTCACGGAGCTCAATGGCCTGCTGCGGAGACAGCAGCAACAACAAAACGCCCCCATCTTCCCGCGCGCGAACAGCTCCGGAGGCAATGGCGGCAACCAACCCTTGGACCTCAAGGGCCTTGGACTCGGCGACCTGGGCAACGTTCTCGGCGGCATTGGCGATCTCGGAAAGCTTCTGGGCGACCTGCCCGACCTCATCAAGGCCATCACCTCGCTTCTCACACCGGAATTCATCAAGGGCTTCCACGACGCCATGGTCTACCTCGCCGAGCTGCTGCGGCCGCCCATCCCCAAGATTGGCCGCAACATCATCACCAAGGCGGAGCCACTGATTGAGCTCCTCGGCGAGCTGGATCTCAAGGGTCTGATAGATCAGATCAAGGACGTGGACCTCGCCGGCCTTGTCAAGGGTGTTCTCAAGCTTCTCACAGAGGGCAACATTAAGAACATTGAGGGCCTGCTCACCAATGGCGCGGCGCTGCTGACGCCGACATTCGTCAACGAGACGCAGTCGCTTATTGGCGAGGCTTCGCCGCTCATTGACCTCATCAAGGACATCGACCTCAAGGGCCTGGTTGAGGCAATCAAGCCGCTCTTGACCAAGGAACAGGTCGAGGGCATTGGGAAGCTGCTCAACAACGCCGAAGCCCTCTTGACGCCCAAGTTTGTCAACCAGACGCAGTCCTTGATTGGCGAGGCGTCGCCCCTGATCGACATGCTCATGGATATTGACCTCAAGGGCCTGCTGGATGCCCTGAAGCCCCTCCTGACCAAGGAGCAGGTCGAAGGCATCGGCAAGCTGCTGACCAACGCCGAGAACCTGTTGACGCCCAAGTTTGTCAACCAGACGCAGTCGCTCATTGGAGAGGCGTCGCCGTTGATTGATATGCTCATGGATATTGACCTGAAGGGTCTGCTGGATGCTCTGAAACCGCTACTCACAAAGGAGCAGGTCCAGGGCATTGGTGAGCTGCTAAAGAACGCGGAGGCGCTGCTGACGCCCAAGTTCGTCAACGAGACCCAAGCCCTGATTGGCGAGGCGTCTCCTCTCATCGACACGCTCATGGACATTGACCTCAAGGGTGTCCTCGAGTCCCTCAAACCCATTCTCAAAAAGGAGTCCATCGACGGCATCGTCACCTTGCTCAAGAACGCAGAGGATCTCCTCAGCAAGGAAACGGT
>CAYOZY010000376.1:663-1694 GCA_964408525.1 uncultured Sphingobium sp. | reverse complement strand
AGCACGTCGGTGAAGCCGCCAGTCGATGACCCCACGTCGATCGCAACAGCGCCGGTCACATCCCAGCCGAAATGGGCGAGCGCATGCGCCAGCTTGATCCCGCCGCGCGAGATCCAGGGATGGTCCTTCCCCTTGACCGTCACCGGCGCATCCTCGGCGATCTGCTCGCCCGCCTTGGCAATCCGGCGGTCACCCGCATAGGCCAGCCCCGCGAGGATGAGCGCCTGCGCGCGCGACCGGCTCTCCGCCAGCCCGCGATCCACCAGCACCTGATCCGCCCGCAGCTTCTTCGGCATCAGCTCTCATTGGCCGATCACGGCCGCAGAAGGAAGCCGCTCCTGTCAGGCCTCGTTCGTGGACAATCCCCCGGTCGCGGCAACCCGGTATGGCCGCACCGTTACGGGCCTCACGCGATAGGCCGGGCGTCTGACGGCATGCAATCGCGCCCGTGCGATCCGCATGAAACCGACCCGGTCGGACTGGTTGCCGCCCAGCACATGATAGGCTCCGTCGTCCTCGCCCGCATAAAGGCCGACATGCCCGCCGCCGTCGCGCGCGACCACGAGCACGTCGCCCAGCATCGCGCGATCGGCCGGGACACCGAACCGGCTCCAGTTGAGCGCCCAGAGCGGCGTTTCCGGCACAGCCTTGCCCGCTCGCTTCGCCATCACCGCCATGAACAGGCCGCACCATGGCACCGCATCGCCGCCATAGCTTGCTGCAAGCCCCGCTTCGCGCGCCCACGCCATGATGACGGGATTGTCCGCCGCTCCCGGCGCTTCGATCACGCCATGTTCGGCCAGCGCGTGGCGGACCATCAATGGCAGTGGATGAAGACCTTCGAGCCAGCGATAAGCGGTTGGAATAGCGGTCATGGATGCCCTCCTCAAAAATGAGGAGAACAACGATTTCCCGCTCCGCGGTTAGCCTATTAGGTTCTCTGTAGGAAAGTATAAATTGACGATCGGATCCTGCCTAATATCGGTTATCCGGAATAATTCTGTCCTACATAATCCATATTGGTTAGACAT
>CAYOZY010000376.1:0-615 GCA_964408525.1 uncultured Sphingobium sp. | reverse complement strand
AATTATGATTTTTCAGTCTATTATCCCGATTTTCTCGAGGAAGGCGTCAGCGCTAAAAGCAATCCTCAACTTCCTAAACCTTGTTGGATTCACTTCCGCCCGAACAGCTTCTCGATATCGCCATGGCCGAGCTTCACCCAGGTTGGGCGCCCGTGATTGCACTGGCCGGAATGGGGTGTAACCTCCATCTCGCGCAGCAAGGCGTTCATCTCGGCCACCGAGAGGATACGGCCTGCCCGAACAGACCCATGGCAGGCCATGGTCGCGGCGACATGGTCGAGCTTTTCCTTGAGCGTCACCGCCGTGTCGAACGCGGCCAGTTCATCGGCAAGGTCCGTCACCAGTCCCTTGATGTCGCCCTGCCCCAACATTGCAGGCGTGGCGCGCACCAGCACCGCTTTCGGCCCGAACCGCTCGATCTCAAGCCCCATATCGGCAAGCTCGCCTGCCCGGTCTTCCAGACGGTCGCAGGCGGCTTCGTCCAGCTCGACCACTTCGGGCAGCAGCAGCGCCTGGCGCGCCACCCCGCCATTGGCAACCGCACGGCGCATCCGCTCCAGCACCAGCCGCTCATGCGCCGCATGCTGGTCGACGATCACCAACCCGTTCGGCGTC
>CAYOZY010000375.1:258-1698 GCA_964408525.1 uncultured Sphingobium sp. | reverse complement strand
GAAGTGGCTGGGTTGATGAAGTGCAAACCGGCGGAATTGCCCACACGCGTCAATGCCCTTATTGAGGGACAGAAGGCGCAGGAAAAAGAATTAAACCGCCTGCAATCCAAGTTGGCAGCAGCTCAGGGTGGCGACCTCGCCAGCAAGGCCAAACAGGTGAATGGTGTTTCTGTTCTGGCGGTAAAGCTCGAGGGCGTCAGCGGTGCCGCGCTGCGTGAAACACTGGATCAGCTCAAGGATCAGCTCAAGTCAGGTGTCATCGTGCTGGGCGTTGCCGAGGGGGATAAGGTCTCCCTGATTGCCGGTGTGACACCGGATCTGGTTGACCGTTTCAAGGCGGGCGAGCTCGTCAACCATGTTGCCTCACAGGTCGGCGGCAAAGGCGGTGGCCGTCCGGATATGGCGCAGGCGGGCGGCACACAGCCCGCCAATCTGGCGAATGCTTTGGCATCGGTCGATGCCTGGGTAGGTGCCAAATAATGCGATGCTTACGTGGGTTAGCGGTTGGGGTGCTCGGCCTCTGTGCGACGACGATGGTCGTGGCCGACGATGCGGCTTCCACGCCGGATCGGGCGCCGATCACTGCTAAAACGGTTAATGGCGATGAGGTGCTACTGTTTCCTAATGGTCGTTGGGAGTTCGTGAACACCACGAAAGCCGCCGAGGCCAAAAAGGTGGCGGCTCAGTTCCCTGAAAATCAGGGCTGCCCGGCAGGCACCCAGGGTGGTTTGTTCGGGATTGGTCGTTGTATCAAGCCTGGTGATAAAGACTACAACCGCCGGAGCCTGAGCGGTAAGTAAGGCCATCCGGGAGGACACCAACCTCCCGGTCGTTCAGAAGGGCAGTTTCAGATCCGGGCGAACCTTGCTGAGGACGCGGCGGAATTCACCCTGAATTCGGGTTAGCGCCTCGGGTGTGTCGGCTTCAAAACGCAGAACGACCACCGGCGTGGTGTTCGATGGGCGGGCGAGGCCAAAGCCATCGTCATATTCCACACGCAGGCCATCAATCGTAATCACATCGCGGGCACCCGGGAAGTCTGGCGCAACAGCCAGCTCGGCCATGAGTGCATGCGGTTCGCCTTCTTTCATGCTGATGTTGAGTTCTGGCGTGCTCTGGCTATTGGGCAGGCTCTTCAGAACCGGGTTCGCATCCGGGGCGCGCGATAGAATTTCGAGCAAGCGCGCGCCAGTGTAGAGGCCATCATCAAAGCCGAACCAGCGTTCCTTGAAAAAAACGTGGCCGCTCATCTCGCCGGCCAGAGGTGCGCCGGTTTCCTTGAGCTTGGCCTTGATGAGCGCATGGCCTGTTTTCCACATCAGTGGTTGACCGCCAGCGGTACGGATAGCATCGCCCAGAAGACGCGAGCATTTCACATCAAAAATGATCGGGGCGCCCGGGCAGCGCGACAGCACGTCCTGGGCAAACAGCATCATCTGG
>CAYOZY010000375.1:0-248 GCA_964408525.1 uncultured Sphingobium sp. | reverse complement strand
GGTGACAACGCCAAGTCGGTCGCCGTCGCCGTCAAAGGCGAGGCCAATTTCGGCATCTGATTTTTTGACTTCAGAGATCAGGTCTTCAAGATTTTCCGGTTTGGATGGATCCGGATGATGGTTCGGGAAGGTGCCATCAATGTCGCAATACATGGGGATGACCTTGCAACCCATGCGCTTAAAGAGTTCGGGCGCCAGCTCTCCGGCTACGCCATTGCCACAGTCAACGCCGATGGTCATCGGGCGGG
>CAYOZY010000374.1:0-1704 GCA_964408525.1 uncultured Sphingobium sp. | reverse complement strand
ACGGCGATGCGGTGCGCGCCGTGGCGGTGCTGTCTGACGGAGGCGGGAAGCTGATAGAGAGCCTCGTTTCGCGCCTGGCGACGACGTCAACTCCCGAACCTGCTCCTGCAGCTCCCGCCGCGGAGACTGCAGCTGTCGGTCTTACTGCGCTGGATGCCTTTCTCCAGGCGAACGTCACAGGCCCAGTGCTGCCCGCCGAGGGCATCGCGTCTCTCGAAAGCCGGTTCGCCAAAGCCTGGGAATCCACATCGAAGAACTCTCCCACCAAGGCGTCTTTAACGGCCCTCCAGCAGCTCCAGAGAGCATGCCTGACGCACCTCGAAGTCGACGGCGTGGCTCCCTACGCCCATATCCCACACCTCGAGCTTTTCGCGCTGGCAAGACATGTATTCGTCGAGGCGCTGGCCGGCGAGGACCAGCAAACCCTGGAGACTACGTCGCCGTACTCGGACAAATCGAGCAGATACAGCCTAGGCTGGTTAAAGATGCGCGTCAACGTCTGGCACTACAAGCTGCTCACGCAGCCTAGCCTCGGCCCTGGCTCCAACTTCGCCAAGAGCTCCCAATGGAGCGACGTCCCGACGCTCGCCTCTGAAATTCTCGACTCCATGGACGCTTTACTCGCTCAGATTACCGGCGAGGAGGTGTGGTCGACCGCCGAGTCGTGGGGCCGCGAAGACAAGGCACAGTTCCTCGTCGAGGCCGCCAACAACTACATCCTCCTCGGCCGATACGAAAAGGCAAAGGAGACGCTTCAGCAGGCGGCCCACGCCAGCGGCTTGACGTATGCCCTATCGGGAGCGCTCGGCAAGAGGACGAGGTTCCAGGAGAACAGCACAAGTCAGCTGGTCGTTCTTGCGCGCAGCCGCCGCGAAGGCGAGGAGACAACCGGGGAGGATGTCGAAGAGGAGGATGTCAAGCCTGAAGCATTGAAGCTCAACAATGACACGCTCCTGGAGGAAATTCACTTTACCAAGGAGAACAATGGCCACGAGGCCAAGCCCAAGGATCTCCCGGCTTCGCTGGCCGACCTCTCTCCCGATGACCAGCCGCAGCTCTCGCCGCTCGACCAAATCATTCTTCTTACGGAGGCGACGCTTAAAGACGCCTTCTCCCCCGCCGACACGCTGACCTCGGAAGAGATCCTCCCCTTCGCCGTCCGCGTACTGGCCGACAAGTCGACCAACTGGCAGATTTATACACAGGCGCTCCTCGTGCGGTCAAGGATAGAAGTCCACAGGAGCAGGACGGTCGAGCGCGGTGTTCTGCAGCTGCAAGCTGTCGCGGATCAGGTCCTCACGGATACATCAGCGCCGCCGAAGCAGGCCGAGGAGCCGGCGAGCGAAGATTCCGAGAACGCCGAAGTGCCGGCTATTCAGGTCACGACGCCCGGACAAGAAGTTGCCCCCGTGAGCTCTCAGCAGCCGACATCGTTCCTACCCGCCCCCAAGGCCGAAGAGTCCGCTCCCGCTCATGTCCGTCTACGCTACATCCACGCGTTGTGCACGCCTCCTCGCTGGCACCTCGAATCCGAGCTGGCGTACGCGTGGGCCGGAGTTGGGTCCCTGGCGTCAGCTCTCGAAATCTTCAAGCGGCTGCGGCTGTGGGCTGAGGTAGCGCTATGCCTGGCGAGTGCTGCCGCAGCTGAGGATGAAGACGGCCGTGGGAGTGGCGGCGACGAAAAGGCCAGGGCCATCATACGCT
>CAYOZY010000373.1:0-1705 GCA_964408525.1 uncultured Sphingobium sp. | reverse complement strand
CGGCGAGCGGCCTGCGCGGTCGTGGCGGCGCGGGCTTCCCGACCGGCATCAAGTGGCAGACCGTGCTCGACGCGTCAGCGGACGAGAAGTTCATCGTTTGCAATGCCGACGAGGGGGACAGCGGCACCTTCGCCGACCGCATGTTGATTGAGGGCGACCCCTATTGCCTGATCGAAGGCATGGCTATCGCCGCTCAGGCCGTCGGCGCAAGCCATGGCTATATATACATCCGCAGCGAATATCCGTTCGCGATCGAAACGATGCGCGCCGCCATAGAGCGAGCCGCGCACCTCGTCGCGCCTTTCACGCTGGAGGTGCGCGTCGGCGCGGGCGCCTATGTCTGCGGCGAGGAAACCGCGCTGCTCGACAGCTTAGAGGGCAAGCGCGGGCAGGTGAGGGCGAAGCCGCCGCTCCCCGCCATCTCCGGGCTTTTCGGCAAGCCCACGGTCATCAACAACGTCCTCTCTCTCGCCGCCGTGCCGTTCATCATCTCGGAGGGCGCGGAGGCCTATGCCGCCGTCGGCATCGGCCGGTCGCGCGGCACCATGCCGGTGCAGCTCGCGGGCAATGTCAGGAACGGCGGCCTGTTTGAGGTCGGCTTCGGCATCACGCTCGGCGAACTGGTGAAAGACATCGGCGGCGGCACCGCGTCAGGGCGCCCTGTGAAGGCGGTGCAGGTCGGCGGGCCGCTTGGCGCCTATTTTCCGCCGGAGATGTTTCACCTGCCGTTCGATTATGAAGCATTCGCGGCGGCGGGCGGACTCATCGGCCATGCCGGGATTACGGTGTTCGACGATACGGTCGACATGGCGGGCATGGCGCGCTTTGCCATGGAGTTCTGCACCGTCGAAAGCTGCGGCAAATGCACCCCCTGCCGTATCGGCTCGACACGTGGGGTGGAGATCATGGATCGGATCATCGCCGCGCGCGATGGTGCGACCGCGTCCGCATCGACCCTTCCCGGCAGGCTCGACGCCGCGCTCTATTCGCGCTCGCCCGCCCGCATCGACGCATCGAACGACGCGCAGATCGGCCTGCTGCGCGATCTTGCCGACACGATGAAATATGGCTCGCTCTGCGCACTGGGCGGCTTCACGCCCTATCCGGTGCTGAGCGCGCTCGATCATTTCCCACAGGATTTCGGGCAGGACGTCCCTGTCCCTCAGGCGGCGGAGTAAACGACATGGGCTTCACCCGCGAGCAGGATTTCGGCACGCCCCCGGCCATCGTCACCGGCAAGACGGTTTCGCTGACCATCGACGGCGAAACGCTGTCGGTGCCGGAGGGCACCAGCGTCATGCGCGCCGCCGCGCTTCAGGGCAGTTCGATCCCGAAACTCTGCGCCACCGACAGCGTCGAGGGCTTCGGCTCGTGCCGCCTCTGCCTTGTCGAGATTGAAGGCCGGGCGGGGACACCCGCCTCCTGCACCACGCCGGTTGCGGAAGGCATGATCGTGCACACGCAGAGCGAGCGTCTGGCGAAGCTGCGGCGCGGTGTGATGGAGCTCTACATCTCGGACCACCCGCTCGATTGTCTCACCTGCGCGGCCAATGGCGATTGCGAGCTTCAGGAGCAGGCTGGCGCGATCGGCCTGCGCGACGTGCGCTATGGCTATGACGGCGCGACCAACATGGGGCAGGCGAAGGACCAGTCGAACCCCTATTTCGATTTCGACCCCAGCAAATGCATCGCCTGTTCGCGCTGC
>CAYOZY010000372.1:0-1706 GCA_964408525.1 uncultured Sphingobium sp. | reverse complement strand
TCCACATCAACCCAGGGCAAGCAGCGCGCTCTCGTCTGCTCGTTGCGCTACGGTGAAACGGCCTTACACTCCACCGATATGGACTATGTGGAGAGCACGCGCTCACCGCCTCATACTAGAGGGGCTGCGCCACAATCGATTTCGGTCTCTCGTCAATGTGTGGGACGGCCCTTGACGGGGGTGCTGTCCTCGTCGACGTCGACTCTGTCCGGCTGTGGGCGCGTACTGGGGCGCTGCGGCTCATCTGGCGGAGAGGCTGGGTTGGCGCGCTGGTTCGTGGGGCGCGCGGGGCTGCCGCCCCGGCCGGGGGCTGGGGTTGGCGCTGGTTGGGCGCCGGCAGGCGCCGCGGGACCACCTTGGGGCGAAGAGTTGGGGGCGCCGGCCGGAGGGCTGGGTTGCTGTGCACCAGTAGAGCTGTGGTCGCGGTGGCGGCGCTGAGTGACGTGACCGGCGACGGCGGCCGCAGCAACGGCCTCGGGCGCCACGACGGCGGTGGCGGCCTCACCGGCCATCATGGCCCCATCGGCGGCGGCCGCCGTCCCGCCGGCGGTGGAGGAGGCCGTTGCGTCAGCGGCGGCGGGGGCCTGTGGTGCTGGGGTTTGTTGAGAGGCGCGCCCGGGTGAGGGTGGGCGTCCGCCGGGTGGGCGGCCGTTGACTGGGGGGCCGGTGAGGGGCTGGTCGGGCTCGTCGGGGGTATCGGAGGAGTCGTCGTCGGGTTTTTTGGCCCGTGGTGCGCGCGAGTTGAGGTCTTTGGCTCGGTCGTAGGCGTCTTGTCCGCGTTGGTATCCTTCGCGGCCGCGGTGGACGAGTTCACTGATGGTGTGGGTGAAATCTTGGCGGGTGTGATCGCCGAGTTCGCGTTTGAGCCACCAGAACACGCCGATGGCGACTGCGGAGATGATGGCGATCATGAACAGCCGCGCGAGTGGGTGGGTCATGCCGACCTGGTCGGCGTAGCCGCCGCGGGCGCCCATTTTGAGCACGATCATGGCCGCGAGGGAGATGTAGGTGGTGTAGGCGAATACCAGGGCGGCGTGTTTGAAGAACATGGTGATGCGGCGCGCGGCGCGCCGGCGCGGGTGGCCGTGGATCATGGCGGGTGCGGCGGCCACGATGGACATCAGGGCGTTGACGAAGGCCGCGCAGCACACCATGACGTAGCTGTAGGTGACGTAGCAGACGAAGAACGCGAAGACGGCGCCCAGGAGGCCGTAGCAGGCGCCAAGGGCGAGGTTGGCGCCGCTGAGGTGTTGGGCGAAGGACAGGGCTTGGGGTGCGCCGCAGGAGGCCATGGCGTGGGCGGGTCCGGCGAGGTCGCCGTCGTTGGGTGGGGTGAGCATGGCAGCGGTGTAGGCACCCCCGCAGGTGCCGATGTTATCGACGGTGGTGCCGAAGTTCATCAGCTGTAACGGCATTCGCAAGGTGGTGTCGGCGATGAGGCCGGTGAGGTGTTGGAGCTGGGCCTGGCCGCCGCCGCTAGTGATGGTGCCGTTGGCGAAGGCTGCTTGGGAGATGCTGAAGCCGAGGTTGCGTCCTTGGGTCAGTAGCCCGTTTTCGCTATAGAGGTCGGACAGCGGGTCGCGGGTGAGCACGATGCCCAGGATGCCAACGGCGATGGTGGACACCATGATTCCGGCGCCGAAGCCTTTGCGACCATGCCACAGGATGTGGAAGGCGCCGACTGAGACACCGAGCAGCAGGCAGAT
>CAYOZY010000371.1:0-1709 GCA_964408525.1 uncultured Sphingobium sp. | reverse complement strand
TTGCCTCGCATCCTCGCTCAGCCCTGAGGCTGATGGAGGGGGGAGGGGAGGGGGGATGGGGGGAGGTGACTGGGCCGCAGGCGCGCGCACTCTCATTGACTCTATCCGTCGATCTGTGTCCCAACTCCGTCGTCGTCGTCCAGCCCATGCATCCACATGGAAAAAAACAGAGCCGTGAGAGAGCAGCTCCAGCAGCAGCTGTTGGAGCAGCAAGCAGTGAGCGGCAGGGGTGCATCATGCGAGGGGCGGTGGGTCGACAGCTGATGGCTGATGGATGGCTGACCGGGGGGGCTTGGAGCTGGTAGGGCCGTTTCCCCCCAATGACAAGCCGGCATGCCCATTCCAGTCGCCCGTAGGGCAGAATTTATTTGCGGCTGCAGGGCTGGCAGTTGACGGAGAGCTCCATGTGAGAGAGCGAGAGAGCTGGGAGAGCTCCAGCCCAAAGGCAAGACAAGACACGAAGGAAAAAAAACCTTGGCGACGTGTGGAGGGACCGTTCCGAGGAACTCAGACCTCGACCCCCCCGGACAGCCAGCCAGCCCAAGGCAGGCAATCGCAATAATAAATCCACAGCAAGGCGCAGCCCTACAACTCTTGGGCCCTTGGTGCTCCAGTTCCTCCTCCTCCTGCTCCTCCTCCTCCACCTCCTGCGTCGTACTACTAATACTAATTCTGCTCGTCGCCGTTCGTGAACCCACGCTCGGACAACTTCCTCCTCCTGCTCTTCTTCTTTCTTCCCAAAGGCCCTCTTTCTCTTCCCTTTCGATTCGCTCAGCTCATCAACTCGTTTTGTATATTCACCACTCTCGCTGCTGATCGCTCGCTCGCTTCTGCGCAGTAGCACTTACACGGGTTTCCCAACACCGCCCACCGCAACCTGAACAGGCCTCGCTCGCCCGTTTCGTCTTCTCACCAACCTACACGCGCGCCCGTCACCGCACACACAATCGACACGGTCAACCGCCCTACAAACAAGATGGATCACGAGCATCAGCACGCCGCTTCGGGAGAATGGTCCAACTCGCTGTTTAGCTGCGGGCCTTGCAGCCTCTGCCTCCTCGGCTGCTGCATTCCTTGCATTCGTACGTTTTTCCCCCGCGTCTCTTGCGCCTCGCTCGCGAGCATCTCATGATTTGGGCAATCAAGGGCTAACTCATCGGATGCGCTTAGCTTTCGGCCGTAGTATGGAGCGCATGAAGGACCCCTCGCTGGAGAAGCCCGACATCGTCAACACGGAATGCATGCTCTTTGGCGTCATTCACTTCTTCACTGGCTGTGCCTGCGTGTACGTTGCTTCCCTCCCCTCCGCCTGCCCTTGCCATTCCTCCCGCAGCCGCCCTGCTCCGAGAAAAAGGGGCCTAAGCTGATTGCGTTTTGTCTAGCTACAACCTCCTGAGGCGCAGCGAGATGCGTGAGACGTACGGGATTAAGGGTAATGGCTGCACCGACTGCCTCACCAGCTGCTGCTGCCTCTGCTGTGCCGTTATCCAGCAGGAGAAGGAGTCCCAGGTCCGAGCACCTCTGATGCGCCACCAGCAGCCCATCACGCAGGGCTACCAAGGCCAGAAGGAAGGAATGAACATGCCGGCGCCAGTCTACCAGCCTGCCCAGCAGCAGCAGCAGCCGATGCAGCACGGCCAGCAGCCCATCCAGCCCGTCCAGCCGATGCAGCCCCAAGAGGGGTATCCCAGCAAGCAGTAGTCGACCGA
>CAYOZY010000370.1:0-1719 GCA_964408525.1 uncultured Sphingobium sp. | reverse complement strand
CTGCCAGACTTCGTGGCGCAAGCCCTCGACGAGAATGACCGCATTCGGCGCATCGCGGAGAAGTATTATCAGGCCGAAAACTTCCTCTATCTGGGGCGGCAGTTTAATTTCCCGGCCGCGCTCGAAGGGGCGCTCAAGCTCAAGGAAATCAGCTACATCCATGCGGAAGGCTACCCGGCCGCGGAAATGAAACACGGACCGATTGCGCTCGTCGATGCCGAGACTCCGAGCGTCTTTATCGTGCCGCAAGGCGCCGTGTTCGATAAAGTCATTTCCAACATGGAAGAGATCAAGGCTCGCGGCGGTCCGGTGATCGCCGTCACGTGCTCGGAAGGCGCGCAAGCCGTCGGCGCCCTGGCCGACGACATCATTGAGATTCCGACGGTCGTCGATTTCCTGCAACCGATCGTGACGGCCGTTCCGACGCAACTCTTGGCGTATTACATAGCCCTGCAGCGCGGTTGCGACGTGGACAAGCCTCGCAATCTGGCGAAGAGCGTCACCGTCGAATAGTTCACGCCGTTACCCGGCGGATCAGGCATTTTTCGCGGCCCCTTCCGAGCTTTAGGCATTCGCCTTACCATAGGAGCTCGGGCGACGCGATCAGATGCGAATTGTCATGGAAACGCGTCGCTAATCAGGGCCCGTAGCTCAGCGGTTAGAGCAGGGGACTCATAATCCCTTGGTCGTGGGTTCGAATCCCCCCGGGCCTACTTTGCGATGTGAAACGAAATGGCGCCGGTGCGACGGACCGCGCACTTGCGAACTCCGGCGTCGTTCGCGCGATTGTTTCGGTTGATCGTCCGGCGGCGTGCCGATACGCCGCAATGGTCGTGCCGGGCGCAACACGGCATACGTGTGTTCTTTAGGCGCGTGCGGCGCACATTGTCGCACAAGTGTGTCATGATTGACCGGGGATTTTCGGCGTCACGGAAGTCGCTTACCCGACCCATCCGACCACTCGCAAGGCACGCGTTTTCGACATGACTCTCTCGCATTTGATCTACTTGAGTAACGTGGCCCCCTGGTTCGTTCGCATGAAGAATTTCGAGGCCAAGTTGCAGGCTCTTTGTTCCGTTGCGCGTGTTGCCAATCAAAAGCGGCGGGTCACGGGACTTTTGCTTTACAACTCCGGCCATTTTCTCCAAGTGCTCGAAGGAGAAAATGTCGAGGTAAAAAAGCTCTTTGAAAAGATTCGGGTCGACCTTCGACACGACGGGATCGTGCGACTAGCGCATTATCCCGTTCAAGAACGAGTGTTCGAACGTTGGGACATGGGCCTGCTGGACTTCAACTCTCAGTCCAGCCTGGATCCCGACCTATTTCACGAATCGTTGGCCTCCTTGCGCAACGCGGCATTCGGCGGCGTTCAATCGATACGAAGTTCCGTATTATCCCTGCTGCGCGTGTTCCAAGAGCACGAACGATTGCAATCGCTTGCGGAAAGCAGCGCGTAGGGCCGGAGTTTCGCCGGTCGTTGCCGTGTGCTTTGTTGCCGGAAACTTACGCCGTGATTAGACTTCGGTAGTCGTCGGCTTCGGCCGTCGTCGGTTTGCCCGTCGCCCGCACTGGGAAGCGGGCTGCCGGGAGTCTTTGAGACGTTGATCGAATTCCGCCGCATAGGAGCGCGCTTTGCCTCCAGAAGGCTCCGAACACTCATCGCCGACGCCGCGCAGCAGCATTATCAACTCCGCCGCTTATTGCAACGGCGTGCGCGTG
>CAYOZY010000369.1:0-1723 GCA_964408525.1 uncultured Sphingobium sp. | reverse complement strand
CCCATTCCCACCCGCCAAGGCCATCGCCTAGCACGCGGCCGACGTGGTGGATGAGCTCCTTGACCTGCTGCGCGGCGTCCGGGCCGGCCGAGCCGAGTTCATTTGGTGATGGCCCTCTCTCTTCCCGTTCCTTGCCCGAAGTCGCCCCTGCCTTTGTCGGTTCTGTGGTTGTCGTTGCAGTCTCTGGTGATGCGGCTGTTGTGGCCGCCGGCGCCCGCAGTGGCGGCACCGCAAACACGATG
The DNA here is from genome assembly GCA_964408525.1 of uncultured Sphingobium sp. Lineage (GTDB taxonomy): Bacteria > Pseudomonadota > Alphaproteobacteria > Sphingomonadales > Sphingomonadaceae > Sphingobium. Next base: position 1,481 of record CAYOZY010000369.1, on the reverse strand, counting down.
ACCACGGCGCCCAGCACGGCGAGCACCTCGCGCGCCTCCTCGGAAAGGAAGCTGGCCGCCCAGTCGGCCGCCGCCGTGGTCCTGGATTCGGCTGGATCGAGGACCTGTGCAGCCGCCGCATCGGCCCCTTTCCCTTCATCTTGCGCGGCCGCAGCCACAAGGTCCAGCCACACCGGCACGGTGGCACGGTAGTAGCGTGTCGTGAGTGATAGATCGTGGGTGGTGCCGGCGAGAGACGACTCGGGTCCCGCGGGCGATGGTATTTGGCCGGTAAGCTCTGCGTAGGGCCGGTTAGTCCTCGCCGTGTCATGGTCTTGTGTGCATGCGTCGTAGTGAGGAAATGAATGGGCAGGAGTCGGCGGCTGTGTCGTGCCCTACATACCTTTCATGAAGGCGCTCAGGTGCGCGGCCTGACTCTCGAGGCTCACAGCCAGGACGCGGCGCGGGTTGGGCACCTCCATGGTGGGCGTGCCGATGCTGCCTCCCGCTCAGGTTCCGTCTGGCCGGGCCTGCTTCGACCACTCGCTTCCTCTACTTTGCGCTCACAGCCGCCTGAACCCTCCGAGAAGGCGAGGAATAGATGGCCGTGCGTGCGGACCGTGGGTGATCTCGGCGCAGCTTTCCTCTGTCGAGACGCTCGGGTACGACGATGTGCTTACTGGAGGGGTCGTGGCGGGGACCCCTGTACGTGGGCGACGCTGCGCAGCACGATACGTGTGTGTGTCTGGCGTGTGGCGAGGGGAGGTGAGTAGCTGCAGCTTTGAGGCGCGCGGTGAGTCGCGGGCTGTCGCTGGTAGGTACGTGAGCTGGCAGCGCGGGAGATGGTTCCTGTGAGATGAGGCGTAGCGGGGTGTGATGCGATGCGATGCGATGCGATGCGATGTGAGGTGAGGTTGAGAGGTTGATGATGATTGGAAACGCTGACCAAAGTGGTTGGCAGTCGGTCGGCGGCGGCGGGGCGGCGGGCCGGACATTCATTCCCAGGTACGTACCTAATTACCTTGGCTTCAGTGGTGGGGTTGCAGACCCGACACAATGGCTGGCCAAGGGTTAGACTCCAGGCCCAGGTCCAGCAAAACCGACCGACGTCACGGCACGGCACGGGTCCATCCATCTGCCAGCTTCAGCTCGCACATTTACACCACTTACACCAGATTACTTCCTTACTGCCTTACCTTACCAACCTACTACGTCTCTCCCCATCGCTTTACCTCGAATGCACCTCCTTCCAAATCCGACTCACTCACTGCCGGTCTACTCACCCCTCGCGAGCGGCAGAGAGACTTGTACGCAAAAACGCCCCAGTCTCCCCGGCCCAAAGCCCCAAAGCCCAAAGCTGAAGCTCAAGCTCAAGTTCAAGTTCAAGTTCAAGTGTTCCCACCCATCCCAGCCGCATGGTTTTTTTTTTTTTTTTTTTTGCCCGTGCGTTGTTAGCCCGGATGGGCCTCAGGTAGGTACGAAGATGGAAACTGGGCCCGCGT
>CAYOZY010000368.1:0-1723 GCA_964408525.1 uncultured Sphingobium sp. | reverse complement strand
GCGCAAGACCGGGCTGTTCATGCCGGAGGATCCGCGCAATACGATGGAAGTGATGCAATGGCTGTTCTGGCAGATGGGCGGCCTCGGACCTATGGCGGGGCAGAACCATCATTTCAACATCTATGCGCCCGAAAAAATCCCTTACGCCATGGATCGCTATACCAATGAAACCGCGCGGCTTTATGGCGTGCTGGACCGGCGATTGGCGGATCGGGACTATGTAGCGGGCGACTACTCGATTGCCGACATGGCGATCTATCCATGGATAGTGCCGCACGAGAACCAGAAGCAGAATCTCGACGATTTTCCCGATGTGAAGCGCTGGTTCGCGGCCATGGGCGCGCGTCCGGCGGTAGCGAAGGTCTATGCCGAGAAGGAGGCGCTCTATCCCGCCGGCGAGCCGCAAACCGAGGAAGAAAAGGCGAAGCTTTTCGGGATCAAAAAATAAGATGGCGTTTGTTCAGCCCACCGCTCTCAACGCCTGACGCGGAGGCACTGTAACCGCGCGGACGCCGGAAATGGCAGCCAGCCGTTCCATCACTTCGGCATCGACCTGAAAATCCTTGCCCAGCACAAGCTGCGCCACCCGGCCATCGTCGAGCAGCGCGCGAATGCGGAGTTCGGCGCGGCCACCCCGGCTGCCCGCCAGCAAGGCCGCGACCTGCGGAATGGCCGACGCATCCTCGACATCGACCCACAGCTCCATGCGCATGCCGCTCGCGACCTGGGCAAAGGCCTGCACGGAGCGAACCGTGACGCGCGGCACCTCTTCTCCGGGCATCCGCTCCAGCTCGACCGTCATCAGCGCACATTCGCCCGCCTCGGCCATGGCGGCGATGGCCTCGCACGGTGCCTCGTCGAAGCAGCTCGCCTGAAACTGGCCGCTCGCATCGGAAAAAGTGGCGGACACATAGCGCCTGCCGCGCTTGGTTTCGCGCCGGCGCACATCCTCAACCAGCGCCGCCATCACGGCGCCGGTTCGGCTGCCCTCTTCGCCTCCGCCATGCGGCGCGGCGGGCTGAGCGCAGAGCGCGCCAAAGCTTTTCGCGCCCTTGGCGAGCGCGATATGGCGATAGCGGTCCACGGGATGCGCGGAAAAATAAAAGCCGAACGCGTCCTTTTCCTGCGCCATGCGCGTGGCGGTGGACCATGGCGCATGCGGCGGAATACGCACTTCGGAATGGGGCGTGTCCTCGCCGCCAAAAAGGCCGCCCTGCCCGCTGGTGCGCGCCTCGGCCGCGCTTGCGGCGACCGAGAGGATCGTCTCGGCCGCGGCATGAACCCCTGCCCTATCCGCATGAACGGCATCGAAGGCGCCCGCCGCCGCGAGGCTTTCGAGCTGGCGACGGTTGAGTAGCCGCGGCTCTATGCGGTCCGCGAAATCGTCGAGCGAAGCGAAGGGGCCATTTGCATCCCGCTCTTCGACCAGTTGTTCCATCGCCTTTTCGCCGACGCCCTTGAGGCCGCCCAGCGCATAGCGCACGGCATGGTGCAGCCGTTCGTCCTCGCTGTCCGATGTGATTTGCTCGACCGTAAAGTCCGCGCCCGCGCGGTTTATGTCTGGCGGCAAACAGGAGATGCCGGTGCGGCGCATGTCATCGACGAACACCGTAAGCTTGTCGGTCAGGTGGATGTCATAGGCCATGGACGCGGCGTAGAATTCGGCCGGGTGATGCGCCTTGAGCCATGCGGTGTGATAGGCGAGCAGCGCATAGGCCGCCGC
>CAYOZY010000367.1:0-1725 GCA_964408525.1 uncultured Sphingobium sp. | reverse complement strand
CCGCCTAACCACAAATCCCGTGTCCACTACATGGGGGCAAGGCCCCCCAATGGGCCGGACACATGAATAACCGCGGTTCAATCTCAGTGTCGCAGCCGCGAGCGTGGCAGACATGCGGTGGCGCCTCAGTGGGTGTCGCCGGCAGCGGTGATGGGTTCATTCGCGAACGCCTTTCGCGCTTGTCAGATCACGATGTGAGCTTGAACTGCTGGTCTGCAGTCGGTGTGGCGCCGTGGTGCGGTAGTAGCCCCGGCGTTCCAGGCGCTGCATCGTGGGCAATCGCGATCACCCACAGATAGATCAGGACAGCGAGCATGACGCCAAGAATGAGCCCTAGCACGAACATGGTCAGGCTAAACGCCAGGCGGCGATCCGCGGTGGCCGATCGCGCTGCACTGCCGGCGATTTCAGCGCTTAGGTTAGCCGTCTCCGCAGCTAACCAGGCACTGCCGGCGCTCACACTTGCTCTGTCGGCATCGATATCTGAGCAGGCGGCCCAGGTCTCGGCGGTGTCACGGTAGATCGTGGCCCGGTTGGCTTCGCTACGCGCGCAGTCGGAGTAAATGCGCGACCATCGGGCATTGCTATGCGCCTCGTCGAGGGCGAAATCCATCGCTGCGTCCTTGCGTACCGCAGCGTCGTCGGCCTCGAAGCGTGCGCAGCGCGGTTCCGGGTCCGCTGTCCAGGGATCGTTGCTGTTTGGGTCTGCTGGGTCGACGTCAATGGAGTCGAGGAAGTGCGGCGTATCAGCCATTGGTGATTCCCGATCTTTGGTGGTGATTGTTGTTGTGGCCCTTGCCATTGCGTAGCGTGGCGCGGTGATGAGGGCAACGTTAGGGCTGGTAACTTGCGTCTGTGACCTGGTTGGCGAAGTTGTCGATCACCTGCAGCGTGCCGTGGATGGCGACCGCGATCAGCAGCACCGCTACGGTGATGGCCGCGGCGAGGCCGCCGAGCCACGGAAACTTTCGTGAGTCATTCACCGCTTGCGCGCCTTGCGTTTTCGGTCGGCAGCCATGGCAGCAGTGCATCGCGCAGGGTGATTGCGATGCTGTCCCGTTGGCGGGTGTTCCAGCCCAGCACGCGTTCTAGCGAATTACTTAGCAGCGGTTGGTCATCCAATGCCGCAATGGTGTTGCGCCAGCTGGGTGTGTCAGCATCGGTGTCCGCGTCGATAGTGGTGGCGGCCTGCACCACCCAGCTGATGCCCTGGCTGTTGCGTGCGGGGGATGCCGCATACAGCATCGCCGCGAGCGGGGCGACAGCCATGGTGGCCCAGACGTCGTAGTGGTGGTCGCGTCCGGCCGACGCCGAATCCAGTAGCGCCTGAGCTGCTGTCATCGCCTCGGACGGGCTGCCTACCAGGATGGTTGGATCATCCACTGTGCTCACTTGTGCTCCTTAACTTGGTGATGGTTGGTGTTCTGGGCCGCGAGTGTTTGGCCCAGGGTGCTGTGGTTGATGACCGTCGCGGCGCCGATGCGGCTGCCGCAGGCCAGTCCCGTTACAGGGTCTGCGGCCGCGGATACCGCAGCTGGAAAAGGACGTAACCTCATGCATCGCCAGCACTTTCGCCAACCACAGTGGGCGCTGGAATGAACTTCACACTGCGCAGATCGACCGGTCGATCATTGGTGAGGTGTGCAATGTCGGTCCATTCGCTAACGTCGCTGAGGGTCGTGAAGGTGCGTTGCTGAATCCGGACTTGCCGGGCGCGCGCTGCCA
>CAYOZY010000366.1:0-1731 GCA_964408525.1 uncultured Sphingobium sp. | reverse complement strand
AAGTGCCCCATCACCAGATCGGGGACCATTTTCGACCTGTTCTTTTTTCTCCCTCCCCTCCCCACCTACCTACGAAAAATCTCCAGGCGCAGGATTCTACCTCTTTGCGTTCTTACCTCTCCTCACTCATAACCAAACGGAAAAAAAAAACCAGCAGTCGCAATGGCTCCCCAGGCAGTACGTTCACCGTCGTGATGGCACACACACACCCACACTCGCTTTGCTGTCGGCCGCGCGCAGCGGGCGCGGGCCTGAAATATAGTGCAGTAGGCTAAGTGTTTTTTTCGCTACGAGCAGCAGCAGAAGAAGTCGGGCAAGGCCCAGAAGCAGACCAAGAAGGTGAGTTTTATCAATACGGAATTCCTGTTTCCCTCCCGTTCCCCCTCGAGCTTGTCAGATTCGCATCTGGCGAGAGGGGGGAGTGGGAGCCGGGGAAAAGAGCAAAAATCGGAAGAGGGGAGCGCGAAGGCTGACCGTGGTTTCGTTGCGCGCAGTTCATCATCAACGCTCAGCAGCCCGCTAGCGACAAGATCTTCGACGTCTCCGCCTTCGAGAAGTTCCTCCAGGACCGCATCAAGGTCGAGGGCCGCACCAACAACCTGGGCGACAATGTCGTGATCCAGCAGGCCGGCGAGGGCAAGATCGAGGTCATTGCCCACAACGAGCTCTCTGGCCGCTACCTCAAGTACTTGTACGTGGTTTCCCTCCCGCCCCCTACCTCGGCTTTCAATGCCGTTGTTTTCCTCTCTCGAAGTCTTTGACGCTGACCGCCGCCCGCGCACCCACCACCACAGGACGAAGAAGTTCCTCAAGAAGCAGCAGCTCCGCGACTGGCTCCGCGTCGTCTCCACCTCGCGCGGCGTCTACGAGCTCAAGTTCTTCAACGTCGTCAACGACGAGGCCGACGAGGACGACGAGTAAAGAATTTTCGTGTGCTTCACTGCGACACGGGAATACTCTCTCTCTCTCGAAAAAAAAAAAAGTCCACACTGCCAAAAAACCCCCCACGCCGTCTGGCTCGAACAACGGGGAGCGCGTGTGGTGGGATGTTTCTCTAGGACGAGTGGGACTGGGGATGGTGGACGATGAAATGTTCGCTACGTGCAGGACACACGGTCCGGAATACAACACCACACACACCCCGTTTTGAGTGAGAAAACATTGCTGCTCTTGTCTCGTGTGATGATGCGTTGATGTGTGAAATTGCGTTGCGCACTCTTGCCGTAGCGTGTGCGTGCTCGATCTATGTGTGTAATGCCGTGTCTGAATAGTAAACCAACGGAGTCCCATCCGTCGCTGGTACATGATGCCGTCATATCCTTTTGAAAAGCCAGTATGGCCTGTCCTGCACGCCGCTTCCATCAACGCAGTAAGGCTCCCTCACTCCCTCCTCCCGGCCCCTTTAAGGCAACGTCCTCATGACGCCCTCAAACGCAACCAGGGCCATGGCATTGGCGGGAAACGCCCTCAGGAAGCACGGCAGGAACCCTCTCCAGTACGCCCTCCACCCGCCCTCCCTCCACACGGCGACGGCGGCGTCCCTCCAGCGGGGGAACCTCCTCGCGCCGTCGCCCAGCCCGCCGCCCAGCGGGTCCGTCATGATGCGCTGCTTGACCAGGTCGCTCGGGTAGCTCGTCAGCCAGAAGACCTGGGCGCTGAGCCCGCCCGCCCAGAAGTTGAGGGCGGGCGCCGACAGCGACGTGTGGCGGCGCAGCGCGCGCGACAGCACGT
>CAYOZY010000365.1:625-1732 GCA_964408525.1 uncultured Sphingobium sp. | reverse complement strand
GGCGATGGCGGCGCCGGCATAGTTGAGTTCGTAGACGATGTCTTCGAGCTTGTAGTCGGATTGCGAGAGGCGCGTTGCGTTAAAGGTATTGGTTTCGATGATGTCGGCGCCAGCCGCCAGGTATTGCTCGTGAATACCCTGGATGATGTCCGGCCGCGTCAGCAACAGCAGATCATTGTTACCTTTCAGATCATGGGCATGTTTGGCAAATCGCTCACCCCGGAAATCAGCTTCGGTGAGGCCATGCTTCTGGATCATCGTGCCCATGGCGCCGTCGAGCACGAGCACGCGCTCTTTCAGGTGGGACAGAATCTCTTCGGTACGATCAGGTTGAGGCTTTGCTTTGGGTGCGGTCATAACCAACGTCTTCTAAAAAACAAACCCGCCGGTCAGCGGGGCTGCAGCGGCGGGGGTTTGGCATCCCATCGCTTTAGCAGTATTTGTAAGCGCGCCCGCAAGCTGAGGAGCTCAAATCGGCGCGTGGCAGGCTTGCCAAGCTGAAACAATACGGGTCGAAGCGGTTTGCGTCAAGTAAATCAATGGGTTGGAACCACAAAAGTGCCGATGGTTAAAATGACCCACTATGGCTCGCACCTGGGATCTGGTTCAAAGCAAGCCCCGCAACGAAGCCCGGGCGCTAGAGAACCTGTTGCGCCAGGGTTACGAGACCTACCTGCCGTTGATCGAGGTGGAACGATTGCAGCGTGGTAAGTTGCTCAAGAAACTGGAGCCACTTTTTCCGCGCTACCTGTTTCTGCATCTGGAAGAAGGCAACGACAACTGGGGTCCGATCCGGTCAACTTTGGGGGTTGCCGGAATGGTGCGTTTTGGTCAGACCTATGCAGCCGTTCCAGATCCTGTCATTGAAGCGATTCGTGAACGAACGCAAGAAATTAGAGAAACACTTTTTGCCGCAGGCGATATTGTTCAGGTCGTGAGTGGTCCCCTAGTCGGATTGGAGGGGGTATTTGAAATCGCCGATGGGGAGCAACGTAGCTTTGTCCTGCTCGAGTTCATGCAGAAACAGCAGCGGGTATCGGTCTCTACCGCCGATTTGCGGACGGCTAGCTATTAGCAAGTTCTTCTGTGTTGGGTTTATTTGGCCAA
>CAYOZY010000365.1:0-615 GCA_964408525.1 uncultured Sphingobium sp. | reverse complement strand
GCTTCACCCAGTAGCTGATGCCGATGGCCGTGATGTCATCGTTGAAGTCATAGTGCGGGTTGTGCAGTGTGCAGCCCCCTTCGCCGGGGCCGTTGCCTAGCCAGACATAGCAACCCGGTTTTTCGAGCAGCATATAAGCGAAGTCTTCAGCACCCATCGACGGCAGCGCATCCTTGATCACATGGTCAGCGCCCAGAAGCTGGGCAGCGATATGCTGACAGAAATGCGTCTCGTCGGCGCTGTTGACGGTCGGCGGGTAGCGTTGTTCGAAACGCACCTCAATCTGTGCGCCAAAAGTGGCGGCGATGCCGGTGCAAATTTCCTGAATGCGGGTTTCGACAAGTTGTTGTACTTCGGGCTTGAAGGTGCGGATCGTACCGCGCAAGACGGCTTCTTCCGGGATGACATTCCAGGCATCGCCCGCATGAAATTGTGTGACCGAAACGACGCCGGCGTCACAGGGGTGCAAGTTACGCGAGACCACACTCTGCAAGGTCTGAATGACCTGCGTGCCAACCAGGATGGTGTCGACGCCTTGGTGTGGCATGGCGGCATGACAGCCGTGACCGCGAATCAGGATTTCGAGGCCACAAGTGCCGGCCATGACCGGGCCGG
>CAYOZY010000364.1:0-1737 GCA_964408525.1 uncultured Sphingobium sp. | reverse complement strand
GCTTCGGCCTGGTGCTCGACCTGGGTCAGGTTCAGCTCCTGCAAAACGTCGTCGGCACTCAAGACGATGCGCGCACCCTCACGCAGCAGGCGGTTGGGACCATCACTGCTGCGGCTCAGAATGCTGCCAGGTACCGCCAGGACCTCGCGGCCCTGCTCGGCCGCAAACTGGGCCGTGATCAAGGCGCCGCTGGTCTGGCCCGCCTCCACCACGACAACACCCAAAGCCAGGCCGCTGATGATGCGGTTACGCGGCGGAAAATTGCCGGCCTCGGGCTGCGTGCCCAGCGGGTAATCGGCCACTAACGCCCCGGCGGATACGATGTCCGACGCCAGCCGGCGGTGTTCGTACGGATAGATCACGTCAACGCCCGAACCCAACACGGCAAGCGTACGGCCGCCAGCATCGAGGGCCGCCCGGTGTACCTCGGCGTCGATACCGCGCGCCAGTCCGCTAATGATCGTGACACCCCGGCGTGCCAGTTCGCCGGCCAGCTGGCGAGCCACTTCGCGACCGTAGGCCGTGGGCTTGCGCGTCCCGACCAGCGCCACCGCCCACTCATCCGCCGCCGTCAACGACCCACGCACGAACAATACCGGCGGCGGGTCATACACCGTGCGCAGTCGCGCCGGGTAGGTTTCGTCTTGCCAGGTCAGTGCCTGGGCGCCGCTGTGTACCAGCTGGCGCAGCAGGAGGTCCAGATCGAGCTGCTGGCGCGCCGTCAGCAGGTTTTGGATCGATCGCCGGTCCAACCCCGCATCGCGCAGGTCTTCGACGGTTCCTTCCCACGCCGGCTGCAGGTCACCAAAATAGTCGATCAGGGCGCGCAGCCGCGCCGGGCCAATCCCGCGCACACAATTGAAGCCGAGCCAGTAGCGCAAATCGGCCACGCCAGCGTCTCCTCAGGGTCTATCCATCGACCACCCACGATGTCGTCATGGCTGGGGGCGGTGGATAGATGGCCAAGCTGCAAAGTCGCCAAAGGATACATGAAGACCTGCGCTGTGTCAAGAGGATTTTGGTTTGAAGTTTGGTCTCAATTTGGGAATCGTCAGCCCGGTGCCAATCCCGGCGGAACGGTCACCACCATCTGCCCCGCGGCGAGGTCGACGTGGTGTACGACGTCGGCAATCGCGGGCAGCAGCAGCTCACCCTGCGGGGTACGAACGACATACACGTCGTTGGCGCCGGTGAACAGGACGTCATCCACCTGGCCGATGACGGTACCGTCGGGTGTGACGGCAGTGAGGCCAACGATCTGGAAGACGAAGTACTCGTCTTCGTCAAGGGTGATCGCCTCGCTTGCGGGTATTTTTACCCACTGGCCGCGCAGCTGCTCGGCCTGGTTGCGGGTGGTGATGCCGCGCAGGGTCAGAATGACCCCACCCTTGTGCGGCCGCACCGCCTGCACCCCCACGGGCAGCGCCGTATCGCCCAGGAAAACACGCTCCACACGCGCAAACCGCTGGGCATCATCTGTTTCCAAGGCAACGAGCACCTGCCCCCTGATCCCATGAGGACGCACGATGCGCCCGATGACGAGATAAGCCGGCATTTGGTTGGAGATTGCGTCGAGGCGGGTCATAGATTCACCACAGAGAACACAGAGAACAAAAATCTGTGTACCCTGTGCATTCTCTGTGGTTTAATCGGCCGTTCAACTGATTTCCAGGGATGCACGTTTGCCCTGGCGCACGGCGGCGACGCGCAGCAGTACACGCAGGGAATTGACAACCC
>CAYOZY010000363.1:0-1737 GCA_964408525.1 uncultured Sphingobium sp. | reverse complement strand
TGCACCCACGGCGGTTTTCAAGACCGCTGCCTTAAACCACTCGGCCACCTGTCCGCATGCGCCCAGGGGCACGCGGGCGCTTCTTATCGGCGCGCGCTTCAAAACCCAAGCATTGTTTTAGCGGCACAATCAGAAGCGAGCGGCATTTTTTGCCGGATCCGCGAGAAAATGGCTCAGCAGGGATTCACCTTTGCTCCGTATTATGCGACACTCCGCCCATGATCCGGACATCACCCGCCCTGAACCCCGCGCTCCTTGCCCTGTGCTTCCTGCTTTCCTCCGCTGCCGTGCAGGATGATGCGGCGGTAGCGCAACAACCCGTCGTTCAATCGCTGCCCGCTGAGGAAGTAGCGGACGGATTTCAGGCCTATCTCGCCAGCCTGCGCGGCAAAGCTGCAGCGATGGGCGTTCGCGCATCGACGATGGACGCTGTGTTTCCGGGCTTGTCGGTCAACCCGCGCGTCATTCAGCTCGATCGATCGCAACCCGGAGGCTCTTTCGATTCGCCGATACCGCCGTTCGAGCCATACCGGCGGCAACATGTCGATGCCTCGCGGATCAATGGCGGCCAGGCGGTCTATCGCGCCAATAGGGCGAAACTCGCGCAGATCGAGCAGGAGACGGGGGTTCCCGAAGCGATCATGGTCGCCATTTATGGGCATGAGACCAATTATGGCCGCTTCACCGGCGATTTCGACCTGCTGCGCGCCCTTGCCACACTCGCCTATGAAGGGCGGAGGCGCGACCTGTTCGAACCGGAGTTTCTCGCCGCGCTCAAGATGGTCGACAATGGCGTGCCACGCGAAAAGCTGATCGGGAGCTGGGCAGGCGCCATGGGTTATCCGCAATTTCTGCCCTCGGTCTATCTGCGCGTCGCACGGGATGGCGATGGCGACGGCAAGGCCGACATATGGACAAGCGAGGCCGATGCGCTGGCCTCGATCGCTAATTATTTCGTCGATGCGGGGTGGCGCAAGGGTGAGCCATGGGGCGTGGCGGTGAGCGTGCCCGATAGGCTGGATCGGGCCGCAATCGCCAATCATACAGTGCCGCAGCGCTGCTCCCGTGTGTTCGACCGGCACAGCAAATGGCTCACGATCAGGGAATGGCGCAACATGGGCGTAGTGCCGACAGGGAATACGCGCATCGCGGACGGCACATTCGCGACGTTGCTGGAGCCGGACGGGCAGGGGAGGACAGCCTACCTTCTCACCAGCAATTATCAGGCGATCCTGGATTATAACTGCTCCAATTTCTATGCGCTGTCGGTCGGCCTGCTGGCGGATGCGGTGGATGATTGATCGTTAGCCGGGATAAGGCGTATCATTCAAAAAGCTTGCACCGGCGGGCTTTAACGATGGGCATATCATGCTAAACGACCGAACTGCGTTTCCCTCCCGGATTCGATGCCTGTCGAGAGTTGCATGAAGAAAATCCTGTCGTCCGTTCTGTTGCTGAGCCTTGCCGTTGCGCCGGTCGCCGCGAGCGCGCCGCCTTATGACAGCGCGGCGCCCATCGCTTATATGAAGGACCTGTCCTCAGGCGCGGTGCTCTATGACAAGGGCGGAGACACAGTCATCCCGCCTGCATCCATGGCGAAGATGATGACCACGCATGTTGCCTTTCGCCTCATCCAGCAGGGAAAGCTGAAGCTCGACCAGAAGTTCACGGTGCGCCCTGAAACATGGGCCAAATGGCATGGCCCTCAGGCCGGGTCGACCATGTTCCTTTCACCCG
>CAYOZY010000362.1:1254-1749 GCA_964408525.1 uncultured Sphingobium sp. | reverse complement strand
CACGCCCGAGGGCCCGGCGCCCGCGGCCCCTACCAACAACGCGTCCAAGAACTCGCTTGAGTAGATGGAGGCTTAATGAGAACCATGATAATAATGCTTGTCGCGAGTTCAAGACATGTTCTAGTGTAAAATTTTGTATTCGTTGCAAGACATTATGTACCCAAACTCCGTCCGATGCTAAATCGCAAGGTACGTTACACTACATCCGATGAGAATCTAGTTGAATTGCCCCTCCGTGTTGCCCTCGCCCATGCTCTTGCTGCTGGAGCTTCCGCTCTGGATGGCGCCCAGGATGCCATCGATGTAGCTGGCGCCACTCCACTTCTGGTGGGTCAGCACGTCGCAGCCAAGCTCCTTCTCGCGACGTTGGACGAGCTCGACGTAAGCCTTCATGCCATCCGTCTTGAAGTTCTTGGCCAGCTCGTTGGAGATGGTGGCGTTCGAGTGCAGACCCGCGAGCGACACGAGCTGCAGGACGAAGCCCTCGCGGGCGAT
>CAYOZY010000362.1:0-1244 GCA_964408525.1 uncultured Sphingobium sp. | reverse complement strand
CGCGGGTGCAGAAGCACTCCTCGCCGCCCAGGATGAAGGGCAGCCCCGGCTTGAGCGCTTTCCCGTGCGCCGCGAGGAAGCCCACCATGCCACCGAAGTGGTCGTAATGGCCGTGAGTGAGCAGCAGGGCATCGAGCCGGGCCGGATCGACGCCCATGAGGGAGAGGTTCGTATTGAGCGTCTCCGGCGTGAAGCCGTGGGCCATCCAGTTGAACGACGGGGAGAGGTTATAGACGAGGCCCTTGCCCGGGTGGACGTCACGGACAGCGCGGCCCAGCTTGGTGGCGACGTCGACGTTGGGGTCGCCCGTCTCGACCCACAGGAGGTCGGCGTAGGGAGCGAATGCGATGGCGCGCTTGGTCGCTGCGGGCATACCGGCCTTGAAGTGGTAAAATCCCTCCCGCGTGCGCGGCACGTCCCAGTTGAAGTAGACGGGGGACTTGGCGTAGTGCGAGGCGAGAGCGCGGCGACGCGTGATGCCCATGTCGCGGTCGGCGGCCGTGGCGTTCAGGTACTCGTCAATCCTCTCTTTGCTCACGCCCTCGCTGCGCATGTGCGCGACGGCAGCCTCGTCAAAGGTGACGAGCTTGGTGCTCTTGACCCACTGGGCCTCGAAAACATCAATCTCGGCGCCCGACGCGCCCTTGGCCTCCATGGCCTGAATGGTCTCCGCGAGAGGCTCGATGGACGGGTCGGCGACACCGAGAATGAATTCGTGGTCGCGCACGTCGATAGCCGATGAGATGAGCTTGCCCGACTCGGAGTCGGTGCGAGCAATGACAAGGTTCTCGGTGCCCATGACGTCCCACTGGAAGCGGGCGGCGTTGAGCCTGTTGATGTGTTCGCCTGTTGGGACCAGCACCTTGCCGGCAAGGTGGCCGCACTTCTTGCCGCCGTGAAGCTGGTCTTCAAAATGGACAGCGGCGGCACCGTTCTCAGCGAAGAGCTTGGCGAGCTTGAGCACGGCAGAAAGGCCGCCGTGGCCCGTGTCACCGTCGGCGATGATGGGTCGCAGGTAGTCGATATAAGGGGTTGAGGCACGCTCCTGAGCCGTCAGCTTGCGGCGCGTGTCCCACTGCTTGCGGTCGTGCATGGACTGGGCCTTGGCGAGTCGCTGGACCTGGTTAGGCACCGTATTGTAGGGGTAGTCGCCAAAGTCGGGCGAGACTTCGTTGGTGGTCGTGAGGAGGGAAGAGCAGGCCCAGCCGGAGATGTAGAGGACCTCTTGATGGGGAGCTTGCTGG
>CAYOZY010000361.1:1380-1756 GCA_964408525.1 uncultured Sphingobium sp. | reverse complement strand
ATCCATTTGTCGGACCGAGGACTTTGGTGCAGGCCATGACCCTGCTTCCCTGCCAGCACAACAACCAGAAGAAGCAAACAGGCCGCCCGCGCAAGCCAGTCGGAAATGATGCCCCTCATGGGTGTCGACATTCGCTTCGGGAGTGTAGCCGAGGTTGCATTGCAGATCGGATGTTGTCGTCCCCTGGCTGGACAATGAGGATGTCGAAATGATGGCTCGTTGGGCAGATGTGGCAGTGAGAGGGCTGCCGCGGTTTGCGTCGTACAGTACATGCGCTCGTGTGGGAGTTTCACGCGGGTTTGCATGGTGGTTTTCGGCACGAGGGCCGTGATATCGCTTGTCGTCCCACTAAAGGAAGGAGCGATGGTGGGAGGGG
>CAYOZY010000361.1:0-1370 GCA_964408525.1 uncultured Sphingobium sp. | reverse complement strand
GGAGGCAGAATAAGCCGGACGGCAAAACCCAAACCCGTGATCGATATACGCGCTCCAAAGTACGAAGACCAAATGGGAGCACTGCCTGTATGCACCCCTACATCGTACCCAGAGCTTTGCGACGCGGATGTCCTGATCGTGGCGCGATTTCACGATTGCAGAGTTCAGTCCCGGGTAGCCCATCGTGGGCAGGTCGACGAGAGTGGTGAGCACAACGGGTCACGGCCGTCATCGGTTTGCCAGACGAGCACTTGGCTGGGTTTATCCAGGCCAAGAAGGTGCATCATCTGCTTGATTGAGGTCAAGGCTAATCTGCAATCTTCAGCAGGCTGATGCTGGCGGCATAGCCAGGCCGTCGCCAACGAAGCGGCTCGCCTGCCTCGACGGCAGGAGGCGGAGACCAGCTGCGCTGCGAATCGAACACTGGACAGCGACGCGGCCCAGCGCGGCATCAACCGCATCGACCAGCACCAGGACGACAGACAAGTCGGCTCATGTCAGAATGCAAACACATGCAGCCGCGTCTGCCCGTTCGATGACCAGCCAGCGCGCTCCCCCGTTACGCACATACATACATACATACCTCCTCGTAGTCATACACGTTCGAGGCTGCCTTACCATTCATTAGCTGATGTCGCGTAGCCCAAGGCACACGGGGTTATGCACCTGAGGAATCGAACGGCAGCAGCCGCCCGCAGGTAAGCCGATCTTCATTTTGCACATCCAATTCCCTCGCCAGGCCACATAGCCCGCGCACCGCAGCACAAGAACGAGGAAGAAGAAAAAAAAACACACACCACAACACACGACCCCCAACGCAACTTGTCTTGTCGCATATCCATCGCGCGGCTTCCCTTCTTCCATCGCCATGTCCGCCTGAGCAGCCGAACCCGAACCCAGAGGCCGCGATGAGCGTCGTCGACGTGATGGCGGGAGGCAGCGGCGGCAGCGGGACTGGTGCTGCTGCTACTAGCGCCCCCAACAGCGACCCGAGTCAGCAGCAGCCTGGGCTGGAGCACCCTCACCAGGGAGGAGGAGCCCAGGGAGCCCAGGGTCCGCTGGCGGCGCTGGGGCCAGCAATCCAGATGGGCCGCGCCGCCGAGGGAGGAGGGAGCAGGACCCTCCACCAGGTGAGCCAGCAGCAGCAGCAGCAGCAGAACCGCCAGGGCCAACAACAACATCTGCAGATCCACCATCGTCGACAGCCCACGCCGGCCATCAACTTTGCCGACGCCCCCATCTTTCCGAGCCATCAACCACCACCGCCGTCGCACCAGCAGCAACAGTCGCAGCAACACCAGCAGATCCAGCAGATCCAGCAGCAGCAGCAGCAGCAGCAGCAGCAGCAGCAGCAGCAGCAGCAGCAGCAG
>CAYOZY010000360.1:1077-1758 GCA_964408525.1 uncultured Sphingobium sp. | reverse complement strand
GTGCTCAACGTGCGCAGCAGCCGCATCGCCCAGAGCAGCCGGCGATGCACCGGCTTCAATCCGTCGCGCACATCAGGCAACGACCGCGCGGTGATCGTCGACAACGCATAGACAAGATATCGCTCGCTGAGCGCGCTGTCGAACGGGGCGTCGAACACCCCAACCGGCGGGTTGTCGGGAAGGTCGGTCGTCTCGGAGGCCATCAAACCCGGTTAGAGCGGTTTTGCCCGGGAGGGAATATCGGGAGGGACGAAGGTGTGGATGGCCTCCTCAGCGGATGGAGTCCACGCATCGTCGGCAACTATCCTATACCGGGCTCGGCAGGTCCCGCGCCAGTTCGGCGATCAGCCAGTCGCGGAAGCGCTTGATCTTGGGCACGCTGCGCCGCGCCTCCGGATAGCAGAGCCAATAAGCGAAGCCACGGGTCGAGACTTGCTCGAACGGCCGCATCAGACGCCCGTCGGCGAGATCGTTGCGCCAGAAGAAGGGTGTCAGCATCGCCATGCCCTGCCCTGCGATTGCCGCATGCCCCTCATGCGCCTGGCTGTCGAGGCGGACGCCGCCGCGAGGCGTTTCCTCGGGCACGTCGACCCCGGCCTCGCGCAGCCAGAACGGCCACCAGGGGTCGTGCGCGCTGATGCGCGGCACCTGCAGCTAGTCTCAGTGCTTGATAGGGCCATG
>CAYOZY010000360.1:0-1067 GCA_964408525.1 uncultured Sphingobium sp. | reverse complement strand
CCGGGCGAGCACATCGGCGTGAAGTCGATCGGCAGCAGCTTCTCGACCCGCAGGTCGTCCCAGCCGCCGCGCCCGCTGCGGATCGCGACGTCGACGTCGTCGGTCGCGAAATCGGCCAGCGTATCGCTGGTGAGCAGCCGCACCGCCATTTCCGGATGATTGACCTGGAAGCTGCCCAGGCGCCATGCAAGCCAGGTATTGGCGAACGTGTTCGAGGTAGAGACGGTCAGCACCGCCTCGTCCTCAGCCCGGATCGCGCCGAACGCGGAATCGATCGCATCGAAGGCGCGGGTGATCGCCGGCGCCGCGCGGCGGCCGGCATCGGTCAGCATCACCCGGCGCTTCTCCCGGCGGAACAGCGGTGCGCCCAGCCGCTCCTCTAGCAACTTGATCTGATAACTGACCGCCGCCTGGGTCATCCCCAGCTCGTTGGCGGCAGCGGTGAAATTCTCATGCCGGGCGGCGGCCTCGAAGACACGAACGGCGGCAAGGGGCGGCATGCGGCGCATGGACGATCAATAAGCACAGCTTTTCATCGACGTCCAACCATTTGTTGGCGGATCCGAGGCTGCAATGGCATATCCCAATGCGTCGGCAATGCCGGCGTTACCTAGGAGGACCCGATCATGCGCGATGATTTCCTGGGCGCCGAGTGGAGCGCCAACCGCCATCATTTCCACGCTGCCATTAATAAGGCGATCCATGCCTTCCTCGAAAGCATGGACGAGCTGACACGGCAGCAATTCGACGCACCGTGGCAGCGGCCACACCGCCTCGTACCGCTGAGCCGGCGCCACTGATCGAGGGCCTTCCGGCCCGATGACAGGCACCGCGATACTGGGTTAGGGAGGAAACGTGCCGCGTTTCCTCCTTCTCCTGTTGGCGATCCTTTGCATGGCCTGCACAAGCGACGACCCCGCGCCCAGATTGATGACTTGGCCGGATCTGCTCGAACGGCCGATGCCCCAGCCCGATGCGACGATCGGCTATGGCAGCGACCCGCTGCAACACGTCGACATCTGGTTGCCCACGACGCCCGGTAAACATCACATTGTCCTGATGGTGCA
>CAYOZY010000359.1:0-1768 GCA_964408525.1 uncultured Sphingobium sp. | reverse complement strand
AGTGCAAAAGGTGAGGGAGGGGGCCTTTGCCGAGATCGTGCACGCAGCACTGGATGGAGAGACACCAGTCGAAGTTGCAAGGTGAGAGTTGGAGCATCTTGCGGAGGTGAATCAACTCTGATTGCCCGCGACTAACACCATACCCAACCACGTACGTAGTGTTGCTGAATCACTGTGCGGATTAACGCAGCACTCTCGCACCATCAACTCTAACCAAAGAAATGGCCGTTGCTCTCTACCGTCTCTAGCGATATACTACGACTGACTACTTGCAGACACCGTTGCAAGACTTGGTCACGTAGTCGAGCTTGAGGTATCCGTGTTTCCAGGCTTTGTTCCAGCCCCTGCCACACCTCCCGTGGCAGGCCCTCGCGTACGCGTTATGCGGGTCGGACATTGCGTCGAAGGCGTGCATGATGTCGCCGATGGAGTGGTTCGTGCCGTGGGGGAAGTTTTCGAAGAAGAGGCAGAACCCGTGCGGCCCGTTGGCGTGCTGGTAGCAGGCGATGTGCCGCCCGTTCCCGTAGAGCCTCCCCGGTGGGAGGTCCGATTGGATCAGTTTTCTCAGGTAGTTCATCACGTGCAGCCTTTTGTCTTTTCCGTTGTCGTGGTTGCCGTCGGCTACGGAGGTCGTCTGGCATCTTGAGCTGAGAGCGTCGCAGTCGGCGGCCCATCCTGGAGTGTCGTTGCCGGTGGCTTTGTTGTCTTCCACGGCTGTCGCCGCAAGTGACAGGGCGGCAACGACAATCGCGTGGATGGGTCGCATCTGGGAGGACACTTGTTAGCCGAAGCGCTGCTGAAGCTACCAAAGGTTGGCACCATACCTTGTCGATCCTCCGCAGAGTATACTGGTCGGTCACTGTGTTGGCTGCGATTCGCTTTGAGATGCACTTAGGACGCGCGCGAATCAGAACTATGCATCCAGCCCTTATATACCAAGTACATCTTTCCCAGTGGCTTCCTTCCGATTCATGGGTATTAGGAGCGTCTTGGAGGCAGAGTTTGCCTAAACCCATGCTTTCTCGTCATTCTAGACGGGCGGATGGTCGGAGCTGGTGGTCTGTCCTCAAAGACGTGCGTAAGTTTCGTGACTAAGTACATACACCAGCATTGGTCCTGGGGCCACCAGTTGTAAGGAATTTCGGACTGCAATACGCGTCCTTGTTTACATGGCGTAATCGCTTCATAGAGCCGCCTGTCGAAATTACAGTCATAGCGTACATCCATCCAGTCTATGGGCAAGGCGAGTTCAGCTACCGGCGCCGGCTCCGGGCCGTGGTATCCACCCCGATGGCGACGTCACGGAGCCGTGTCCCCACCAGCCAGCGCGGAGGGACCGGCTGTCTCTCGCTTCGTGAAAGGTCGCGGAATTTGCCGTTCACCTTCAGCCTCGAGCCCAATCGATGCGTGGAACGGATCCGTCGCTATGGCGACGCTCCGTCATACTGAACGTCGTGCCCTGCTCCATGATGTGCCAAGGGTTTGCCTGGTAATAGCTCCTGTAGTGAACAGGCATGGGACGGCTTGGCGGATCGTTGCAGGGGCGAGTCCTGCGGTGAACGTCAATAGCTACCATCAACGCCGGCAAGGTTCAACACCACACGGTCTTGGAAAGCTACACGAGCTTGACAGGGTCATTCACGAATCTCGCTTGAGTTTAGACGGGATCGGATCGAGAACCGCGGAGCAGCAAGCAACCTGCTCAGCGAGCCAGGGACACCCTCACACATTGCCCAGGTATATCGACATCCCGCTGACAACATCCTTA
>CAYOZY010000358.1:1600-1771 GCA_964408525.1 uncultured Sphingobium sp. | reverse complement strand
CGGAGACGTGGGTGAGTGGCTGAAACCAACGGTTTGCTAAACCGTCGTACTGGTAAATCCGGTACCGAGGGTTCGAATCCCTCCGTCTCCGCCACCTTCTTCATTTTGCCTTCGCCATGCGGCCTGTGGCCAAAATGATTCGGCCTGACGCAAAATCGACTCAAGTCATCG
>CAYOZY010000358.1:0-1590 GCA_964408525.1 uncultured Sphingobium sp. | reverse complement strand
GGTACCGAGGGTTCGAATCCCTCCGTCTCCGCCAATTCTTGCAATGTGTGAGAATATCATCCCTCTGCCTAGGTTTCAGACCGGCTGGCCGCTCGGAAGGCGCAGGCTGGAGGCGGGGTAGGCCGTGGTCGGCGTGAGGCATGTGGCTGTTACAGGGAGAGTGACCGCGTTGCCAACAATCCGGCCAAGCGCCTGCTGGGTGACGTACCGCCTTTCCCCACAACAGGGCGGGGCTGAAAGCCTGCCTTCCTGCTTGAGCCATCAGGCATGAAACTCTCATTGCCTTTAAGACGCATAATTCCTATTTCGACAACATATGTAACATGGTGCGCTTCAATGAAGGAGAGCGATATGCCGACGCTGTTTGATCCGATCCGGATCGGTTCGCTCGACCTGCCCAACCGCATTTTCATGGCACCGCTCACCCGCACCCGCGCCACCCAAGGGCATGCGCCCACCCCCATAATGGCGCGCTATTATGAGCAGCGGGCCAGAGCGGCCCTCATCGTCAGCGAGGCTACAGGCATCAGCCGCGAAGGCCTGGGATGGCCATATGCGCCCGGCATATGGTCGGACGAACAGATCGAGGGCTGGAAACCGGTGACAGAGGCGGTCCATCGGGCTGGCGGGCATATATTTATGCAGCTCTGGCACATGGGGCGGCTGGTTCATCCGGACATGGCGGGTGGCGCGACACCCATCTCGGCGAGCGCCACCACTGCACCCGGCGATGCCCACAGCTATGCGGTAAAGAAACCACATGTGGAGGCGCGGGCACTGCTGATCGAGGAAATCCCCGCGCTGCTCGACGACTTCCGGACCGCCGCCCGCAACGCCCTGACTGCCGGATTCGATGGTGTCCAGTTGCATGGCGCCCATGGCTATCTCGTCGACCAGTTCCTGCGCGACAGCAGCAATCACCGGGAGGATGATTATGGCGGACCGCCGGAAAACCGGGTGCGCCTGATGCGCGAGATTACCAAAGCGATCGCCGATGAAGTCGGCACCAATCGCACGGCAGTCAGGCTCTCGTTGAACGGCGAGGCCAACGGCGTGATTGACAGCGATCCGACATCGTTGGCCATCGCCGCAGCCAGAGCGCTGGACGGGATCGGCATCGCCTTCCTCGATCTGCGCGAGGTTCCGGCCGATAGCCCGATGAATCCGTCAGGGCAGGCGCCCCAATCACCCATAGTGCGCGCTCATTTTAGCGGGCCACTGGTGTTGAATTGCGACTATACACTGGACAGCGCGCAGGCCGCGCTGGCCGCAGGAGCGGCGGACGCAATAGCCTTTGGTCGCCCTTTTATCGGAAATCCTGACCTGCCGGAACGCTTCCGAACAGGCGCGGTTCTCAGCCCAAGCGATATGGCGACATGGTATGGCCCTGACGAAAAAGGGTATGCCGATTATCCGGCGCTGAACAAGGCCGCGACCTGAAGCAGCGCAAACAACAAAAAACCCGGCGCGAAGCCGGGTTTTCTGGATATTTGCACGTGAAACAAGCGAGGCCTGGTTGCGGGAGCAGGATTTGAACCTGCGACCTTCAGGTTATGAGCCTGACGAGCTACCGGGCTGCTCCACCCCGCG
>CAYOZY010000357.1:0-1777 GCA_964408525.1 uncultured Sphingobium sp. | reverse complement strand
GCCTGACCCGTCAGGTCAACGGCGCTTGCCCCAGTAATCGAACGCGATCCGCTGCTGCTCTTGGACCAGCTTCGCCGCCTGCGGACCGGTCCAAGGACCGTCATAGTCGAGCATGAACCGTCGCATTCCGCCCCACCAGCCCTGGCCGGGAAGCCGGTCCGACTCGCGAACGACCAGCACCGCCAGTTCGGGCTCGCCCGCGGAGATCGCGGCATCGTCGATCACGTCGAGCGTCCGGCACAGCGCCCGCATCTTGGGTCGGGTGAAGCGCAGTCCGAGCAGGCCCAATATCTCGGAATAGCTCATCGCTCTGCCCTCCTTGGCCGCCTCTATCAGCAAGCCACGGATGCGCTCGACATCGGCAAGGGCAGAAGCGGACGGATCGACATCGCTCATTTCACCACCGGGATGGCAGCGAACCGCATCCTGGGCTAGTCCAAACGCAACCCGCACCATGTCAGGGGCGTTGCGCACCATTCATGATCAAGGTCGCAAGTTACAATATCCACAAGGCGGTCGGCATCGACCGCGTCCGCAGTCCCGAGCGCATCCTGGCGGTGCTTCACGAGATCGACGCGGATGTCATCGCCCTGCAGGAGGCCGATCGGCGGTTCGGCCAGCGCGCAGCCCTACTCTCGGCGCGCCACATCGCCGATCACAGCCCCTGGAAGACGCTGCCTCTCGGCGCGCGACCGCTGTCGAGCGGGTGGCACGGCAACGTGATCCTGGTGCGCAAGGAGGCCGAAATCCTGCATTGCGAACCGCTGCACCTGCCGACACTCGAACCGCGCGGCGCGGTAATGGCCGATATCCGGCTGGGCAAGGACACGATCCGCGCGGTCGGCATGCATCTCGACCTGTCGGGGCTGATGCGGCGACGCCAGGCGATGGCGATCATCCATCATCTCGGCCGGCGCAAGGTGATCCCCACGGTGATGATGGGCGATCTCAACGAATGGTCGCGTCAATCTGGCTGCCTCAAGGAATTCGGCAACCATTTCCACTTCGCCGCGACCGGTCCGAGCTTCCATGCGCGACGGCCGGTCGGCCGGCTTGATCGCATCATGGCGACGCCGGACCTCCGCTTCGCCGGCTGCGGCGTCCATATCAGCGCGGAGTCGCAACTGGCATCCGATCACCTTCCCATCTGGGCAACGCTGGAGCGGGCATGAAGCGCGAGAAGGAACTGCGCATGGCATTGGTCTGCTATGGCGGGATCAGCCTGGCGGTCTACATGCACGGCATCACCAAGGAGATCTGGCGGCTGGCCCGCGCAAGCCGCGCCTTCCATGCCGGCGAACCGCACAAGGTCTCCTCGACCGAGCGCATCTATTGCGCGCTGCTCAACGAAATCGAGGACGATACCGGCCTGCGCATCCGCATGCTGCCGGACATCATCGCCGGGGCGAGTGCAGGCGGCATCAACGGCGTTTTCCTGGCCCAGGCGATCGCGACCGGGCAAAGCCTGGAGCCGCTGACCGACCTGTGGCTCAACGTCGCCGATGTAGAGGCATTGATCGACCCCAAGTCGGCACCCGCGCACAGTTTTTCCAAAGCCTGGGCACTACCGATCGCCTGGATGGCGCAACGGCGCGGCGGCGCGCAGATCGACGAACTGGTCGATGCCGAGGCGCGCGAGGAAGTCCATGCCAAGCTGTCGCATTTCGTCCGCTCGCGCTGGTTCGAGCCGCCGTTCGGGGGCAAGCGCTTCACCAACCTCATGCTCGACGCGCTCGAGGCGATGGCTGAGACGGAGAGTGACGGACGCCTGCTGCCG
>CAYOZY010000356.1:0-1778 GCA_964408525.1 uncultured Sphingobium sp. | reverse complement strand
CTTCTTCGTCATGGCCTGCCTGACCCTCGTGTGCTCCACCATCTGGCATACCATGAACGCCGTCGCCGACGTCGACGCCATCTCCATCTTCGCCTGCGTCGACTACACGGGCATCTCCCTCCTCATCGCCGCCTCCATCATGACCACCGAGTACACGGCCTTCTACTGTGATCCCGTCAGCCGGTGGACCTACATGTGCCTCACCGCATTCCTCGGCGTCGGTGGCGTTGTCCTGCCGTGGCACCCGCGCTTCAACGGCGCCGACATGGCCTGGGCCCGCGTCGCCTTCTACGTCGGCCTCGCCCTCACTGGTTTCATGCCCATCCTGCAGCTGTACTGGACACACGGCCCAGACTTTGTCACCAACTTCTACTCCCCCATCACCAAGTCCATCCTGGTCTACTTCGGCGGCGCCGTCGTCTACGCGAGCAAAATCCCCGAGCGCTGGTGCCCCGGCATGTTCGACTACATTGGCGGGAGCCACAACCTCTGGCACGCCGCCGTCCTCGGCGGCATCCTCTTCCACTACACCGCCCTGCAGCAGTTCTTCGCCAACGCCTTCCACCGTGCCGAGGGCGGCTGTCCCTCGTACTAGCCGAAGAGCGGCTGTCGGGGCAGCCTGTGCCTGTTTGCCTCCTACCGCACCGCCTACGGGAGTCAGCGGGCGCCATAGCGTCGAACGGGGGCGGCGACGACGACGATGCGGGCGCTATGATGATATTCTCCTCATGACGGGCCGATCCAAGATTCTCTCATATGTGGCTACGACGACACACGGACCGTTTCAGTGACATGATCGACGATGGGAACGACGACGACCGACCACCCGAGGGAGGACACACGAGCCATGAGCCGGGTGACGCGCACCTCGCAATTTTACCGTCTTGTCTTTTATCTATGTTTTTTTTCTTGCATCGATACAGCGGCGTTTGTTTTGGGTTATCATCGTCGCACCCTTGGGCATTTGTCGGCGAGCTTTTTTTTTCTTCTTCCTTCTTGTATATATACTTTTGAGTCGAGCGACGATTACAAAAGCTCACATAGATGAAGACAAAGATTTACATATATACAGGAAACCGCACCACTGTAGATGTTGGACCAGCCATGTTTGGTGCTCTCAGTGTGTGTTGGCGGAGTTGGTGGTTTAACGCGTCATTTGTTTGACCTTAGGGACTAAGGTCGATTGCTGTGTGACGACTCGCACTGTCTGTAACTCCGGTCGGAGCCTCGCGTATCGTTCGTTGTGTCACTGTAACCGGGTCGAACAGCTCGGACCACCCCGTACAGAATACCCTATCGAACATGTCGTCTAACTTCTCGTTCGAACCTCTTGTGCCTCCAGCCAGTAGGTACAGTACCATGGGGAATTGTCCGTTGCCCGATCGATCATCACGGAGAGAAATTGCACATGAACAAGAACGCAGCACGACAAGAGCATACTTGATTCAGCCATAGCGGCCCGCAGAGTGGTCGCCGCATTGGAAAATCGGCCATCTCGTCAACTCCTCCAAATTCTCCATCACCCTGTCCTGTCCCGATTCGTCCAGAGTACCTGCGTTAATTTTCCCCATGTCCCGACCTAGAGCCAGTGCCCGTTGAACCATGCTCTTTCCCTTGCTCGTACAGCACCATTAAAATCAACTAAAAAGTTCAAAACAAGATGTACATGCAATAAATTTCATCATCATAACAGTCATGATACGCTTGCTCGCCGTCGCGGACGGCAGCCGCTCTAGAGGGCATGCATGACAATCTCGGCGTAGACGTCGTCGGGAATC
>CAYOZY010000355.1:0-1781 GCA_964408525.1 uncultured Sphingobium sp. | reverse complement strand
GCGCCCCCCCCCCCCCCCCGCCGCCCCCCTCCCCCCCCCCCCCCGCGCCCCCCCCCCCCCCCCCCCCGGGGGGGGGGGGGGGGGGGAGGGGGGTGCCTTGCCTCACATCTCCTCCTTCAGCTCGCTTCCTAGCTCCAAAACACACAGCCCACGCTCACCCCGTTCGCCTTGCCGTTCGCCGCTTTCTTCTACTTCACGAGCCCCCGGACATCAGGCACGCAAGACAAGAGGCGCAACATCCCCTCCTCCCACACCCCATTGTCCCTGGTGACTTGCTCGCTGCCTCAAACGCAACCCCCCCGGGCGCCGAATACGCAGGCACGAGCCGCTTCCGCGAGAGTCACAGCCTTGAGCATCTGATCCAGACGCGAGCCTGAACGAGGCGTCGGCGGCGACTGTTGCGTGCGCGCGCAATACGGAACACAGGTGGTTTATTATACCCTATATTCCATCCCGGCGGCCTAGAGGCGCGCCCCCCTTCAGTCACCATGACAGTAAACGACTTCAATCCATCATCCTTTGCGGGCGCGATGCAGCTGCGCACGAGAAAGGAGAAAAAGTTCGACGAGGTCGAGTCCAACCTCCCCGACCCGCGCAAACCCAAGCTCGAGACGACGCAGCTCCTCAGCGTGCGCGGGTGGCTCGACCGGCTGGGCAGCCTCAACCCGTTCGGCAGGGCAGTGACCAACGACGACCTGGTATGGCTGCTGGACAACACGGCCTTCAAGACCGGGGGCGGGGCGTGGCAGGCCGAGTTCGTGGCGGCCGTGTTTGAGCGCGAGCCGCGCGGCAAGGTCGTCGACATGGTGACGGGAATCGTGCGAGCCGTTGGGCTGGCCGACGACGCGGCGGAGCGAAAGACGGTCGAGGAGCGCATCGTACCGTTCCTGTGGGACATCCGGCCGCTGCGCACCGTCGCCGTGACGCAGCACCACCGCCGCGGCGAGCTCAAGCTGGGACCGACAAACGTCAACGGCCTGTCGTCCAACGTGCTGGCGGTGCCGAGCGGCAGCAGGGGCTCGCTCGTCAAGTCGTCGACCAAGGTCGGCGGCGGGGAGGGGGCCATTGTCGACATGCAGACGTACTATGCGGGGCCTGACGGCTGGGGAATCATCTCAGGTGCGTATATAAACCCCATGGTGATGATGATGCTCTCTTGGGTATCATTCACCACAGCGGTCAACTTCTGCTAATCACAAACCCCTCCAACAGACATCGATGACACTATCAAAATCACAAAGACGAGCGACCCCGTGGGCATCCTGCGCGAGACCTTCGTCGAGGAGCCCTCGCCCATCCCCGGCATGCCCGAGCTCTACGCCAAGGCCAAGTCCTTGCTGCCCAAGGACACGGCGTGGTTCTACCTGTCGGCGTCGCCGTACAACCTCTACCCCTTCCTCAAGCAGTTCCGCAAGCAGTTCTACCCGCCCGGCACGCTCATCCTGCGCGACTCGAGCTGGAAGACGGTCGCCGGCCTGCTGTCGGCGCTGACGCTCAACACCGAGGAGTACAAGGTTGACCGGATGAACAAGATCAACTCGTGGCTGCCCGAGCGCAAGATGATTGTCATTGGCGACTCGACCCAGTCGGATCCCGAGGCGTACGGTGAGGTGTAAGTTGCACGGCCCACCGCCAAACCCTTGATTTACCCCTTTTCATCCCAGCGTCCTGACTTTAACCCGCAGCTATCGGACGAAACCGGGCTGGATCAAGCTCATCCTCATCCGCAAAGCCACAGACGTCGCGTCCTTTGGCATCGACGAGAAGAACGAGCCCGAGCG
>CAYOZY010000354.1:329-1790 GCA_964408525.1 uncultured Sphingobium sp. | reverse complement strand
AGGGCGTTTCCCGCAAGGTGCCGGGCGTGAGCGGCGACAGTGGCAGTGGATGGGCACACAAGACAGCGTCAGCAACGGGCAAGGACAAGGGCAAAATGTCAGACAAGGAAAGGGCGGAGCAGGAGAGGATACAGAGGGAGATGGAGAGGAGGGAGAGGGCCATGATGGAGGGCTTGTTCAATACCATGAGCAGAGTGGAGGAGAGCCTTGCCCGGACTGCCGCCCGGGGAGGGATCCCGGAACGTCGCTTGCCGGGCCTCAGGAGGGAAGCCCGGGAGCTGCCTGATGACCAGGCGAGTCGAGTCGCTGAGTGAGGTGGCTGGACGAATGGTACTGGCAGCAGAGCATCAGAAGGCAGAGGCCCTTTTCGTGGCTGTTTTTGAACTTGGACTGGGGGGTTTGGACTTGAGCAGAGGATAAGACGTCCCGGACTGGACCGGACAGCACGAAGACTGGTCAGCGCATTGATCATTGCATAGTCAACAGACAAGAATAATATTGCAGCTGCCGGTGTCTCGATTCAATGCAACGCGGAAGATGGCTTCAGTCTCAGTTTCGCCACCCACGGCCGGCCATGCCAGTCGCAAGTTGAGTCCAGAGCGCAGGTGCCTTCTACGACAGCATCGAGGTGCAGTTAAAATACCCAACGCCGCAGGTGACCTGGGACACAGGCGTCAGTAGAACTGTCGAGCTACTTACATGTGCAGTCATCATTAATGGAGCCTAGAGGTTTTGGCTCTTCCCTCCGGGGGCCCTCCGGGGGGGCCTGCGGCGGGCTGCGCCTGCGGCGAGCCTCCTCTTCGTAGACAACTTTGGTTGACAAGCAGGCCCGTCGATGGTGGCGGTGTTCTTTGCACCCACATGCCCAAGCAAACAACGACTCCAACCGTCTGCCCGGCGCCAAATGTTCGATGCGAGGGGAGCCGTGTCGCCTCGCCCGTGCCGACTTCCAGCGCCACGCAGGACCCTTTTCCTCCTCCACGCGCGTTCACCACCTCGTCGCCACGT
This sequence comes from uncultured Sphingobium sp., assembly GCA_964408525.1. GTDB lineage: Bacteria > Pseudomonadota > Alphaproteobacteria > Sphingomonadales > Sphingomonadaceae > Sphingobium. The sequence continues at coordinate 782 of CAYOZY010000354.1, read as the reverse complement.
TCAGTCCTGACCTCGCGGGCCAGTCGTGCGGAGAGCGTGCATGGTCGTGAACCGGCCAGGCAGCGAACGGCTGCAGCTTCCGGTTCGGGGTGCTTGGTACTCTTGATCGTCGACACAGACCACTGCAGAGGGTAGACATGGGAGAGTGGCAATTGGCTGCGTGGAGGGTGGCATGGACGCCACGGGGGGCTAGTCGCTGGGATGCAGCTTTGGTGCAGGCAGCAGCTGCGGCTACTTGTGACGTCGTGAACTTGTGAAGCTGGGCCAGTTGCACACCCTACCCGAAAGCCGCGAATACTTCAATTCTGCACACATACATATAGCGGGGGCCATAGGGGGGAAGTCTACACAACCTGATTTGCATTCTGAGAACATGGCCATTGAGTTCGTGGTATTATTGCACGCCGGCCGGGGGGGCCCCCCCCCCCCCCCCCCCCGAAAAAAAAAACAACC
>CAYOZY010000354.1:0-286 GCA_964408525.1 uncultured Sphingobium sp. | reverse complement strand
TAAACACTGAGCTGACGACTGACGTCACTTCGACGCGCCGTTCACATTGCCGCCACTGTTCTACCCCTACTTCAAACAAAGTACTGCACACCAGAGGCACTCTCTCTCCATTCATATCAGGACTTCGACATAGCACACCATGACTACACCCACCACCTCCCCCATCGGCACCCTCTCCGCCATCACCCTCGTCAGCGAAGACCCCGCCGCCTCCCTCGCCTTCTACCAGCGCGTCCTCGGCGCGACGCTCCTCTTCCAGGACGCCGACTCGGCGGCGGTGCGCGTC
>CAYOZY010000353.1:0-1791 GCA_964408525.1 uncultured Sphingobium sp. | reverse complement strand
TGGCCGAGTTCAAGGTGCGCCGGTCACTGGTGGAGGTGTTCGAACCCGCCAGCGTAGCGCGCCGGCTGCACGCGCTGGGCTTTGCCCATTCGGTGGAATGTCGGGAGGATGGCGAGCTGGTCGGCGGCCTGTATGGCGTGTCGCTCGGCCGCGCCTTTTTCGGGGAAAGCATGTTCTCGCGCCGCACGGACGCATCGAAGGTCGCGCTTGCGTGGCTGGTGGCACGGATGCGGATCGCGGGCTGCACCTTGCTGGACTGCCAGTTCATGACCGACCATCTGGCATCGCTGGGTGCGGTCGAAGTCGGCCGGGCGGCCTATCACTCCGCGTTGGCTGACGCGCTTTCCGATGTGGCGCTGGGCGACGAGGCTGCGGCGTTGTCCGCCGGTCCGGGAGCGGAGGCCGAAGCCGCGTTCGCGCCGGACTTGTCCGCCGCCTTGAGCGTATCCGGCCCCGTATCCGGCCATTTCATCGCGCAGCTCTTGACCCAGACATCATAGATCGGATGCTCGACGGCATTGCGGTCGGGCCGTTCCCTGAACAGCCAGCCGGAAAAGACCCGGCGCCATTTGTCCTCTTTGGGGGTGCGGACATCGAGCTGGACGAAGGCGCCCGCCTCCTTGGCCTGTTCCCATGGGGCGGTGGTTTCGCAAGCCCGCAGCCGGACGATCGCGTCCCCCACGCGCAGCGCTTGCCCCGGCTTCATCTTCAGATCGTGGGTGATGCCGTTGCGCTTGTTGAGCAGGCCGATCACCGCCTCGCGCTCGCGCATCGGCGTTGTGCCCTCCTGGCCTGCCGCCGAAGCGACGGACTTTTCGTCACTGGCCTGCCGAATGGGGCTGGAGGCGTTGGATTGAGGCAATTCCTCGCCACCGCCACAGGCTTGCGCGCCCAGCAGCGCCGGCAGCAGCAGCCAGAAGCGGCCCATCATGGTGCGTCGGGCGTCCATGCCTCATAATCGCCCGTCGCCATCGCGCGAGCGCCGCCCGCCTCGATGCTGCCGCGCGGGCGATAGGCGTTTGCCGTGCCCGTCTGGTTGGGGACATAATCCTTTTCCCAGATGCGCGGCGGAGGGAGGTTGCTTTCGGGCGGGCCTTCGATGCTGCCGTGCAGCCAGCCATGCCATTCAGCGGGAACCCGGCTGGCATCGTTGGCGCCGTTATAGATCACCCAGCGGCGCGGATTGCCATGCACATCCTTGCCGCCTTCATAATAGACATTGCCCTGATGATCCTCGCCGACCTTCGTGCCCTTCATCGCGCTGAAGAGCGAGGTTCCGATGGTGGCGCCATCCCACCAGGTGAAGATTTTCATGAGCAGTCCCATGGCCCGCCGATTAAGCCTGTCTCATGCGCTTGGCAAGCCGATATGCTTTCATGATGGGCAGAAATTGTCGGCTTCGACGACGGATGCGCGCTTGCCCGACGCCACGCAGGCGCCCCAGTTGATCCTGTCGCCCTCGTCGATCGCCAGCGCCGCCACATCGCCCGCAGGCAGCTCCAGCACGCCAGATACCGGCGCTTCGGCGAACAGCGGCGTCCTGTCGCCCGGTTTCGCGCCGCGCACGATCCTGGCGATGCTCCCATCCGTGCGGATAAAGACGATATCGAGCGAGACAGGCGTATTCTTCATCCAGAAATTGGCAAGGCGCGGCGGCACCATGGGGAAGATCATGCCCTCGCCGGATTTCAGGTCCGTGCGGTGCATCAGCCCCTTTTCCTGCTCTTCAGGGGTGAGCGCGATTTCCACCTCGATCCGCCGGTCCGGCGCGCTCTCGCCATGGCGGATGAG
>CAYOZY010000352.1:1456-1813 GCA_964408525.1 uncultured Sphingobium sp. | reverse complement strand
TTGATGGCTCGTGAAATCGACTCCATATTGTCTTCGATGCGCAGCAGGAAGCAGCTGACGAGTTCACCGCGCTGCGCCTTGCCGGTGTTCAGGAAGGTCGGGGTGGCCGGCTGGAAACGGCCGGAGATGATTTCTTCGACCAGGTTGATGGCAAGTTGCTCGTCGCCGTCGGCCAAGCCGAGCGCGGTCATCACCACGCGGTCTTCGAAGCGCTCAAGGTAGCGCTTTCCGTCGAAGGTCTTCAGCGTGTAGCTGGTGTAGTACTTGAAGGCACCGAGGACGGTCTGGAAGCGGAACTTCTTTGAGTAGGCAAGGTCGTTGAGCTTGTGTATGAACTCAATCGAGTACAGGTCGAGC
>CAYOZY010000352.1:0-1446 GCA_964408525.1 uncultured Sphingobium sp. | reverse complement strand
TGACTAGCGGTCACGGTCATACTGAATCTTGCCCTCATCGTCATAGAGGTTCAGCATCGCGTTCAGCGCGTGGTAGTCGAGTCCGGTGCGCGGGGCGTCAATCACGCTGGGTTCCACAGTGCGTCCAATCCTTCATTGACGGTGTCGACATCCTCTGGGGTGCCGAAGAGTTCAAAACGGTAGAGGTGGGGGACTTTGCATTTTTGGGCGATGATGTCGCCGGCGATGCCATAGGCCTCACCAAAGTTGGTGTTTCCCGCGGTGATCACGCCCCGAAGGAGTGACCGGTTGTGTTCGTCATTCAGAAATCTGATGACTTGTTTGGGTACCGCACCTTTGTCTTCGCCGCCGCCATACGTGGGGACGATGAGTACGTATGGTTCGTCGGCAAACAGTGCCGGATCGGATGCGTGCAGCGGGATGCGTGCAGCCGGTCGGCCCAGCTTTTCGATGAAGCGGTGGGTGTTGCCCGAGACGCTTGAGAAGTAGATGAGTTTCGTCACCGCACACCTCTTACATCGGGCGAACCCGATTAGGCGAGACGGTTTGCGAGTTCGTCGATCTTGTCGGGACGGAATCCTGACCAGTGGTCTTCATCGGTGATGACGACCGGAGCCTGCAGGTAGCCGAGGCCCTTGACGGTCTCGAGCGCACCGGCATCTTCAGAAATATCGACGACCTCGTACTCCACGCCCTTGCTGTCGAGCGCACGGTACGTCGCAGTGCACTGCACGCACGAAGGCTTGGTGTAGACGGTCACCGTCATTTTGTACTCCCCTGTTACTCGCTGTATTTCGAATTTGATACTACATCTTGTGTTTGTCGGAGGACAGAAGCACTAGATGCTGTAGTTACAAACGTGTCATTCTCCACTGGTATTCCACCGACTTTCAACAGTGTCGGTCGAAGCACAGTGGCGGAATGGTGCGGCTCTCAGTGAGTTATCCACAGCAGTGGACAGCTCAAAATTTTTCGTTGTGGACTGCCGCTCCGGCGTGTCGCGGCGTGTCCCCAGTGTGGCCCGAACCACCGACATTGAGTTACTGCCGTGCATACCAGCGATTACGCGGCAACAGGATGGCGCTGGCAAGCCCTGCGGCCAGCAGTGAGGCGATAAGCACGGCAATGGTGGCCGCCCGGCCGGCCACGCTGGCCGGGTCGAAACTGATGCTGGCGATAAGCAGCGACACGGTGAATCCGATACCGGCGAGCGCGCTCATGCCCAGCACATCCAGCCAACGCAGGCTCGGGTCAAGGCTGGCGAATCGGGCTCGAGTGAGCAGCCAGGTGGTGGCCATGATGCCAATGGGTTTGCCGAGCACCAGACCGGCGATGACGCCCCAGAACACCGGCTGGGCAGCCAGCACTTCGATTCCGTTTTCTCCGCCGAGCGCGACCCCGGAGGCGAACAGGGCAAAAATAGGCACCACGATTGCCGCGGAGACC
>CAYOZY010000351.1:1396-1834 GCA_964408525.1 uncultured Sphingobium sp. | reverse complement strand
AGGCCTCTATCCAGCGCTTTCCCTTTCGCAAGCGCAAGGATTTCCTCAGCGAGGCGTGTCGCTACTGGACCCTGAAGCGAGAAGCCCGTCGTGGGGCGGCTCTGCTCAAGCGACTGCAGTTGCAAATGGAGACGTTCTCCTCCATGGAGCTCACGAGGCGGAACTTTGCATCGATGGGACCGAGCGGCAAAGCGCGCTTGGCTCGCCGAATTGAGTTTGCCCAAGGGATCATCAACGACTTGGAACAGCTCAAGACTCTTTCAGAGGACATTGTGCAGCGCGAACAGATCAAGGTGGATGCGGCCGAACTTGAGCAAGAATTCGTCGACGAATGCTACTTTCCAGTGGCAAAACTTCTCACCCCGGCGATTGAGAAGGCAGCATCGTACGTTTGTCCCTTGCGCGTTTGCCCTACGATGTTTTGTCATTTTCTGACTG
>CAYOZY010000351.1:0-1386 GCA_964408525.1 uncultured Sphingobium sp. | reverse complement strand
CAAGCGGACTGGAACGCATCGAGAAGCGCGTCGGCGAACGCTTCTACACGACTGCGCTTGCTTTTGCTCACGAGCTTGGGGATGTTATCAACGCAGGCATTGTGACTACCCCCGTGATGCAAGATATATCCGAGCCACAGTTCGAGACGACGGAGGGGGCGGCGTCCAAGAATGCCTTTTTGGACATACGCGAGAGGCGAAAGCTCGGAAAGCGCATTCTCAAGGCGGTTCAGCCATATCTCGAGACAGCCTTGCGAGTCGAGTCGGAAATCTCGAACAAGCCGTTTGAAACCCTGCAAAAGGAGCTGGAGAGCTTGATCGACACGAGTCTCGACACTGGCCGGGTTGCCATCGGGGCTGGGGTGGAAAAGCAAGAGGCTGATGAGGATACGATCATGGTGGACGCGCCGGACTCGTCCGAAATTACGGTTAAGAGCTCTTTCAACAATGACGACATGGCGCAAGAGGCCGATATCGACGGCGACGCCATGGACACGGCCGATGACGTCGAGGAGAACGGCGACAACATCGAGGTCAACACGTCCGGCTTTGGCAAGGACGCGGATAAAGCACAATCGTCTCCCCGGAAGAGCAAGCGCAGCATCATCATGAACAGTATTGAATCGTCGGAGACACCTCCTGACAGCAACGGGTTTGTCCCGGCGGCTCAAACAGACCAGGCTGGGCCACCCACACCGCCACAGTCGAATGGCAGCTTCGGCAAGGAGCCGGCTGACCCGCTGGTCGAGGGCGGCATTCTATGGTACCTCAAATCCATGAAGCCCGAAGGCACGTCCATCCTTGGCGAGCACTGGGCTGCTGGTCGGGACGCGGTGCGCATGCTAAGCGAGGATTTAACGGATCTCGACGACGAAGAGCTTAAGGGGCTCGGACGTGATGTCGATGACTCTGTCACTGCCGCGATGCTGGATGCCGAGACCGCGTCGTCTACTGTCGCGACAAAGAGCAAGGCGAATGCCAACAAGACACGGAAGCGGAGGACGTCCGGCAGGAGACGCTGATGCCTCCGCCGAACAATTGTACTACTATTGGGTGGTTTGGGTGGCTGGGCTCACTTTGGGACCGGTGGAGATGTTCTCGTTTCACTTGATTGCGCAGATGTCGCCCATGTGGCCACGAGCTTTGGCGTTTATGGGGTTTATATTCGGTGGGCTCACGAGGAGGGTATCTGCCGTTTGACTGGCGTTGTTGTCCTTGCTTTTGGCGACTTCAGAGCTTAGCACTTTTACTTGAGGCCCATGGGGATCTGGGCATAGGTGCGAGGGATACGGCTGCGAAGGCTATATATATCCATAGCTCTAGAGGGCCGGCATGTAGAGACTATTGACCGAGACGTCATGTACATGATCTGTACGCTATATCTGC
>CAYOZY010000350.1:0-1864 GCA_964408525.1 uncultured Sphingobium sp. | reverse complement strand
TCTGACAAGACGGATCCGGGCAGAAGAGGCGCACCCAAGGGAGCGGCAGAAGACGGGCAGATTGCTCAATTGTGCACCTTGGCGTGAACGAAAGTGCTTCGCAAGCATGCGAGTTGCCAACGAGTTGGCCCAGGTGACGTGGTGAAGGGAAGAGAAGGAGAGAGAAGGCAAGGTGAGGTGAGGTGAGAAGAGCAGCGAGCAATGAATCAGGGACTGAACAGACGAATCGAGCTATTACCGCCTCGGCTGAACCCGCGCTCCCTGGGCCGTGCACGCACTTGCACTCCAGCGAGCCAGCGAGCGAGCTGCCTTGGCTTGGCTTGGGCACCCGAGTTACCGCACTACAGGTACCCGAGCATCCAGTGCGAGGCCGCGGCAATGCTCAGGTGCAAGGCGAAGCCTGATGCCGCAACAGTGAGCCTACCTGGGGATTGCAGGTCGAGGTGCCGCTCGATGGCGCCTGAGGTGGTGCGCTTGCTTTTTGCGACGAGTGGCGGCTGCGAGAGGGAAGGAGCAGTGTAGTGCAGTTCCAGGCAAGGCAGGAGCGTCCATCCCGCTTCAGGTTGAGCTTCCTGCCAGATGGATTTGCAGCCTCGAATCGGCACGAGAGTGAGTTGCGCAATTTTCAGCCTGCGAAACTACCCAGCACTTGCTTCGGTAGGAACTGGCGCTTGTGAACTGACTTCAGTGTCGGCCTGCATCCCACAGCCGATCCAGAGGCTTCCAATGCTTGGGTGGTCGACGAGACGAAAGAACCACGACGAGAATGAAGCGCAGCGCGGCAGTGAAAGGGAAGCTGAAACTTACACAGAGTCTGTCGCGGTGCCATTTGGCCGCTGCTGTCGCGGCGATGGCTCCTCCTCGCCCTCGTTCTGCTCCCGTTCTGGTGACTGAACAAGAGGCTTGCTGGTGCTCCGCTCATATGAACGGGCCTCTCGCCCCTCTTGGGACTCTTGATGAAGCCGCGGCTCGGCCGGCGGCGTAGGGGCCTGTGGGCGGTCCTGCTGCGGCGATGCTTCCCGACGCTTTTGTTGTTGCTCAGCTGCCGCCTTGGCCGCGGCGACCTCTCGCTCAGCCAGGGCTGCCGCCTGCGTCGCGGCGTCCGGCTCCGCGGCAGCTCCTGCCGATGGCGCGGGCGACGCGGTGCGGTGATTAGTAGACGGCTTCGCGTTGTCGTCGGCCGTCGCAGACACGCTGCGCTTCTCGGCAGCGGGTTCCTCCATGGCGGCGGCGTTGCCGATTGAGCGGGAATGCAGACGACAAAAGGACGACGTTAAAACGCAAACAGACCGGGTAGTTGTTGACGAGTGGAAAGAGCCGGCCGGCTGTGTAATCGGAGCTGCGAGCTATGGCGCAGTAGCCGATGAGCCGTGCCCTTTGACGAACTCGAAGAGGAAAGAGTAAGATGGGGTGATGTGGAGATGCAAGATATTAGGCGACGTCAGGCCTGATTGGAACGCAGTGGACAGACGAGACAAATGCTGACAAGGCCAAGAAGCGGCGAGGTGGCGAAGGGGAAATTATCCAGGCAGACTCTCGTAATGGAGGAGAGTTGCGTGCGCTGGCGTGATGATGGGTGTGTGTGTGTGTGTGCGTGTGCGTGTCTGCGCGAGTGCGTGCGAGAGAGAGAGTGTGTGTGGACGGTCGCAGCGCAGCGGACAATTGCACTCTGGCAATCGATCGGAAAAGCGGCAACGCGAGGAGCGAAACTGGAGAACGGGTTTCCCCCAACGCGCGTTGAAGGTGGCAGAGGAGCAATTACAGCACAGCACGGCACTGTATTAGCCGGGGGCCGAGTTACCAAAACAGAACGGGGGGCCCGCGAATGCCGCGCAATAGTCGCAGGTAGATAAGGCAAGGTAGT
>CAYOZY010000349.1:0-1876 GCA_964408525.1 uncultured Sphingobium sp. | reverse complement strand
GAGGTAGATGATCGCCCCGCCGATGCCGCGGATGGCGGGCAGGCGAAGCTCCATCGGTCCGGTCTTGGTTTCGACTGCCTCCGCGCCGCGTGCCAGCAATTCGGGATAAGCCTTGTGTGCGTCCTTTACGCGAAAGGCCATGCCGCAGGCAGAAGGGCCATGCTCGGCCGCGAAATAGGCGGCTGGCGAGCCTGGCTCGTAATTGGCGATCAGGTTGATGCCGCCCTGTCGCCACAGATCGACATCCTTGGAGCGGTGGCGGGCAACAAGGGCAAAGCCCATGGCCGTGAACACCGGCTCCAGCACCCCACGCTGCGGTGCGCAGAATTCGATGAACTCAAAGCCATCAAGGCCGACAGGGTTTTCAAAAAGACTGGGCATCATTCTCTCCTCGCCCGTTCCGGGGACCAAACGGATAAAAGTATCAGATGAAACTATATTCTCACTTTCCCAAGATAGTGTCAACTGATACTAAATCGGAATGACAGACAAAGTGCTAAAACTTGGCCAGTTCCTGCCCTACCGGCTGTCGATAGCCTCCAACCTTGTTAGCGACGCTATTTCCCGTGCCTATGCGCGCCTGTTCGCACTGACTGTGCCGGAATGGCGGCTGATCGCGGTGATCGCGGAAGGCGGCGCCATCACACAGCAACAGCTTTGCGCAAAAACGCGGATGGACAAGGTGACGGTCAGCCGGGGCGCCATAGCACTGGTCAATCGCGGACTGATTGAGCGCCAGCCCAACCCCGACGACGGCCGTTCCCAGCTCTTGTTCCTGAGTGAAGAGGGGCTGGAGCTTTATCGCCATGTGGTGCCACAGGCCCTCGCACTCGAAGCGCGTATATTCGGCGTGTTGAGTGAAGACCAGCTCGCCCAGTTTGGCGAGCTGCTGGATTTAATATCTCAGTCAGCCACCCAGGCGGGCATCCTTGATTGCCAATAGGATATGACTTGGCATCCGGCCCATTTTCAGCCCGGCGAGAGCGCGGGCATTTTGAATTCGATACTGGCTCGCCGCCCTTACGTTGCAGTTGCCCAAAATCCCAAATCGCTTCCCACGCTTCGATATGCTTTGGATTGCTGGAATGTTGGACATCATGTTCATTGCTACATCTCCTTTTGGGTCCGCGCATGATTGCGCGACCAAGGCTGATGGAATGGCAATGGCTGGAATGGTTGCAAGTGCGCGCGTGACGGCGCGCCTAGACATTGCTAGGTCGTTCATAGCTTTATCCCTCTCATTCAGGGTTGAGTTAGAGCCGAGGTAAGGTTGCCGCCTTGCCTCGGTTCGCTTTTTCAGATATCCGATAAATATGGCAAACGCAATATCGGATATCCAAAAAAAGAAGGGTCGCCCGGCAACAGGGTCTATTGGCGTGATGGTGAAGTTTCCGCCCGATCAGCTCGCGGCGCTCGACAAATGGATAGCGGAGCAGCCGGATAAGCCATCACGGCCCGAGGCGGTGCGGCGGGTGCTTAGTGCGGGCATGAAATGAACGATGTAGAGAAATATCGTGGTGAGATCGCCGAACGAGGTGAGTCTGCTGTTAGCGATCAGCTCGCTCGTGGGTTGTATAGCCCCTTCAAGGCGGGCGTTGCCGGTAGCTGGTTGAATGAACTCGATCGTGAAAGAGAAGACGCGCGCCAAGCGTCTGAAGTTGGCGACCGTCAAACTGCACTGGATCTGGCGAGACAAGCCAATTGGATTGCCATAGGTGCGTTGGTTATCTCAGTTATCGCAATCGGCATCACCGTCATGCTGCGCTAAGCGGCCCTGCCAAAAATATTTTCAAATGTTAGCCGAAAAGTTAGCCTATGGCGCGCTGCTATTCTGCACAGCTAAGTCTCTGCAATTAAATCATCTATTTTCAATGCG
>CAYOZY010000348.1:0-1886 GCA_964408525.1 uncultured Sphingobium sp. | reverse complement strand
ATGTGGTTCGTGTTCGCCGCCAACAGCGTCGAGCACGCCGCCCTGTTCCAGTCCGGCTGGTTCATCGAGTCGATCATCTCCCAGACTCTGATCGTCCACCTGCTGCGCACCCGCCGCATTCCGTTCGTCCAGTCCCGAGCGAGCCTGCCGGTGCTGCTGGCGACGGGAGCGGTGTGCGCCTTCGGACTCGTCCTGCCATTCACCGGATGGGGCGCCACACTCGGGCTGGTGCCGCTGCCATGGACGTACTTCCCCTGGCTCGTCGGCACCCTGCTGACTTATTGCCTGGTCGTGCAGACCGTCAAGAAGGCGTTCATCCGCCGATTCGGCACCTGGATCTGACCCGCCACGACCCGTGGGGTGCGGCCGACATCATCGGCCGCACCCCGCCCTGCGACAGGAGCCTCCATGCTCGACTGGATCGACATCACCATCCGCATCGCAGCCGGCGTCGGATTCGGCACCTTCATCGGCTTCGAGCGCCAGTGGCGCGCCCGCACTGCCGGGGTCCGCACGAACGCTCTGGTCGCTCTGGGCTCCACCCTGTTCGTCATCATGGGCGCCTACAGCTTCGACGGTCCCGGCGCAGATCCGACCCGGGTGGCCGCGCAGATCGTCTCCGGCATCGGCTTCCTCGGCGCCGGCGTCATCATGAAGCAGGGCGCATCCATCTCCGGACTCAACACCGCCGCCACCTTGTGGGCCTCCGCCGCGGTCGGTGCGCTCGCCGGAGGCGGGCTGGTCTGGGTCGCCGCGGCCGGCGCCGGCGTCGTGATCGCCGCGAACGTGCTGCTGCGCCCGGTCGGACGCACGCTCGACCGACGCCTGGGCTCGACCGGCCGAGAGAAGAACACCGAGGTCGAATACACCTTCGAGGTGCGCTGCGCCCGTGAGGACGAGGTCGAGGTGCGCGCCATCGTGTTCGACGCCGTGCACCGCCCCGACCTGACCGTGCAGTCCATCGCCGCGACCGACCTGCCTGAGGACATCGTGGTCATCACGGCGACGGTCAGCAGCGCCGAGCGCGACGACCATCAGATCGAGCTGGCGATCGCGGACGTGATCCACACCCCCGAAGTGCTCGGAGTGCGGTGGAGCGCGCAGGACATCAGCCCCGTCGACTGAGAGCCCCCGCCGGTTCGAACCGCGGCAGCCGCGGGGGTCGGCGCTGGTCGGCCGAGCCGGCGAGGGTCCCGTCCGGCGCGATGTGGGAGAACATCTGCTCGATGACGGTCAGGATGTGCGGATCCTCCACCCGGTAGAGCTGGCGGCGGCCGTCTCGCCGGGCCGTCACGATGCCAGCGGCACGCAGCTTCGCCAGATGCTGGCTGGCCGCCGGCACGTTCGACCCTGACAGCTCGGCCAAGGTGGACACGTCGTACTCTCCGGTCGCCAGCAGCCAGACCAGGTGGAGCCGGCTCGGGGCCGACAGCATGTCGAAGCTCGCTGCGGCCGCCGCCAGTTGCGCGTCGGTGACTGGTCGGGGCTCTTCGTGCGGTTCCATCCCTCTATCATCCAACGATCTGCGATATGCGCAAGCCATTGAACGTCGATTACGCTGAGTACTGACACTCATCAGCCCGTCGACCGAGGAGGTGAACGGCGTGAGTTCCGACCCTGCGAGTTGCCGCCCGTCGTTTCCCTCACCTCCCGCCGCGCTGACGCATTGAGGGATGCCTGCGCGGCTCCGCTTCGCGACCTTCAGGAGACCTGTGATGGCTCTGCCGCGCCCCTTCGCCGGCCAGGACGCACCGCTGCGCTCCCGTGGCCATTTGGGCGCCGACATGATCGTGCTTGCCGGCGTCGCGGTGATCTTCGGGCTGCTGATCCATCTCTCCCACGGCATCACCGAGCCGTTCGATCAGGTCTTGGCGCCATCGACAGTC
>CAYOZY010000347.1:0-1887 GCA_964408525.1 uncultured Sphingobium sp. | reverse complement strand
CGCCAGCATCATTCGACTCGGCCTCTCATTGTCGCGCGATATCCCTATCAAAGTTTCCGGCTGCCCGCCACTCCCCGCGCGCTAACCCGTGTTGCTTGTCAGCCTGACGCCCTCCTCCACACCTGTCAAAGGGGACCGCGTCTCGGCGGCGGCGTGTGGCTGTCTGTCTGTCTTAGTGAGAGCCTCTGGCGGCCAACGCCATCTTTGTCTTCGATCGAACCGTCGCAACTTTACGGCGCGCCGTTCCAAGGGGCAGGCAGCCATCAGCGAGACGGCTGCCATCGTTCCCTCCCGCTGTGCTTTTTGTTGTCCATCGTGCTCGATTGACCTGGCCCTGAGCCTGAGTATCCCGCCACCGAATCGGCAGGCTCCGTCAGCTGGATGAGGCAGTTCGCAGGCGCAGCAACTTGCGGGGAACACGACCAGTTGCACCAAAACAATGACATCCCCCCAGAGAACAAACCTCTCACAGCCGGAATGCGTCTGGATTTCTAGGTTTGGCCACGTCGTCAAGCTGAGCCCGCATAACCTTGTCGACAACGTGACTCTACCCCGAGGTTGTTACGAATTCTGCCGGCGATGCACCGCTACCCTAGACCTATGGCTTGCCATGCCAAGGTTGCTGCGGCTCTACAGGACGTCGACCGCACAGAACCCCGATCTGCGAATCATTCCACTTCTTCTGAAGCATCGGCCGTACGGAGGGAACGTGTCATATGTGACCAACTCCGGACAATACGCCGATTGCCCTGTATGGGGGCCCCACCATCAGGGGAGCGAGTGGCAGTCGACTTGATGAACGGCTTACACGGAGAACATCGGGGCCGGGTCCCCTGGGAACGCAGTGGACGGCTGCTCCGTCACCTCGCCTGTCTAGAGATCGGCAGACAGCTGAGGAACCACCTACACAGCAGAGTGAACCCGGGCGCTCAGATCCACAGTGGCATTGTGGGCGGCGGCACCTGAGGGCTGGGTAGCATATTATCCTCCCGCGACGTTCAAGCCCAGCAATGAACCCCCCCCGCACGTCTCCCCGGGAAGGCAACTCCGTGAGGTGCCTCGGGCGGCACCAGGCAGCCAGGCACGAAATCACCTGCCTCTCTGTGCCCGGCGGCCGGGACTGGGCGCCACTCGGCCAACATGGCTCCGCGCGTCCAACAGGCTGTCTCTATGCCTGGCACAAGCTTCGTGACTGCAGGAGGGGAGGGCAGGGCACCCCCTCCTCCAGACTTGCCTGGCTGGGCAACTCCCCGGTCCAAAAGTTCGCCTTCCACAGACCGTGACCCGAACGATCGGGTTCGGGCTGCCACGACGCGACCGAGTCCGCGCAGCATGTCCCTGCATGTCACCCCTTTGTCCATCGCGTTGGCGCGTGCACATGTATCCCGAGGTAGCCTGCGTTTGTCATCTGTGCGGGACGAGCCCGACGTTTGTTGTCTATGCATGCATCGCTTCGCGTATTCTAATTCTGCCACAACCGCACGGCCTTGTCCTTGCCCCCGCTGGCTACCCTCTTGCCGTCCGGGGCCCAGTCCACGGCGTAGACCTCGTCGGCATGCCCCGGCAGATCCATGGCCAGCTTGTGCGACGCCATCGACCACACCTTGAGCGTCGTGTCCTTGGACGCCGTCACCAGCAGCCGCGAGTCGGCCGAGAAGGAGCACTGGTACACCGTCGCCACATGGCCGCGCAGCGTATTAATGAACTTGCCGTCCCTGCAACACAGCACGTTAGCCAATCCATTTGCCGAGCGAAACAGTCACAGACGGGGCCATCAACAAAGCATACCTTGCGCTCCAAAGCTTGGTGTGGTTGTCCCAACCGGCACTCGCGATGAGGGTGTTGTCGGGTGAAAACGTCACATGGTTGATCTGCTTCTGATGCCCG
>CAYOZY010000346.1:0-1892 GCA_964408525.1 uncultured Sphingobium sp. | reverse complement strand
ATGATCGGCGCGATCAGGAACAGGCCCTTGTTGGCCGCGCTCGGAATGATCGTCTCTTGCAAAAAGACCTTGAGGCCATCCGCGAAGCTCTGCAACAGACCGAACGGCCCAACCACATTCGGCCCGCGCCGCAGTGCCATTGCCGCCCAGATCTTGCGATCGGCATAGATGATCATCGCGACCGCGAGCATAAGGGGGAGCGCGATCAGCAATATGCCGATGACGGTCGACAGCAGCCACGCGGCCTCGTAAGGCATGTAGGCAGAGAAGAACTCGGTCATTCCGCGGCCTCCGCAAAGCTTTCACCATGCAGCAGTTCGGCCGAGCAGCGTTGCATCGTCGGGCTGGCGCGGCAAATCGCATTGGTGAGGTAATAATCCTTGATCGGTGAGCCGAATTCGCCCGAAGCGCCGGTCGGCAGCTTGGGCGCTGACCAGCCGTAATTCACAAGACCCTCGGTCGCGAGCGCAGGCACGTCCGCGAACATTTTTCCACGCAGTTGCTCGAAGCTGTCAAATGGCAATGTCTTGCCCAGAACCTGCGACAACGCCCGGAAAATGCTCCAGTCCTCACGCGCGTCGCCGGGGGCGAACACCGCCTTCTCGCCACGCTGCACCCGACCTTCGAGGTTGACATAGGTGCCCGCCTTTTCGGCATAGGTCGCGCCGGGCAGGATCACGTCCGCCGCATGCGCGCCCGCATCGCCATGATGGCCGATGAAGACGTTGAAGCTGTCGCCGAAAGCCGAATAATCCACCTCATCGGCGGCGAGCGAAAACAGCAGCTTCGGTTTCTTCGCCGCAATCGCCTTGATGCCGCCGTCCGTTGCGAAACCGAGCATCAGCCCGCCCATGCGAGCCGCAGCGAAATGGAGGACGTTGAAGCCGTTCCAGCCTTCACGTACGAGGCCCAGCCTCTCGACCAGCGCCAGCGCATCACCATGCGCGCCGTCCTTGGCGAGAATGCCGCCGCCGCAGATCATCATCGGCCGCTGCGCGCCCTTGAACACCTCGACCACCGCCTTTGGCAGCTTGGCGAGCAGCGACGCATCATTGCCCAGCCACTCGACCTTGTAGGTGAGATCGACCTCAGGCCCGATGGCGAAAACCTTCGCGCCCTTCTTTATAGCTTTCCGCACCCGCGTATTGATGAGCGGTGCTTCCCAGCGCAGATTGGTGCCAACCAGCAGGATCACGTCCGCTGTCTCGACGCCCGCGATCGTCGAATTGAAATTGACCGCCGAGAGGCTCGACACATCATAGGCAAGCCCGGTCTGACGGCCTTCGAACATCGTGCCGCCCAGCGCCTTCACCAGCTCGCGCGCGGCATACATCGTCTCGCAATCGACCATATCGCCCGATAGGCAAGCGACCGACTTGCCCGCATCTTTCGCGGCCTTTGCGACGGCGGCGAAGGCCTCGTCCCAGCTGGCCTCTTTCAGCTTGCCGCCCTTGCGGACATAGGGCTTGTCGAGGCGGCGGCGTACCAGCGCATCGACATGATGGCGGGTCTTGTCGGTCGCCCACTCCTCGTTCACATCGTCATTGACGCGCGGCAGCACGCGCAGCACCTGCCTGCCCCGGCTGTCCAGACGGATATTCGTGCCGAGCGCGTCCATCACGTCGATAGCGAAGGTCTTCTTCAGCTCCCACGGACGCGCCTCGAACGCATAGGGCCGCGAGGTGAGCGCGCCGACCGGGCAGAGATCGACCACATTGCCGCTAAGCTCGCTCTTGGCCGCATGCTCCAGATAAGTGGTGATCTGCATATTCTCGCCGCGATAGATCGCGCCGATTTCCGGCACGCCCGCAACTTCCTCGGCAAAGCGGACGCAGCGCGTGCACTGGATGCAGCGCGTCATGACCGTCTTGACGATCTGCCCCATATATTTC
>CAYOZY010000345.1:0-1914 GCA_964408525.1 uncultured Sphingobium sp. | reverse complement strand
ATCCGACGTTGGGTGGTCTGCCGGTCGGCGCGGTGGTGGAGGTGCGTGAAGCCGGTAGTGCCAAGGGCCGCTTCTATGTGGTGTTGGAGGCTGGCTTGCAGCCGGTCACCGAGTTCACTGCGAACCTGTTGCGTACCGCCAATTCGTATGGGGATTCGTCGGTTCGAGTCCTGACCCCGGACAAGATCATCAACATTCCGCAAGTCGATGTGCTCAATGTCGGCTTCTATCCGACTGCCCGTATGCAGTGGGTGGATACGGCGGCCAATCCAGTGACGTGTGTGTCGTGGCAGAAGGGGCGCGGTGACCGCCAAGCCAAGGTGGCAGTTGTTTCCGGCCGCGGCCTTCCCATCCCGTCCGGTGTACGGCCTTCGGAGCTGGTTCGCGATGATCGTGCCGCCAATTCGGTGGAGGCCAACGAAGCGGTTGTTCTGCCCGGTGCGGCGAACTTTGTCTCTGCTACCAGCGGTGTGGTCACCTCAGACACCAAGGAGGGTCTGTGGTGGATTGGGCCGCAAGGAATGCGCTACGGGCTGGGAACGGATTCAGATTCGTTGATGGCCTTCGGCTTTGGGCAGAACGCGGGCGATAAGGACTGCGACCCCAAGTGCCAGGCGTTCCGGGCTTCCTCTCAAGCGCCAGATCCGATCCTGGAAATGTTCGGGATGGGTCCACCGCTCACTAAGGAACGGGCAGCGATCGTGCGAGACACGGTATCTGGTCCAGGGCTGAGTAAACCGTTGAACGTCAAGTCGGGCTCTTGAGGATAAGGGGGTAGGTGGCAGTCATGAGTGCAACACCGACAATGGCGCGGCGGTTCATCCGTAAACCGCGTGTGCGTGTCAAAAATGAGGGCAAACCGTTTGCGCTACAACCGAAGCCACCCGACGCTGCGCAAGTAGCCGAACCGCGCAACCTTCTGTTGATGGCGCTGCCGGTGATTGTCATCGTGATGATCGTGGCGATCGTGATTGTGTTTTGGAACATGCGCGGCAACAACCTGACGATGATTTTCCCCGGTGTGGCCATGTTCGGCATGGTGGGCTACATGATGATGTCCGGCCGGTTTGGTCGGCAGCAGAAAAAGACGTGGGGCCAAAAAGAGGCCGGCCGCCGCACGTACTGCGAAGAACTCGATGAGCTTGCTGACTCGAATCAGGAGAACTCACGCAAGCGATTCGAGGCCGACCGTAAAAACAATGCGCCGCCGCGGTTCCTGCCGCAACTGGTTGGCGGAGATCGCTTTTGGGAGCGGCGCACCACCGATCCGGATTTCGCTGATGTGCGGCTAGGTACCGGTGTGCTGTCGGCTGATCAAGGGATCTTCAACTGGCATGAAGTGCAGATGCCTAAGCATCCCGAGGTTGTCCAAGGAAACGCGTTGCGCCGGTTCATGATCGTGCAAACCAAGATCGACAACATGGGCAAGCTGGTGAACCTGCGCCAGCAGCCCGGCTTGGCATTCGTTGGCGATATCGATGTTGTGAGGTCGATGGTACGGGCGATGTGCCTGTCTTTGGCCACCTATCACGGCCCTGACACTTTGAAGATTGTGGTGGTCTCGCACCAGCCGAGCCAATGGGAATGGATCAAGGTGTTGCCGCATGCCCGGCACGACACGTTGGTCGATGCGTGTGGTCGGCGCAGGCTGTACTTCGAGTCTCCGATGGATCTGGAAGATGTTCTCGGAAGCGAGTTTGCCGAGCGCGAGTACTGGAGCAAGCCCCCCGCGCCGGTGGAATCAGGAGAGTCGGGATTTTCTGCCGAAGAGTCCCCACTGGATGAAGGCTCACCCCTGGCCTCGGGGGATGCTTACCGGAAGCTGGCCGACCTGACCCACTGGGTCGTCATCGATGACAACACAGGAAACGCCGATCAATGGACCCACGGTGTTACCGGCGAGACAGGCTGGGA
>CAYOZY010000344.1:0-1922 GCA_964408525.1 uncultured Sphingobium sp. | reverse complement strand
TAAAATTTGATCTATCGCGCTGCGAAGGCTATCGCAACTTCTGCAACAAGCTATGGAACGCCACGCGTTTCGTGCTGATGAACACCGAAGACCAGGATTGCGGTATCAAGGCCAGCGATGCCGAACTGCGCTACTCGGCCGCCGACCGCTGGATCATCAGCCTACTACAACGGGCAGAGTCCGAGATCGGCCAGCAACTGAACGACTACCGCTTCGATCTCGCCGCACAGGCGCTCTACCAATTGGTCTGGGACGAATACTGCGATTGGTACCTGGAAATCGCCAAGGTACAGATCCAGAACGGCACGCCAGAAGAGCAACGCACCACACGTCGTACGCTGCTACGCGTGCTCGAAACGATGCTTCGTCTAGCCCATCCCTTCATTCCGTTCATTACGGAAGAGCTGTGGCAAACCATCGCACCGATGGCAGGACGCAAAACACACGAAACCATTCTGCTGGCCGGTTATCCGGTGTGCGACCCCCAGCGCATCGATACCGTTGCCGAAGCGCAGGTTGAGCGGCTCAAGGGTTTGGTCTCGGCCTGTCGTAACCTACGCGGCGAAATGAATCTGTCACCCGCCACGAAAGTGCCACTCATCGTCGCCACCAAAAAGGCCGACCAGGACAACCTGGCAGAAGCCGTACCGGTGCTGAAGTCGCTGGCCAAACTGGCAGACGTACGCTTTGTCGAGACCCTGCCGACCGATGCGCTGGCGCCCGTCGCCATCCTGGGCAATGTGCAATTGATGCTGGAAGTGGCCATCGACGTTCCGGCTGAAATCGCGCGCCTGGAAAAAGAAATCGCTCGTCTGGACGGCGAGATCAAAAAGGCAGAAGGCAAACTCAGTAACGCGTCTTTTGTCGATCGTGCCCCAGCGGCGGTGGTTGAACAAGAACGTCAGCGTATGACCGATTTTGGCAATACGCTGGCCATGCTCAAACCCCAGCTCGAAAAACTGCAGCAGCGCTAGACTTTTTTATGTGAGGTAGGCCGGCATCAGCCCGCGCAGGGCGTTGCCGACGCGCAGTCGACCTTCACGCGAGGCTGCCTTGATGTCCGCAACGCTGAGAATGACTTCTCTGGCCTCGCCGCTGTCGATCAGCGCAGCACGTAACACCCCTGGCAACAGACCACAGCGGACTGGCGGCGTCAAAAGCCGCGACCCTTCGCGCACAAAAAGATTGCTGCGCGCGCCTTCGCACACCTCACCCAGTTCGTTACAAAAGATGGCGTCGAAGGCCTGTTGCCCTATCGCCAGGTCAATCGCTGCATCGTAGACACTGCGTGCCGATGTCTTGTAACGCAGCAGTGGATCGTCGCGCCGCAGTCGGGTATCCGACCAAATGAGCGCCACACGGTCTGCCAGGGGTGGCAATGCTGCCCAGCGCGTTCGCAACGCCCCATCGTGCGAAAGATCGACCCGAACCCGGTAGCAGCGTGCCGCGTCGCAGGCACCCTGTTTCTGGCGGATTTCGGCTTTCACTTGCCATAGCGACGCTTCGAACGCATCCTTATCCCAGGCAAAGCCGAGCGCATAGGCTGATTGTGCCAGTCTCGCGATGTGCCAGCGAACGCGCGGATAGACTTCGACCAACGGTAACGTATCGCTCAACGCTTGTGGCGGCAATTCCAAACGCAATGTTTCAAAGAGCGTAAATCCGGGATCCGGCTTCACCAGAAAATCGCTCTTAAGCAGACACTCGGCATATTCTTCGACGGGATCCGAATCCCAGACGATGCCGCTACCAACACCCAGCACACCGGTACGTACAGGCGCCGCGTCGGCCGCCGGCGGATCCAGCACAATTGAGCGAATGGCCACATTGGCCTGAATGAGATCGACCGCCGCCCAACCAATGGCACCTGTATAAATACCCCGCGGTGCCACTTCCCAAGCTTGAATTTATTGCATCGCCGC
>CAYOZY010000343.1:0-1925 GCA_964408525.1 uncultured Sphingobium sp. | reverse complement strand
CGTATATCTTGGAGAAGGTGCGCGTCACGAGCACATTGGGCGCGTTCATCGCCAGCGCCATGCTGCCGTCCTCGTCCTCCGGGTCAAGATATTCGGCATAGGCCTGATCGAGCACCAGCAGGACGCGGCGCGGAAGGGCGGCGTGGAGCCGCGCGATTTCCGCTGCGCTCGACATGGTGCCGGTCGGGTTGTTGGGATTGGCGACGAACACCAGCTTCGTGCGCTCGGTAACGCAGGCGAGGATCGCGTCGACGTCGGTGCCATAGTCCCGGTCGGGTGCGACCACGGGGGTCGCGCCAACGCGCCTCGCAGCTATGTCATAAACCGCGAAGCCATAGCGCACATAGACGATCTCGTCGCCGGGACCGGCATAGCAGCCCGCCACGACGTGAAGGATCTCGTCCGAACCCGTGCCGTAGATGATGCGGGCCGGATCCAGCCCGTAATGCGCGCCGATCGTCTCGCGCAACAGGGTCGCGCCGGGGTCCGGATAGGAGGCGAGATCAGCGCTGCCTTCGGCAAAGGCGGTGCGGGCCGTGTCGCCCGTGCCCAGTGGATTTTCGTTGGCGGACAGTTTGATGACCGGGCGGCCTTCGTCATTGGTGGCCTTTCCGGGAATATAGGGCGCGAGCGCGGCGATCCAGCTTTTGGGTGCAGGATGATCGAGAGTCGTCTTGTCGTTCATCGCGCCGCATTAACGCCATCAGCCGCGCCCGCAAAGACCCAAAGGCGCGCGCGAGAAGGCGCCCGTCCGAAAATTGTTGGTGAGCGCTGTATTAAGCATCTTCGGAAACGGCGAAATCAGCCTTGTCTCCTATGATGGTGAACATGGGGCCAGCTCCTTGTTGTGCCTATATTTCAGGAACTTAAGATGCTGCATAAAAAAATTACGGCCGAGGAGCCGGCAAGGGCCGAAAAGGAGAGCTTCGAAGCGGTCGATGATCGTCGCAAGGGCTCGGAGCGCTATGTTACCGTGCTGAAGGTCGGGCGCGCGGTCGTCGATGGCCATGACCAGCTCTGCCTCGTGCGCAACATGTCGCGCGAGGGCGCCAAACTCGACATCTATCATGAAGTCGAGCGGAATCAGCGCATCACTATCGAGCTGCGTTCGGACAAGGTGGTTACGGGCACCG
Source organism: uncultured Sphingobium sp. (assembly GCA_964408525.1). Classification (GTDB taxonomy): domain Bacteria; phylum Pseudomonadota; class Alphaproteobacteria; order Sphingomonadales; family Sphingomonadaceae; genus Sphingobium. The sequence goes on along the minus strand of CAYOZY010000343.1, from coordinate 792 downwards.
TGCGCTGGGTCGGCGATCACGCCGCAGGCATCGAGTTTGACGAGCCGGTCGAGGTCAGCGACCTGTTGCAGTCGCGTCCCAACCGGAGCGTGCTGCGCAAGCTGCCGCGCGCGCCGCGCTTCATTGCCGATGCGAAGGTTCAACTGGAAATCGACAATCGCGTAATCACCGGCAAGCTCGTCAACATTTCGCTTCATGGGCTTTGCATAGAAACGCCTGAGCACAGCAAGATCGACGAGCGCGTACTTGCCAAGGTGGCCGGCTTGCCGCCGCGCAGCGCCCATGTCCGCTGGACGGGGCGTGATATGATCGGGCTGCATTTCGATATGCCGATGGGCTTTTCCGAACTCGCCAAGTGGCTGGAAGCACACCAGCCGAACGCCTGATCGGGCTTTCCGCCGGTTGACGCCGATTGACAAGGGCGGGGCAAGCGGCCTAGCGCCAGCCTCCTATGGATGCGTGCGCGGACAGCAACGATGAGCGTTTCGGCCTCGACCGGCGGGTGAGCCTTTCCGGGCCGCTGCGGCTGGACAGCGGCGCGCAGCTTGCTCCGGTCGATTTCGCTTACGAAACCTATGGCGTGCTCAACGCCGATCGCTCCAACGCCATCCTCATCTGCCATGCGCTGACGGGCGATCAATATGTCGCCTCGCAGCATCCCGTCACCGGCAAGCCCGGCTGGTGGGAGCGGCTGGTCGGCACGGGCAAGCCACTCGATCCCGCGCGGCATTTCATCGTCTGCGCCAATGTTCTGGGGAGCTGCATGGGGTCTTCCGGTCCGGCCAGCATCGA
>CAYOZY010000342.1:436-1940 GCA_964408525.1 uncultured Sphingobium sp. | reverse complement strand
GCCCGCGCTGGGTTCGTACTGGATCAGGCGATGATCGCTGAGGTGTCCACGATCACCGGTCAGACTCCCGTCTCGGAGTCATAGCCGAGGATGTCCTCGCGCTGTACCTTGGTGATCGGGGTGCGATCGGGCAGCATCGGCCAGATCTCGGCGGCCAGCACCTCGAGAATCTCCTCGGCTCGGGCTTCGGCACGGGCTTGAGTGAGCTCAAGTTGGCTGCGCAACGCATCCCGGATGGCCTGGGTCTTGTTGCCGTGGCCCATCCGCCGGGCTAGTTCTTCGGCAAGGCGAACGACGTCAGGGTCCTTGATGTTCAGGGCCATGGGTAGAAGGTACCCATCAGGAGCTCCGAGGTACCACCCGTTGACGACGGTCTCAGGGGGCCGGCCACGCATAGTCCCGACAGCCGTTCACCAGGGAGTGGGCCGTCCGTAAACTCCTCGTCGTGGAACTCAATGGAGCTAGTGCAATCGTTACCGGCGGCGCATCGGGCATCGGGGCCGCCAGTGCCCGCAAGTTGGCCGATCTCGGCGCCCGCGTCGTCATCGCCGACATGCAGGCCGAACGCGGGCAGCAACTCGCCCAGGAGATCGGCGGGGTCTTCGTCCCCGTCGACGTCACCAAGACCGAGCAGATCGAGGACGCCGTCAACACCGCGATGGATCTCGGTCCCCTACGCGCGCTGGTGAATTCGGCGGGAGTCGGCTGGGCGCAGCGCACCATCGGCAAGGACGGGGAGTTCTCCTCGGCGCACAGCCTCGACGCCTACCGCAAGGTCATCGAGATCAACCTGGTCGGCACGTTCGACTGCATCCGCCTGGCCGCCACCGCCATGAGCCGGCTCGATCCGACCGCCACCGGCGAGCGCGGGGCGATCGTGAACATGACGAGCGTCGCGGCGTTCGACGGCCAGATCGGCCAGGCGGCGTACTCGGCGTCCAAGGGCGGTGTCGTCGGACTGACTCTGCCGGTGGCCCGTGACCTCGCCGCTGTGGGAATCCGGGTCAACACCGTGGCACCGGGCCTGATCGACACCCCGATCTACGGCGAGGGCGAGCACGCCGAGGCGTTCAAAGCCAAACTCGGACAGTCGGTGTTGTTCCCGCACCGCCTCGGCAAGCCCGAGGAACTGGCCTCGATGGTCATCGAGCTGATCACCAACTCCTACATGAACGCCGAGGTGGTCCGCGTCGACGGCGGCATCCGGATGCCACCGAAGTAGGCCCGTGCCTGCACCCTGACCCCCGGCCCCGCGCGGCCATCACCGCGCGGGGCCGCAGGAACTAGAGTCCTCGAGATGCCGGTCGAAACGCTCCTCACGACCATCCCGCCGCTGGCGGTGTACCTGAGCGTCGCCGTTATCATCGGCATGGAAAGCCTGGGGATCCCGATGCCCGGGGAGATCGCCCTGGTCACCGCGGCCTTCCTGGCCACCCGAGACGCCCTGGACATCAACCCGGTCGCGGTGGCCGCGGCCGGTATCACCGGCGCGATCGTCGGCGAC
>CAYOZY010000342.1:0-426 GCA_964408525.1 uncultured Sphingobium sp. | reverse complement strand
GTCGGGGACAGCATCGGCTACGCACTCGGGCGCCGATTCGGCATGACCCTGTTCGAGAAGATGGGCCGACGCTTCCCCAAACACTTCGGCACCGGCCACGTGGCACTGGCCAAACAGTTGTTCACCCGATGGGGCGGGTGGGCGGTGTTCTTCGGCCGGTTCATCGCACTGTTGCGGATTCTGGCCGGGCCGCTCGCCGGGACACTGCGGATGCGCTACCGGTACTTCCTGGCCGCCAACGCCGCCGGGGCGGTGTGCTGGGCCGGCGGCACCACCGCGGTGGTCTACTTCCTCGGCGTCGCCGCCGAGAAGTGGCTGGCGCGGTTCTCCTGGGTCGCCTTGGTGGTCGACGTCGTCATCAGTGCGGTGCTTACGTTGCTGCTCAAGCGGCGCACCGCCGCCCTGATCGCGCAACTGGAATCCGAA
>CAYOZY010000341.1:0-1940 GCA_964408525.1 uncultured Sphingobium sp. | reverse complement strand
GCTGTTCAACCCCAGCGATGTCGCCGCGAGCGGCACGCAGGCCTTCAAGGGTTCGGGGGCGGCCAGCCAGTCGAACAGCCTCAATGGCGAGATCACCGTCACGGTGGCGCAGGTCTACCCCAATGGCACGATGCTGGTGAGGGGGCAGAAAGCGCTGACGCTCAATCGCGGCGACGAGTTCATCCAGATTGCCGGCCTTGTCCGTCAGGCGGATATCAGCCCGGACAACAAGGTGCTTTCCACCCGCGTCGCCGACGCGAAGATCACCTACACCGGCAAGGGCGAAATCGCCCGTGCCAGCCGTCAGGGCTGGCTGCAGCGCTTCTTCAGCATGATCAGCCCGTTCTAAGCGAGAGACGAGACCCAGTATGACCCGCATTTTTTCGACGTTTCTCGCCTCGCTGATGACCGCGCTGCTGGTGCTGGCGTCCGCGCCCGCCCATGCGGAGCGCATTAAGGACTTGGGCACGTTTCAGGGCGTGCGCCCGAACCAGCTCACGGGCTATGGCATTGTTGTCGGCCTCGCAGGCACGGGCGACGACAGCCTCGACTATTCGACCCAGGGCATGAAGGGCGTGATCTCGCGCTTCGGCCTTACGCTGCCCCCCGGCGTCAACCCCTCGCTCAAGAACGCGGCAGCCGTGCTGGTGACGGCGGACCTTCCCGCCTTCGCCAAGCCGGGCCAGCGGCTCGATGTTACCGTTTCGGCGATCGGCAAGGCAAAGTCGCTGCGCGGCGGCACGCTGGTGCTCACCCCGCTGCGCGGCGCGGATGGCCAGATTTACAGCATGGCTCAGGGCAATCTCGCCGTGGGCGGCCTCGGTGTTTCCGGGTCTGACGGAAGCCAGGTGTCGGTCAATGTTCCTTCGGCTGGGCGCATACCCGGCGGCGCCACGGTCGAGCGCGCGGTCGCGACCGGCTTCGACACCGCGCCCAATCTCGATTTCAATCTCGCCGACGCGGACCTCACCACCGCGCTGCGTGTGGCGGACGCGATCAACCTGACCTTCGGCGACAAGCGCGCCCGCGCGGTGGACGCGGTGACGGTACAGATCGACGCCATTCCCGGCGCCGAACAGCGCATCATGATGATGGGCCTGATCGAGAATATCGAGGTAAAGCCAGCCGAGGCTCCGGCTAAGGTGATCGTTAACGCGCGCACGGGAACAGTCGTCATCAATGGTGCGGTACGCATCTCGCCCGCCGCCATCGCGCACGGCAAGCTGACCGTCAGCGTTCAGGAAGCGCCAAAGGTCGTGCAACCCCTGCCCTTCTCCAAGGGCGAGACGGCGGTGGAGCCTTCCACCTCCATCAAGGTCGACGAGGAAAAGCGGCCGGTAATAAATTTTAAAGGTGGGGCCAATCTTGCCGATATAGTGAAAGGGCTGAACGCCATCGGCGCATCGCCCGCGGACATGGTCGCGATCCTCGAAGCCCTGAAACAGGCGGGCGCGATGAAGGCAGAACTGGTGGTATTGTGATGGATATCGGCGCAACGACAGGAACACCGCAGGCAACGGGCGCCGCGCCCGCCGCGCCCGCGCGCGACCCGTCGCTCGAAAAGGCGGCGCGCGCGTTCGAGGCGATCTTCCTGCGTCAGATGATCAGCAGCATGCGCGGGTCCAGCCTGGGCGAAGGTATATTCGACAGCAGCGCAACCGAGCAGTTCCGCGACATGGCCGACAGCCGCACCGCCGACGACATGGCCGCCCACAGCAAATTCGGCATCGCCGACCTGCTGATGCGCCAGTTCGCACCCAAAGTGCCGCTGACGCCTGCGGTCTCGATCCGCCCGGAAATGACGATCGCTCCCATGACAAGAGGTGACGGCGAATGAGCGCGGCTGATCTTTTCGCCATCGGCTCTTCGGGCCTAAAGGCGTTTCGCGCGCAGATGGGCGCGATCTGCGAAAATATCGCCAATGCCGCATCCGAAGGCTA
>CAYOZY010000340.1:0-1942 GCA_964408525.1 uncultured Sphingobium sp. | reverse complement strand
GGATTGATGTTTCGTGCGTAATGGTCGGTCGGCTCGTAATCTTTGCGCCTGAGGACATGGTGTCATTTATCTTGAGTGGTGAAGTATGTCTCCATGTCAATTGATGTTGCGTCAGTGACGCAGCTCTACGGCCTTGCAATCTTGTGTAGCATTCTGGTCAATGCGTTGTACCAATGTGTCATCCAAAGTCTAAGCCGTAATTATAGAAGATCTTCGACACCGTATATGCTAAGTTTTACGTTTCTTTCGTACTTTCTAGTACTGTATTAGTTGAGACTGTTTGGCAAGGTATGGGTCAGGGCCACCACAGCACATGTAGGCATCGATCTGGGACAGAAGGCAGGGCATAAAAGGTCTTAATGCCGGACTACACGTATCTTCTCGAAATTCTGCAACCGTCTTCAAAGTTCGTATTATCGGCCAAAATGAAAGTCGCTCTCAACGTCCTCTTCTGCGTCGTACCGACCCTCGTTCTCGCGGGCAACGACATGAGCTCCATGAATCTACCCAATTCGGTACCCGGTAGGATGAAGAATTTCATCGATCATCTATATCTCGGCGTGAGTGCAACACACAAATCCCTCGGAACCCACAGTTACTGAAGCCCCTCCTTGTGAAGAAATGCTACGTTGCGACAAATACATGCAACTACACGGTCCCGGCGGCGAGGCAGAACCCTCCGGGCACTGTAGACATTCATGGGTCAGTACCTTGCTTTACGGGCTTCAGATGGGTCGACGTGGACTTGAGGGTGAGTTTGACGGCCTGCAGCAATGCGACTCCACATCACCATCATGCTATGAAACGATGGGCTAACTCCCTGAGTCAGTGCGAGCGTGATGGCCAGTCTTGCGTGTTCTATACCGATTTTCCAAAGGCCGTTTGCGGTAAATCACTCAGGGTCTAAGCAAAGTGCCGTCTCTGTGCGTGGTCGCAGCCTCATTCTATTTTGTCTGTTGGCAGTCGCCATGATCGGAAGAAACAGTTCAGAGACTCTTTGTTGTTGGTCTGGAAGCCGCAAGGCCATGCGCATTGTTAGCGCCCGTTGCCATGATCAGCTTAGGAATCCCCATAGACTTAAGAATTTAAGCTTACTTTCTTGCCTTTTCGCGCTAGACAAACATCTACAAGAACTTTGTGTCAAGCACTCTGCCATTGACTTGCGGCGATTCCTCAAGCACTGTGGCGACATGGAGGAGACGACTCTCACCTGCCAAGCAAACTGATTCATCGGCTCATTTTGCTGAAACTTTTAAAGAATATCTAGTCCCGGGGCCTGAGACGAGTTGTGTGGGTGCTGATGCCACCTTCCTCGGCGACAATCCTTCGGTGATGCCGCCATCAGACCGACCGCAGCCTAGCGGCGGGATCGCGAGGATTCCACCCTGTCCAGAGCTGTCATGATTCGTCCAGCAATTAATTCCTGGGTGGAAATCCCCTGCGTCAATCTTATTCACGTAATCGGCTCACGAGTCATCTCTAGCCCAACGCAATTGTAGAGTCGGCATCCCGCAGCTTTCGCGGCAATTGAGTTGGGCGGGCCTACCTGCATGAACCCCTCCCACGCAATGACCGACCGTCGTTCTACCAAGCCCCACCACGCTTGTAAGTGTCGTCCGGTCTTTGTGCAACTCATCGTTGATGGCCTAGAGCGGGCTAAGCCGGGGCGGATGGAAGTGCCGAAGTCATAAAAGAGGCAGTTCCTCCTCAGCGACAATGACTCCGTGAAGATGCAGTCTAAGAACGGTCTCTCGCATACTCCAAGATGAAAGCCTCACTCCTTGCATGGTCCGCATTTGCGACGGCCATGTCGTCCGCGTCGGCCGTCAATGACACCAGCTGCCCGGGACTGAACGAGAGCCTCATCGTCAATGTAGCCCCGGACTTTGTGAGGCCGTATGTGCTTCCAAAGTACAGGGGCCGCGCAGTCAAGCTCACGCCA
>CAYOZY010000339.1:0-1945 GCA_964408525.1 uncultured Sphingobium sp. | reverse complement strand
CAAACGGGACAACCCAAACAGCGCAGCAAGAAGACGGAGAAGGAAGCAACCCGAACCCTGCGCCTACTCTCGTCAACATTCTTTTTGGCCTGCCCGCCTGCCTTGGCCGTCCCTACTTGTACTCGTACTCTCCCGGGCGCGCATGCCCCAGCATTCTTCCCTCCCCCCTAGGGCTGAGTTGAGACGGGGCCGCGACGAAACCAGAACGCCATCTTGTGGAATCACACCGGCAGGCAAAACCGCACCGCCGCTTATCTCATCTCCCGCTCTCTCCCTCTCCCTAGATATTCCCTCTTCTCACTTCACCATAGAGCCTATTGGCCTCCGCGAACCCAAGACGGCTGCCGGAAGAAAAGGGCGGGCGGGAGGGCGGGCGTGGGGGGTCCCCCCGGCCGGGCGCGCCACCCGTCGCACCGCACTATTACCACTACCCTAACTCACCCCCGGACGGGGGAGGGGGGGGGCTTGGGGGAACGCGGACAACCTTGCTGCCACCCACCCACCACCCAGTTGGGCGCTCTTCTTCACACTCACACACCCGCATGGATTCCATGCACGGCGCGTGGGTGCCCTGCAGCTTGCATGCATGAAATGCACCCGTCCCGTTCCAGAAGAGGACCCATCCCTCGGCCGCTCGGGAACTTTCCCCCCCACATGTGCAAGCCAGGTAAGGTACCTGCTGAACCTACAGCACTGTGAATATATTGCGTAGCACCAATTGATCAGTGGCAGGCAGTGAGTGCGTGGACGACAGGGGACGACGTCCTTTGCCTCGCCATGCATCGCCTCGCCTCGCCTCAAAGCAACCCGCCCCCCGAGGTCCCCGTTCCCACGCCACATGCAACACTAACCCATACGTTCGGCTCTACGGATGAAAGGGCAAGGAAGAGAGCAAGAGCCCTGGCAAAATGGCCCGTCGTCTTGTCGCAAGATGCGCCGTGTTGTTCAAGAGTGTCTATTCTCTGACTGTCCGTCCCCGGCATGGAATTACGACCATGACATCCTCAGCCATGCCGCTGCCATGTGCTGGCGACGGCGCCCCCTGCTCACCGTGCCGCCATCTATCCCTGAGGGGTCCATGTGCCCACCCTGGTATCATGACTTTTTAAACAAAGAGCCCTCAAACATTACCCAGACGCCCACCCAAGAAGCCGTGAGACCACCCAACGCCAACCAAGTATACCCGCCGCCTGACCGAGCCCTGGTCAAAGAGTCCCCGACCCCGTAGAACCGTAGCAAGCAAACCCCTGTGACTCCCGTTTTGCCGACTCTGCTATCGTCACCTTGCCCTGCTAGAGATGCTGAGGCCCTGGCTTTGCTCTTCGAGGTCGTGGAAGTCCTCCAAGGAGCGGTTTGTCGGATGGAGGTCTTGTGTGCTCCACGTCGGCGAGTTCTTGCTGCCCTCGATCACGTAAACTTCGCTCTTGCCGTCGTTGTGTCTTGCGTCGTCGGTACCTTTGCTTCCCGAGACGGCCTGCTTGTGGAATTCGTCAAACGTCAAGCCGACTCCTTTGGGTTGGTAGCTTTCCTGTCTCGGCTCCGCGCCGTATCCGACTTGATGAAGTGAGACATCGTTGGGCCCGAAGCCAGGCATGGATCCCCGCGTCGTCGTGTTTCGGCTGTTCTGCCCGTACCGCCCTCCGCCGGATATGCCCGTGCTCGGAGTCTTGTCAGTCGACGTGAAGCCGCTGACCCTCATTGCTCGAAGGAGTGGTCGGATTGTTGCCAGGCTCGAGGCGATGATTGCAACACCAGGTTCAACCACCGTCCAAATCATGGCGTCCGTCGCCGTAACTATTGAAAGTCAGAATCATCACCCACTTCGTGGCCACCATGGCTCTTACAGAGCAAATCGTCTGCCTCCTGCAGCCCATTCAAGTATTTGAGTCGGATCAGCGTGGCAATGCTTGCACTGATTCGAGACATTAGTCGACAGCAAACTCGG
>CAYOZY010000338.1:0-1956 GCA_964408525.1 uncultured Sphingobium sp. | reverse complement strand
TGCGCCGTCAGCCTTGACCGCGTCGACCAGACGCTTGAGAAAGCGGTGCCCCAGCAGGAATATGAGGATGGGGCCGAGGTAGATGGGGAGATAGGACCAGCCGTCGGCGACCGCGCTGCCCACCGCGCCATAATAGGTCCAGCTCGTGCAATAGACGGCCAGCGCAAGCGCATAGGCAGGCGGCCTCAAGCGTTGTTTCAGACGTGCGTTGGCGCCGCCCTCTGCCCAGGAAGCAAAGGCGAACAATGCGACCGCATAGAACAGCGCAACGGCCCAGGGCAGCAGTTCCGGCATCCTTCACCCATGTCGTTCTTTTGCGCATAGTGACGCGCTTATGCCCAAGGCGCAATCGGCCAATTGGTTGAGGGCGGCAGGAGGACCCCGGCCTCGCGCAACAGAATCCCTTACCCCCAGGCTAACCATTTTTCGCTATATGGCCTTAACGCGCCCCGTGCGATTGCGGCAGGATGATCGCAGTAGGCACGGCACTTTCAGGCATGCAGGCGAGCATCGCGCGGCTGAACGCCAGCGCGAACAACATCGCCAATGTCAACTCGACCGGCCCGGTGCCGGCGGTGTCGCCTGTTGCCGCCGTCACGCCGCCCGCTCAGGGCGAGCCGCGCGTCTATCAGACCGTGCGCGCCGAGCAGGCGCCGCTGGCCGGTGGCGGGGTCGTCTCGCGCATCGTGTCGCAGACACCGGGATATCGTCGGGTGTCCGATCCTTCCTCGCCCTATGCCGACGCGCGGGGGATGATCGCCGCGCCCGATGTCGATCTGGTCGACGAGATGGTTGAGCAACTCACCGCCAAGCTCACCTATGATGCCAATCTTTCGGTGCTCAAGAGCGCGCATGAGATGGAAAGCCGCATCATAGAACGCTGGGCCTGAAGCTTCGGGCTTATTTCCTCTCTTGCCTTCTGCTACATAGCCTCTCCATGCGGTCATGAAGCTTCAGGAGAGTTGCCATGCGTTTCCCCTTCTTTGCCGTGATGGTGGCGGCTGCGGTCGGCCTTTCGTCCGCCCAGGTTTTGGCCAACCATCACGAAAAGGGAGAAGCGCTTGCCGCTGCCCTGAACGCTCCGGGCCGTCCCGCCGAAGCCATCGCACTGGATGAAAGCCGCAAGCCCGCCGAGGTGCTCGCCTTTCTGGGCCTGAAACCGGGCATGCACGCCGCCGATCTGGTTTCGGGCACAGGGTATTGGGCGGAAATCATGGCGCGCGCGGTGGGCGCGAACGGTAGCGTCATCGCCTATCAGCCGGACCAGTTCTACAATGATGCCGAAGGCACCCGGATATGGGATGCGTTGATAGCGCGGGAAAGCAACGTCACCCTCGCTCGCTATCCCTTCGAAAAATTCGCGGCCCCAGCGGCCAGCATTGATTTTGCGATCAGCAATCTCAACTATCATGACCAATATTGGGAGTCAGCGAAATATAAGATCGCTCGGTCTGACCCCGGCGATTATGTTGCAGCGCTCTATGCCGCGATGAAGCCCGGAGGCGTTGTGGGCATCATCGACCATGTCGGCCTGCCCGGCGACACGCGCGCAACGGTAGACAAGCTCCACCGCATCGATCCGGCAGTGGTGAAGGCTGACTTCGAAAGGGCGGGCTTTGTGCTGGAAGCGGAAAGCGACCTGCTGCGCAACCCGGCGGATGACCATAGCAAGCTGGTGTTCGATCCGGCCCTTCGCGGCAAGACCGACCGTCTGCTCATGAGGTTCCGCAAGTCGATGTAACGCTATCCTCTGTGCCTAAAGCCTCGGACGCGGAAAGGCGGCTGCTTCGGTTCGGACGGATAGGGCTGAAGGCGACTGCACTTCGGGGCATTCGGCTATAGCCAATGATGGCGCCACCGCCGGTAAATCGACGTGAAAGGTCGTGCCGACGCCTTCCTTGCTGTCGAAACCGATGGACCCACCCATCGCTTCAACCAGTTGGCGGCTGATATGGA
>CAYOZY010000337.1:0-1980 GCA_964408525.1 uncultured Sphingobium sp. | reverse complement strand
CAGATACTGATTTTGCAGTGCGCGTAACTGTTGACTGAATACAGGGTCGTAGACCATGAGCGTAATTTCGTAGTTGAGGCGCAGACTGCGCATATCAAGATTGACCGAACCAAACAGGCTGAACGTGTTGTCGACAACCATGCTCTTGGTGTGCAGTAGCCCGCCGGAGAATTGCTGGATCTTGACGCCAGCGCTCAGTAGATCATCCATGTAGCTACGGCTGGCATAGCGCACCAGTAGCGAGTCTACGCGCCGCGGCACAATCAGCGTGACATCAACGCCCCGTGCTGCCGCCGTTTGTAAGCCCTGGAAGAGCGCATCATCCGGCACAAAATAGGGTGTGGTCATCACCACCTCCCGTTCCGCCTCGAGGATGGCGTTGAGCAACACATGCGACATATTCGCGTTATAACTGGGCCCCGACGGCACCGCCTGAGCCACGATCCCATCCGGATAGGTATGAGGCGGCGTCAGTTGCATGTGGTCAAGGTATTTACTAAAACCCGGAATGTGATTGCTTTCTACCGCCCAGTCGCCCTCAAAAACCGTGGTCAACGCTTCGGCTGCCGGCCCTTGAACGCGCACCATGGCATCGACCCATTCGCCTACGCCAGCATCCTGTTTAAAGTAGGCGGGGTCCACCATGTTCATACTGCCCGTCCAGGCGATATCCCCATCAATGGCAACAATTTTGCGATGCAGGCGTAAGTCGGCGCGGCCGAACTGGAGTTTTAAGGGATGAATCGCGCAGCCCTTGGTGAGTCTTACACCGGCATGTCGCAAACGCCCGGGCCACTCACTTTTCCAGAAAGTGGCGCTGCCCACCTCATCCAGCAATACCCGACACATCACACCACGCTGCGCGGTGCGCATCAGTGTTTCGGCCACCTTGTCGGCGGTGCCGCCTGGGTTCCAGATGTAGAACTCCAGATCACAACGCCGCTGCGCCTGATCAATATCCTGCATCAGTTCGTGTAGCACTTTCTGGGTATCAGGATGCAGGGTAATGCGGTTGCCCGGCACGGGCGGAATACCGCCATGGTGTTCGGCCAGCTTGGCCATCGATCGGAACTGCGGGGCGATGCCACGTTCGGTATCGGGATAGCGTGCATCCAGTTGTGCCGTCATATGCTGGTACACCGGTAAAACTTCTGCAATCCGGTGCTTACGATCCCGACCGATTGGACGTTCGCCAATCAGGAAATAAAGGATCAGTCCAAGTACCGGCATGATCGTCACGATCAATATCCAGGCCAGCGCCACCCCCGGTGGTCGGCGAATCCAGATCACGCGCAGGGTAAATAGCACCACAAAGACCGGGTGCATCAGCAGGTACAGCCAGTGCGAATCAGTCAGAAAAGCCCAGACCATCAGGGTTCCCGGTCATAAATAGAGGAATATAGCCCGCCCGGCGCATGGGGCTGCCGGGTCAGGTGCCAGTTTACCCTGTGGGGGCGGGTTGCATCGCATCATCGGGCCCTTTAACATCTCTCTTTTAGCAATCAAGGACGCCCACGCATGATTCCCGAACTTGGCCAGATGGCTCTGGCATTCGCGCTGATGGTGTCCCTGGCGCTGGGAATCCTCGGTCTGGTCGGACCACAATGCAGGATGCCGTTGTGGGGTCGCATGACCCGTCCACTGGCTTTAACCTGTTTTGTGCTGATGATGGCATCGTTTATGTGCCTGACTATCAGCTTTGTCGTCAATGACTTCTCGGTCACCTATGTGGCGCAGCATTCCAACACCCAGTTGCCGTTGCAATATCGCTTCGGGGCGGTCTGGGGTGGCCACGAAGGTTCGTTGCTACTCTGGGTCTGCATCCTGTCTGCCTGGGCGGCGGCGGTAGCCATCTTTTCGCGCTCCCTGCCAAATGACATGGTGGCCCGCGTGCTGGGCGTACTGGGCTGGGTCGCCTTTGGTTTTATTCTCTTCATCCTGTTTACGTCGAATCCATTTACACGTCTCATACCGGCGGTG
>CAYOZY010000336.1:0-1983 GCA_964408525.1 uncultured Sphingobium sp. | reverse complement strand
AGGTTGAACGAGTAAAACAGTCGCTCCTGCCCACTCGATAACTGTCCCATCATGCTGGTGATCCCCCTCCGGCCAATGAAGAGATTTTGCCGCAGGTCAGACAGAGGATCTGCTTTTTCAACCGAATCGGCCGATTGCTGCCTGTCGTGGACGACCGTTTAACTTCAAAGCCTGACTGGATTGCAAACTGCTGACACGCGTAGATTCTGTTTTCGACTCGTTTAATGCCGTCGATGCCAGGCCATAAACAGAGAGGAAACAACCGCTCGAAAATTCGAGCCATAGACTCTAGAGCCAGTGGGTAGTCGGAGTCATATTCCTGCAACCATCAAATCCAGATTCTGCACCGCCGCTCCAGCGGCCCCCTTCCCAAGATTGTCAAACACCGCAGCCAACAAAACCTGCCCCGTCTCATCATTTTCACAGACCACCAATCGCAAACTATCAGTCCCGTTAAGCGCCTGAGGATCAAGGCACGTCAACCCTTTGGCCTCCTGCATCGACATCACCTGTACATGGTCCGCATCGACGTAGTGCTGCATAAGACACGCATGCAACCGCAGCGCATCCACGCCCGGCGCCAACAAGCGAAGTTGCAACGGTATGGTCAGCACGATCCCCTGCCGAAAAGCCCCATAAGCCGGCACAAACATCGGCCGCTCCATCAGACCGCTTTGCTGCTGAATCTCCGGAATATGTTTGTGTGCCAGCCCCAGACCATAAACCTGAAACGCGGGCGCCTGTGATGCGCCCTCTCCCTCATGCTCTTGCACGCCAACGCGCCCTTTTCCGGAATAGCCCGACACAGCATGAATGTTCGTCGGATAGTCCCTGGGCAGCAACCCGGCCTCCAGCAATGGGCGCAGCAGCCCTATCGCCCCGGTGGGATAGCAACCAGGATTGCTGACCCTCCGTGCCGTGGCGATGCGTTGGGCCTGCTGCGAGTTCATCTCCGCGAAACCATAGGTCCAGTCTGGATGGGTGCGGTGCGCCGAACTCGCATCGATCACCCGAACGGCGGGGTTTTCGATGCTCGCTACAGCGTCGCGTGCGGCTTGGTCGGGCAAGCAGAGAATCGCGATGTCGCAGGCGTTGATGATTTCGGCGCGACGTTGCGGATCCTTGCGATGTTCGGGGCTGAGCGTGATAAGCCGCAGGTCGGTCCGGTCGCGTAGACGTTGATGGATTTGCAACCCGGTGGTGCCTTGGTCGCCGTCGATGAATATAAGAGGACTTGTCATGGAATGCTCTCGGACATAGGAAATCAGGAGTTCCAATCTTCAGTGAGAGGCTAAGATAGGAAAAGTTGAATTTCCAAACGATGAAATTCAGTTTTTCTGAACAAGGAATGACTCATGCGCGAAATCAGCCTGGACCGTCTGCGCACGTTGGTGGCCATTGCCGACCTGGGTTCGTTTGCCGAGGCGGCCCGTGTGCTGCACCTCGCGCCACCCACGGTCAGTTTGCATATTGCCGACCTGGAGTCGCGGGTTGGCGGCAAGCTGTTGTCGCGCACGCGTGGGCGCGTTCAGCCTTCGGCGCTTGGAGAAACACTGGTGGAGCGCGCGCGGCGCCTGTTGGCGGATGCGGAGCAGGCGCTTGAGGACGTGGAGCGTCAGGTGCAGGGCTTGGCCGGGCGTGTGCGGCTGGGTGCCTCCACAGGGGCCATCGCACAGTTGATGCCGCAAGCTTTGGAGACGTTGGGCCAACGCCATCCCGCTATCGATGTGCAGGTCGCGGTGCTCACGTCGCAGGAAACTTTGAAGAAGCTTGCCGAGGGCTCTTTGGAGATCGGTCTGGTCGCGCTGCCACAGACCCCGGTGAAGGAATTGCGGATCGAGCCATGGCGGCGGGACCCGGTCATGGCCTTCTTGCCGGCTCGCTGGGAATGCCCGGATGTTGTGACCCCCGGTTGGCTGGCCGCCCAGCCATTAATTCTGAATGACAAAACTACTCGGCTTTCGCGCTTGACCTCGGAGTGGT
>CAYOZY010000335.1:0-1987 GCA_964408525.1 uncultured Sphingobium sp. | reverse complement strand
TGACGGGCGTACTTGATCTAAGCAATACGCTGGGGCGTACCGTCACGACCGTTCCCTTTACCGTTGACCCTTCACAAAGTTTTACCGTCAACCTCCAGCCTTCAACCGCGACCGCCTTGCAAGGCGGCACCGCGACCTTTGTCGTTGCACTGACCAGCACTGCGGCGAACTTTTCACAACTGGCGCAGCTTTCCGTCGCCGGCTTACCGCAGGGTGTTACTGCCAAATTCAGTCCTGAACAGATTACTGCGGGCGCGACTTCAACCTTAAGCCTGATGCTGCCGGGCAATCTGGCGGCCAATAGTTATAACGTTACGGTGAGCGCCAGCGCCCTGGTGGATGGTGTCAGTCTGACGCGCAATGCCGCTGCTTCGCTCACTGTGCAGCCGGTGACGCAAACCACGCTGTCCGGGCGCGTGCTTTCCACCAAAAACATGCCGCTGCCCGGCGCAACGGTTTCGCTCGACGGCAAGTCGGCCACGACGGATGCGGCGGGCGCGTTCCTGCTTTCTGGCATCGCGGCGGGGCAAGGCCGCCCGGTGATGGTGAACGGCGCAACGGTTACGGGCACGAATCTACGTTATCCCGCCGTTGCCGAACCGATTGACATTGTTGCCAACCAGGCCAATGTGGTGCCCTACACGTTTTATCTGCCGCCGATTGACACGGTGAACGAAGTCACGGTCGTGCCGAACCAGCAAACCATCGTGACCACGCCCGATGCGCCCGGTTTCCGGCAAACGATCCCGGCCAACGCGGGTCTGCGCAACCGTGACGGCTCGCCGGTGACACGAACATCGGTGACGTGTGTGGATATGGATCGCACGCCCGCGCCTTTGCCCGCAAGCGTCGGCACGAATGTGGTTTTCACCTCGCAGCCCGGCGGCGCGCGCCCGGCGCAGGGAACGACGATCCCCGTGACCTATCCCAACCTGGCCGGACTCGACCCCGGCTCGCGGGTGGAGCTGTATAACTTCGATCCTGATTTTGTGCGTTGGTACATTTACGGCTATGGCCGCGTCAGTGCGGATGGCAAACTGATTGTGCCGGAACCAGGCGTGGGCTTGCCGTATTTTTCGTGGCATTTCCCCAATGCATCTCCGAACGGCAACCCTTCGCCGGATGATTGCCCCACCAGCAAAACCGCCAACACGGTAGACCTCGCCACCGGCCTCAAAATTGAAAAGACGACAGACATCGCCATCGGCGGCGCACGTGGCGGTTTGGAACTGACGCGCATCCACACCAGCGACCTACCGGCAAATTGCGATGGGTGTCCCTTTGGCCGGGGCACGACGCATAACTACGACGTGCGTCTGACAGGTACATTCCAATCGGGCGGCGCGGGCAGGCTGGTGATGCCCGATCAGGTCACCGGCAGGCTGTTCAGTTACGCTCGCACAGGCAGCGACGGCGCGCTGGTCTTCACCACCACGGAAACCACCCGCCAGCTTGCCGATGTCATACGCAAACTGACGAACGGCACGTATGAATACCGTATGGGCGACGGCATGGTTTATCGCTTTAATGCGAGTGGCCGTCTGACCGCCATCGTAGACCGCAATGCCAACACCACGACGCTGAGCTATACCGGCGATAACCTAACCCGCGTGACGGATGCCGTGGGACGCTCGCTTACATTGGCCTATGACGGCAGCAGCCGCATCATCAGCGTGACCGACCCGTTGCAGCGCGTCTGGCGCTACAGCTACGAAGGCACGCCGGACGTGGCGGGCAGTCCCGGCCTGACCACAGTCACCGACCCGCTGGGCAATGTCATGCGCTACAGCTACGTGACCGGTGGGCGTCTGGCTTCGGTCACCGACGAACGCGGCAATGTAACGAAGAAACTGACCTATGACGACAATGGCCGCGTAGTTCGGCAGGAATTCGCCGATGGCGGTTTTGAAACCTATAGCTACAAGCTCTCGGGTAATGTGGTCAGCGAAGCAACAGTCACCGATGCGCTGAACCGCACGATGACAAA
>CAYOZY010000334.1:0-1987 GCA_964408525.1 uncultured Sphingobium sp. | reverse complement strand
GAAGATCGCCGAACGATACTGCGTGCCGATGTCGTTGCCCTGACGATTGAGCGTCGTCGGGTCATGCGTCGCGAAGAATATGTCGAGCAGGTCGCCATAGCCGATGACATCGGGATCGAAAGCGATACGGATCGCTTCGGCGTGCCCCGTCGCGCCGCCACACACCTGCTCATAGCTGGGATCAACCACCGCGCCGCCGATATAGCCGCTCTCGACGCCCTTCACGCCGGCAAGCTGAAGAAACACCGCTTCGGTGCACCAGAAACATCCGCCTGCAAAAATCGCAATCTCTTCAGCCACCAGCTTTCCCATCTGCCTCGTATTTCGCGCGTTCTTCGGCTACCAGCTCCTTGCGCGACAATTTCCCGACCAGCGTCTTGGGCAGGCTCTCGCGGATTTCCACCGCCACCACCCGCTCATGCTTGCCAAGTTGCGGGTTAAGCCATTCCATCAGCTCTTCCCCGCTATTCGTCGCCCCGGCCTCAAGGGTTACAAAAGCCTTGGGGCTTTCGCCGCGATAGGCATCGGGAATTCCGATCACCAGCGCCTCCTTCACGCCGGGGTGCCGATATAGCACCGCCTCAACCTGACTAGGGAACACCTTGAACCCGCCGACCGTGATCATGTCCTTTATCCGGTCGACGATGCGGATATAGCCGTCTCCATCGATGGTCGCGACATCGCCGGTGCGCAAATATTCGCCGGCGAATACCTGCGCGTCGGCGTCCGGCCGTTGCCAATATCCCAGCATCACCTGCGGCCCTGCAAATGCCAGCTCGCCGGACTGACCCGGTTCCGCATCGCGCGTCGGATCCTCACGATCCAGCAGCTTCACCCGTGTTCCCGGTATCGGCTGACCGATGCTTCC
This sequence comes from uncultured Sphingobium sp., assembly GCA_964408525.1. Taxonomy (GTDB): domain Bacteria; phylum Pseudomonadota; class Alphaproteobacteria; order Sphingomonadales; family Sphingomonadaceae; genus Sphingobium. The sequence continues at coordinate 1,119 of CAYOZY010000334.1, read as the reverse complement.
CGGCTTGTTCAGCGCCTCATAGGGGCTGGCGCTCACCACGCCGCTGCTCTCGGTCAGTCCATAGCCTTCGGCAATGATCGCGCCGGTCGCCTGTTCGAACTTGTGCTTTACCTCCAGCGGCAGCGGCGCACCGCCCGAAATGCAGACGCGAAGCGACGACATGTCCCGCTGATGGATTGCGGGGCAATCGAGCAGCGCCTGATACATGGTCGGCACACCGGGCAGCGCGGTGGCGCGGGTGCGCTCGATCGCTTTCAGCACCTGCGCCGCATCGAAACGAGGCAAAAGGACCATCTCCCCACCATTATAAACCGTGCGGTTGAGTACGCATGTATTGGCGAACACATGAAAGAGCGGAAGCACGCCGAGGATGCGGTCCGCTTCGCCGCGATGCGGGTCGATCGAAGCCACCTGCCGCGCGTTGGCGCTCATATTCTGGTGGGTCAGCATCGCACCCTTGGGTGTCCCCGTCGTCCCGCCGGTATACTGGATCATCGCGATGTCGTTTATCGGGTCCAGTGCTGCGGCGACGACTTCACCGTCATTGTCGATGAGATCGGAGAAACGGCTGACGCGACTATCATAGGGGCGTTCGGCATCGTCGCCAAATATGCGATAGAGCAGCGATTTGCCGCCGGGCAGCGCGCCCGCCACAGAACCCACGACCAGCCGCTCAACACTGCTCTCTTCCAACACCCTGAGCGCAGTGGGCAACAGCGCCTTGGCGGTGAGCGTGAAGAGAACGGAGGTGCCGCTGTCCTCGACCTGATGCGTGAGTTCCTCGACGGTATAGAGCGGTGAAAAATTGACGACGATGGCGCCTATCATCATCGCGCCATAATAGGCGGCGACATAATGCGGCACATTGGGCAGGAAAAGCCCCACCCGGTCGCCGCGCTTTATCCCAATGTCGAGCAGGCCGCGCGCAACCTTGCGGGCGCCCTCTGCAACATCGGCATAACTATATTGTCGCCCCATGAAATCGATCGCCGGGCGAAGCGGATGATCGCGGGCTGTCGCCATCAGCATGTCCGGAAGCGAAAGCGGTTCGAAGCGGCTATCCCATGGCGCGGGGTGTTTGTAATGCTCGGACCAGATGAATGACTCTCTCTCCATAAC
>CAYOZY010000333.1:0-2002 GCA_964408525.1 uncultured Sphingobium sp. | reverse complement strand
GGACGAACCGGAACTCAAGATCATCGACGTGTTCATCTGCAAGCTGCGCAAGAAGCTGGCGCTGGCCTGCGGTGGCGAGAATTATATCGAGACCGTCTGGGGCCGCGGCTATGTGCTGCGCGACCCGGCAGTGGAAGCCGATACCGCGCGCGTCGCCTGAACCCTCTCTCCTATGCCCGCTGGCGGGTATCTGGGGCCGTTGCGAGCAAGCAGCGGCCCTTTCTTTTGTTTCCCGCTCCGGCGCCATGGTTAATTTTTCTTCCATCCCGCGCCCGAAGCGTCTCCGCCTTCCTATAACGGTGGAAAGGCTTGACGGGAGTTGCGACTATGAGCGCCGATATTGCGGACCAGTTGAAGGAGCGGATCAATTTTTTCGGCATGGCCGGAGATGAAGATTATTATCCTTTCGTGCGCAACGCGATCAACAGGATCGGCGAGCAGAGCCTCGATAAATTCTACGGACTGATCGCCGCGACTCCCCAGCTCAAGGGCAAGTTCAAAAACCCGGAGTCCATGAACAATGCCCGCCGCGCGCAGGTCGCGCACTGGCAGCATTTGTTCACCGGGCGCGCGACGCCCGAATATGCGGTGCGCGCGCAGCATATCGGCAAGGTCCATTCGCAGGTCGGGCTGGAGCCGCGCTGGTATATCGGCGGCTATTCCCATGTCCTTTCGGATGTGATTACCCATCTGGTGAAGTCCTCCCCCTATGGTCGCCTGCCAGGCATGGAGAAGCTTTCGAAAACGATCATTGCGCTGGTGCGGGCAGCGATGCTGGACATGGAAATCGCGGTCTCGACCTATTTCGAGGCCGAAGCAGAGATTCGCAACGAGATGATTCTCAAGTTCGGCGATGCGCTGGACCGGCTGGCCAAGGGCGACCTGACCGTCACCATGGAACGGCTGCCGGGGCAGTTCGGCACGCTGAGCGACAATTTCAACAGCGCGGTTCAGCAGCTTCATGAGACGATTGCCTCGGTGGCATACAGCGCCGAACATATTCACAGCGGATCCGACGAAATCCGCGTCGCATCGGACGATTTCGCCAACCGCACCGAGCGGCAATCCGCCTCGCTCGAACAGACGGCGGCGGCGATGAACCAGATCACCGGCATGGTGCAGCATGGCGCGGGCCAGACCGCCTCGATGAACGACACCGTCTCGATCATGCAGCGCGAGATCGCCGAGGGCGGCGAGGTCGTCGCAAGCGCGGTCGAGGCGATGGACCAGATTCACCACAGCTCCAATGAAATCGCCCAGATCATCGACGTGATCGACGGCATTGCCTTCCAGACCAATTTGCTGGCGCTCAATGCCGGCGTGGAGGCAGCGCGCGCGGGCGATGCGGGGCAAGGCTTTGCCGTCGTCGCCAGCGAGGTGAGGGCGCTCGCCCAGCGCTCGTCCGAAGCCGCGCAGGGCATCAAGGATCTGATCTCGAAAAGCGGCGCGCAAGTGGAGAAGGGCGTTACGCTCGTAGGCCGGGCGGGCAATGTGCTTCAGGATATCGTCGCGCGCATCAACGAGATGAGCGGCACGATGGAGGAACTTGCCGCCGCCGCCGTCAGTCAGGCCGAAACGCTCGATCAGGTCAATGGCGCGGTTAGCGAGATGGACCGCATGACGCAGCAGAACGCGGCCATGGCGGAGCAGAGCAACGCGGCTTCCCGCTCGCTGGCGGTGGAGGCAGACGCGCTCAGCACCCAGATCAGGAAATTCCGCGTCACGATGAGCGTCGCCAAGGTGCGTGACGCGGCGAAGGGCAAGACCGGTTTCCGCGCGCGGGCGGCCTGATCGCCGCCGCGCCATGGGCGCTTGGGGAGGCCGCTCTTATTTCAGATCGATGAGCGCTTCGGGCGGCGTGGTGCTGGCCGGGCCGACCTGCCAGACGAGCTTGTGCTCGCCGCTCTTTGTTTCCGGCCCATATTCGGTGTTGTTGGTGCGGATGGCCGCGTCGGTCGTCATGGTGAAGTCGGTCATGGCGTCTCTCCCTGCTTGGCGCGCG
>CAYOZY010000332.1:580-2017 GCA_964408525.1 uncultured Sphingobium sp. | reverse complement strand
CCGAACTCGCCGCCGTGGCCAGCTACATCCGCAGCGCCTGGGGCAACCAGGCCGCCGCCGTGGCGCCCGGGCTGATCGCACAGGAGCGCCAGGCCAACGACCGCAGCACGCCGTTCGAGGGCGGCGCTGCGCTCCAAGCCCTGGCGCGCTAAGGCCATGATGCGCACCGCCGTCCTGAGCCTGCTGCTGGCGCTGTGCGGCTACGCAGCGGCAAGCTGGCTCACGCACGGCTTTCAGGTCTGGACCGACGAGGGCGCGCGCCGCCTGGAGGTGGCGCTGCAGCCCGTGGACGCGCCGCGCGTGGCAGTCGATGGCCCCGGAGTGGCCGCGCCCGACCTGCCTGCGCTGCTGGCGCAGGGCGGCGGCGTGACCATCGCCGACTTCATCTACACGCGCTGCCAGAGCGTCTGCCTGTCGCTGGGCAGCAGCTTCCAGCAGTTGCAGGCCGCGCTGCAGGCCGACCGCGCGGCGGGCCAGCGCGCCAATGTGCGCCTGCTGTCGATCAGCTTCGACGGCGCGCACGACCACCCGGCCGCGCTGCGTGCCTACGCCCAGGGCCTGCGGGCCGACCCGGCGCTGTGGCGCTTCGTGCGCGTGCCCGACGCGGCGCAGGAGCAGGCCCTGCTGCGCCGCCTGGGCGTGGTGGTGGTGCCCGACGGCCGGGGCGACTACGAGCACAACGCCGCGCTGCTGGTGTTCGACGCGCGCGGCCGCATGGTGCGCGTGTTCGATGTCGCCGAGCAGCAGCTCGCGCTGGACTACGCGCGCCACCTCGCGCGGAGCGCGCCATGACGGCCGGGCCCCGCTGCACGCCGCGCACCCAGGCCGCCCTGGGGCTGGCCCTGTGCGTGCTGCTGGCCTGGCCCACGCTGCGCCAGGCGCTGGAAGCCAGCATGTGGCGCCACATGGTGCTGCAGTTTCCACTGCTGATGGCGGCGGGCGCGCTGCTGGCGGCGGCGCGGCCGCCGCGCGCGCGGGGCGCCGTGGCGCGCTGGAACGCCCCTGGCCTAGCCGGGGTGGTGGGGGTGGCCGGTGTGCTGGCCGGGCTCATGGTGCCGCGCGTGCTCGACCTGGCACTGCGCGACGGCACCATCGAGGCCGTCAAGGGTGCTGCGCTGGTGCTGGCGGGCGCTGCGCTGCGCCTGTCGTGGCGCGCGGCGGGGCTGGTGGTGCAGGGCTTCTTCCTCGGCAACATGCTGCCCATGACCGCTGTGGTGGGCCAGCTCTATATCGATGCGCCGCTGCGCCTGTGCAACGCCTACCTGCTGGACGACCAAGCGCGCCTGGGCCAGTGGCTCATCGCCCTGGCCGTGCTGCTGGCGCTGGCCTGGCTGGCGCAGGTGGGATGGTGGATGGCGCGGCGTGAGGGCCCGCTGCTGGCGTCAGACAACGCCTGATTGCTCTGTTTTCAGGAGCTGCCTGCGCTTGCTGGATGGG
>CAYOZY010000332.1:0-570 GCA_964408525.1 uncultured Sphingobium sp. | reverse complement strand
TTTGCTCAAGACCTATCAGACCGGAGCAGTCACTGCCGAACCTTCCCGGCGCGGCGCCAGGTGGATGCCCGCCAGCATGCAGCGCACCGAGCCGCCCGCCAGTTCGATGGTGGGCACGCGCAGCGGCAGCAGCGTGGCGCTGCGTTCGATCACGGCCTTCTGCGCGGCCGTGAGGCAGGCGGCGGCCCGCTCGGACAGCGCCAGCAGCCGCCGGCCGCCATGCCCCGTGAGCTCCAGCGCGTTGCCAGCGAATTCGCCGATCTGGTGCGCGTCGAGTTCGATGACCTCGCGCCCGCTCTCGCGCAGCCGCGCGCGCACGGCCGCGCGGCGCTGCGGGTCGGCGATGAGGTCAAAGCCCCCGAGCGCGAAGTCGGTGCCCACGCACAGCATCACGTTGGTGTGGTAGCAGGGCCGGCCCTGCGCGTCGGCGGTGGCGAAGGCCATGGGCTCGAAGTTGAAATGCGTGCAGAAGCGCTCCAGCGCCACCGGGTCGGCGCGATGCGATTGCGCGGTGTAGGCGATACGGCCGATGTGGTCCAGCACCATGGCGCCCGTGCCTTCGAGGGCCAT
>CAYOZY010000331.1:0-2038 GCA_964408525.1 uncultured Sphingobium sp. | reverse complement strand
CGCGATGTGGGCCGACGCCCAGCTCGTGCAGGAACTCAAACTGGTGGCCCAGGCCGTCGGTCGAAGTCTGTAAGGAGGAACCTAGCACGTGGACAACACTACCCTGCCACCCCCCGAAGCGCCCGCCCATTTTGCGCAGCGCAGCATTGCCATCGTCGGCCTCGGTTTGATGGGCGGCTCGCTGGCCCTGGCACTGCGGGCGGCCGGCCAGCGCGGCGAGATCATCGGTATCGCCCGCCGTTTGGAAAACGTCCGCACGGCACTGGCGCTGGGTGCCATCGATCACGGCAGCACCGACCTGGCCGAGACCGCCAGCGCAGACATCGTGATCCTGGCAACGCCGGTGCGCGTGATCCTGCGCCACATCGTCGAAGTGGCACCCTTGCTCAAACCGGGTGCCTTGCTCATCGACCTGGGTAGTACCAAAGGGGCAATCTGCCATGCGCTGGCCGCCGTTCCCGAGCACATCGCAGTCGTCGGTGGTCACCCCATGTGCGGAAAGGAAACGTCCGGTCTGGAAGTGGCCGATGCCACGCTCTACCACGACAAGACATTTGTGCTGTGCCCCCTGCCGCGCACCGGTCACAGCGCGCTGGCGACCGCCCTTGCCCTGGTCCACGCGCTCGGTGCACGTTCGCTGCTGCTCGACCCAGTGCAGCACGACGAGCTGGTGGCGGCCGTGAGTCACGTGCCTTACCTGCTGTCGACCGCACTGGTGACCGCGGCAGCTGCGGTACCGGACACACAAACCTGGCGCGTCGCGGCGAGCGGATTCCGCGACACGACACGCCTGGCCGGTAGTGATCCCGGTATGATGCTCGACATTGTGCTCACCAACCAGGCTGCGGTTCTCAATGCGCTCGACCGCGTGCGGGCCTGCCTCGATACCTGGGCCGGCTGGGTCGCCGGCGGCAACGAGGCTGCCCTGCATGCCGCCTTTGCGACGGCCCAACAGCTGCGGCGCGACCAACTGCCCGCGGGTAACCATCACTGGCCGCTGTCTCCGGGTGCCAGCGTGACAGTGCCTACCGTCCCCGCTCGAGGAGACGTGCCATGAGTGTTCGGGCCGTTCTTTTCGACCTGGGTGGCACCCTCCTGCACTACGTCGAACCATACGCTTCCTTTCTGGATGCCAACGTGGCCGGGCTGACAGCCATGCACGGCTATTTGCAGCGCGCCGGCTACGCCGTACCATCCGTGGAAGCATTTGTGGGTTCGGTGGGCCAGTTTGCGCGTGAAACCAACCGCAGTCTGGAAGCCGCCGGTCGTGGTGGCTGTGTGGACGATACGTTCTGGTCATTACGCCCAGCGACTGGCCCGGCGCGCTGTGGTGCTATTACGGCACGATTCAGCGTTTCGTGTACCCCGTCGCGGGTGACGTACGTCAGGTTCTGAGCACCCTGGATGCAGACGGCCTCAAGCTCGGTCTGATCTCCAATACCTGGTGGAGCTCACGGCTGCACGATGCGGACCTGGGTCGAGCCGGGCTGCTGGAGTTTTTACCAATCCGTGTCTATTCCTCTTCTCACGGTTATGTCAAACCACGGCCGGAAATCTTTGCCGCCGGCCTTGAGGCACTCGGGCTTGATCACCGCGTCGAACTGGACGACCACGTGCGGGCCGATGCCCGTCTGCGAAGCCTGGAGGAGCTGCCGGCCGTCATTGCCGGCTGGCAGGAGGTCGGATCATGAGTCGGGTGACCGTGCAACACGCCGAGCCACTGCGTGGCCGGGCGCAGGTGCCGGGTGACAAGTCGATCTCGCACCGTGCCGTGCTGTTAGGATCGATTGCTGAGGGCGACAGCCGCATCCGCGGCTTTCTGCGTGGGGGCGACTGCCTGGCGACCATCGGCTGCATGCGCGGCCTGGGAATCACGATAGATGAACCGGACCGCAGCACCCTGATCGTTCACGGCCGCGGCCTCGACGGTCTGGTTGAGCCACTCCAGGCGCTTGACTGCCACAGTTCGGGAACGACCATGCGGCTGTTGGCCGGCCTCGTCGCCGGTGCGGGTGTCATGACCATGCTCGCCGGCAGT
>CAYOZY010000330.1:0-2039 GCA_964408525.1 uncultured Sphingobium sp. | reverse complement strand
CCAGCCTGCAGCCGCTATATGGTTATACTTTGCTCGGCCTCACCGCCGACCAGAGCTTCTACGTGCACCAGGGTGTCGGCGGCGACGGCAAGTCGATGACGAACATGGCGCTCGGTGAGCTGCATGGCGACTATTACCGCCATGCCAACGTCAATACCTTCCTGCGCGGCAAGGAAGGTGGCGGTGCCGAGCATCGCTCCGACCTCGTGCGTCTCGCCGGCGACGTGCGTTTCGTTACCTGTGACGAGCCCGATGGCAGGGCGGTATGGGACGGCAAGGTGATCAAGCAGATCACCGGCAGCAAGGTCACCGCGCGCGGCGCGAACGAGCGTACCGAGATTACCTACAAGCCGCGCTACAAGCTGTTCGTTGAATGCAACCTCATCCCGCGGGCGCCGAGCGACGACAAGGGGTTTCGCCGCCGCTTCAAGCTCTATCAGTGGAAGGTGTCGATCTCCGACACGCCGCAGGGCGAGATGCCGGAAGACATCGTGCTGGCGAAGCTGGAGGCGGAGAAACCCGGCATCCTGAACTGGTTGATCGTCGGCGCGATCGAATACCTGACCACGCGCCGGATCCCGCAGCCGTCGGCGATGGTCAACGTGTTGGCGGACTTCTGGGCCGATTCTAGCCCGTTGCTCGAATGGCTGGCCGAGTGGTGCGACACCAGCGATCCTGATGCCCGCGAGAGCGCCAAGGGCCTGCACGACCATTACAAGGATTGGTGTGAAAAGCGCGGGATCGAGCACGTCATGACAGCGACCGCGTTCGGTCGGGCGCTGCGCGACAAGCAGTTCAATGTTGCGAAGGACAGCAAGGGCAATCGCTGGCGCAAGGGTATCAGGCTGCGCGCGGAAGGCTTCTTCGGCGCCGCCGCGCCCGGTGGGGGTGAAGGGGCGCAGCCCGACGAGCCGCCGGGACCCTCCGGCCGGTTTGGCGACGGCACCAATTGGAATGATGACATGCCGCCCTGATCGATCGTCGGGTTGCGGCGCAAGATGTAGATGACGGCGGGTTACGGACAGTTAGGCGAACCCTCCGTTCAAACGGCCAAAGGCGGGCGCGTGCGCGATAGCAGGCACGGGATGGTGCCGTGCGGCCTCGAAAGGAGCGGTTAGGACGGTGGGTTTTGGCGGGACAACGGCGTGTTGACGGAGGGTTAGGCGGTGTCGAAGCGCTAGGATTTCTGCCGGGTACGGCGGGTTACGGAGAGTTCGGCGGGTTATCGTGGGTTGAGCCCTATGTGCAGGCAAGTGGGCGCGCGCAAGCTACCTCCTTATAACCCTCCTACTCTCCGTTAAGAGAAAGAGATCAAGATGTTGGATGAACAAAGCGATCAATATCGTCTTTTGTCCTTTGACGAGGTCGAGGATCGGCTGGTCGATGCGCTCCATAAGTTGTGGCGCATGGAAGGTGGTCGATGGCCCTTCGCCTCCGATGGGCCCTGGCACCTGATCCGCAAGGAATGGTGGGACTGGGATGCGCGCGATGAGAAGCCGATCAGGAAACTACCGCTGTCGCGGGCCGAGATGGCTCACATGCAGGAGGCGCTGATGTGGCTGACGTGGGTGCGCGAGCGCGACCGGCGCCTGGTGGTGCTCGTTGTGCGCAAGCTGGCCGGCGGTGCAAAGCGGCCGCCTTGGCTTGAATTGCTGGAGCCTATGGGGCTGAAACTTGGGGCCGATGGCCTGCGGCGGCGATATGAACGGGCACTGGCCAAGGTGGTGCGGAGGATCAACGCGCGGGTCTAAAACACAGAAATGGCAGTTTTCCGTCGCATAGAATGTCAAGCGAAATGTGTTCTAGGGGTGCGAAATAAACTTCTCCGTTTCTAGGGGTGAATGAGCTTATAAATTTCTACGCTTGGGGTGGGCCTATCGCTCATCGTGATGCAACCTCTCCTAACCTGCCAAGGGCGGCGCGGCTTCGGTCTCGCCGCCCTTGCCGTTTGTGGTGACCGTCATGGGTAAGCTGACCGCTATGCCGAGCCGGCTCGGTGGTCTGCCGCCAAAGGTCGCTGCAGCACCGAAGCGAGCCGA
>CAYOZY010000329.1:0-2047 GCA_964408525.1 uncultured Sphingobium sp. | reverse complement strand
AAAGCCAGGGCATCAGTGACGGCGCCTGAAACACCACTGCCTTGTCCGGCCCGGCGACATCGACCTCGCGGCCATCGAGGATGATGCCTCCGCCGGAGATCGAATTGAGACCCGCCGCCATCGACAGCACGGTCGATTTTCCGCACCCTGAATGGCCGATAAGCGAGATGAAATCGCCCTTGTCCATCAGCAGGTTGAAATCGGTGACGACCGTGAGCGGCCCTTTCGGCGTCGGGTAGACCTTCTGCAGGTTGAAGAATTCGAGGAAGCGGTTCTGCATGTTGGTGCGGGCGGCGTCGGTATAGGCCTTGGGCGGGGCAGCCAGCACACTGATCGGCGATACATTGGGCAGCGAAAGGCCGTCCTCGCCACCGCCCAGCTTCTGCCCATCGTTGAGCGCGCCGAGATAGGCGACGATCTCGTTGCGCAGATGCTGATAGGCGGCATCATGGTTGAGCGCGGTGCGAATGCGCGGACGGGCGATGCTCACATCGAAGATGCGGCCGATGCTGGCGCGCGGCGCGGGCTTCAGCACCGCGACCCGATCGGCGAGCAGCAGCGCCTCGTCCACATCGTTGGTGATGAGCAGGATGGTGCGCTTCTCGACGCCCCGGATGCGCTCGATCTCATCCTGAAGCTTGGCGCGGGTCAGCGCATCGAGCGCCGAAAGCGGCTCATCGAGCAGCAATATTTCCGGGCGCATCGCAAGCGCACGGGCAACCGCGACGCGCTGGCGCATACCGCCGGAAAGCTGGGACGGTTTGCGATCCATCGCATGGCCGAGGCCGACCAGCTCGATCTTCTCGCGCACCAGCGCGGCCTGTTCATCCTTTGACATGCCCTTGTGCACCGCCTCGACCGCGAGGCGGACATTGCCCTCCACCGTCAACCAGGGGAACAGCGAATAGCTCTGGAACACGAGGCCGCGATCCGCGCCGGGGCCGGAGCTGAGTTCGCCCTTCACCCTTATTTCGCCGCTATCGGGGTCGATCAGACCGGCAATCGCCGAGATCAGCGTGGTCTTGCCAGACCCGGAGAAGCCGAGGATGGCGATGAATTCGCCCTCCGCGACATCGAGGTTGATGTTTTCAAGCACTTCGGTTTTAGCGCCGGTGCCATCGATATAGGCCTTGCTGATGCCGCGCAGCGAGAGAATGGGGGTCTGGTCCATATCGCCCTCCCTCACGCCTGGTGGTTGCGGCTGGCGAGCGCCTGGAGCGTGGCCATGATCCGGTCGAGCAGGAAGCCGATCAGGCCGATCACGAGCACGGCGAACATGATCCGCGCGAGGCTCTGCGAACTGCCGTTCTGGAATTCGTCCCACACGAACTTACCGAGACCGGGGTTCTGAGCGAGCATTTCCGCGGCGATCAGCACCATCCAGCCGACGCCGAGCGACAGGCGCATGCCGGTGAAGATATAAGGCAGCGAGCTGGGCAGCACGAGCTTGGTCAGGCGGGCGAAAAAGCCGAGGCGCAGCACCTTGCCGACATTGAGCAGATCCTTGTCGATCGATGCCGCACCGACGGCGGTGTTGATGAGCGTCGGCCACAGCGAGCAGAGCATCACCACGATCGCCGAGATCACAAAGCTCTTGGGCAGCGTCGGGTCGGGGTCGGTCATCGTAGCGGAAATCACCATCGTGACGATCGGCAACCATGCGAGCGGGCTGACCGGCTTGAAGATTTGGACAAGCGGGTTGATCGCGGCGTTGACGCCCTTTGAAAGCCCGCAGACGAGCCCAAGCGGCACCGCCACCAGCGTTGCGAGCATAAAGCCGAGCGCCACGGTTTCGAGCGAGGTGAATATCTGGTCGAGGAAAGTCGGCGCACCGCTATAGTCGAAATATTGCCGCTGCGCTTCCGGCAGCGTGGCGTTGCGCGCATCCTGATCGGTATAAAATTGCGCCTTGGCGTCGCTTGTCGCGACGAAATCGTCATAGAGCGCGACGCCCTGCTGCGCCACTTCGACCGGGCCGGGGAGGCTGCCAAGCGAGGTATCCACCTGAGGTGCAAGCACCGCCCAGAGTATCAGGAATATGGCGATC
>CAYOZY010000328.1:0-2067 GCA_964408525.1 uncultured Sphingobium sp. | reverse complement strand
GTATGCTGACGGCGACTATGATCTTGCGGGTTTCTGCGTCGGCGCGGTGGAGCGCGACGAAGCGCTGACCGGGGCCAAGGTGAAAGCAGGCGACGTGCTGCTGGGCCTCGCATCATCAGGCGTCCACAGCAATGGCTATTCGCTGGTGCGGCGTTTGGCGGCGGACAAGGGCTGGAAGCTCGACCGCCCCGCCCTGTTCGATCAGGAGGTGCTGCTGATCGACGCGCTGATGGCGCCGACACGCATCTATGTTAAATCGCTGCTACCTTCGATCCGAAAGGGCGACATCCACGCGCTCGCCCATATCACCGGCGGGGGGCTGCTGGAAAATATCCCGCGTGTTCTGCCCGACGGGTGCCGCGCGGTGGTCGACGCAGACGCATGGGAGCAACCGCGCCTCATGGCCTTCGTTCAGGCGCAGGGCAATATCGAACCCGCAGAGATGGCGCGCACCTTCAACTGCGGCATCGGCATGGTGCTGGTGGTGGATGAAGCCAATGTTGCGCAGGTTACGGCAGAACTGACCGCTGCCGGAGAAACCGTCCACCGCATTGGAGCTATCGAGGCGGGCGTTATCGGCTGCACCGTGCGCGGGTCGGCGGATGCGTGGAGCGCCCGCGCCGCATGGGAAGCGGGCCACGATGGCTGAAAAGGCCCGCGTCGCCGTCCTCATTTCCGGGCGCGGTTCGAACATGGCCGCGCTGGTCTATGCCGCCAAGGCCGCCGATTGCCCGTATCAGGTGGTGCTGGTCGCGGCGAACGACCCGGAAGCGCCGGGACTGGAACTCGCCGCCGCCGAGGGCATTGCTACCTTCGGCCTTTCCCACAAGGGCATGAAGCGTGCGGAGTTTGATCGCGTAATCGATGCCGAGCTGCGCAAGGCGGGCGCGGAATTTGTCGCACTGGCCGGTTATATGCGGCTGCTGTCGCCGGAGTTTGTCGCCGGGTGGGAGAACCGGATGCTGAATATCCATCCCTCCCTGCTGCCCAAATATAAGGGGCTTCATACACATGAGCGCGCCATCGAGGCGGGCGACACTGTGGCGGGTTGCTCGGTGCATATCGTGACGGCGGAACTGGACGATGGTCCGGTGCTGGGCCAGACGGAGGTGGCGATAATCCCCGGCGATACACCTGAAACGCTCGCCGCGCGCACCCTTATTGCCGAGCATCAGCTCTATTCAAGGGTGCTGGGGGAGTGGGTGACAAGTCGAGCCTGATATACAGACCAAAGTTATCGCTGCATAAGAACATCAAAAAATTTGCGCTTTGGCTTTGCTTTACAGGCGTCGTAGACTTCTTGGTATGAAAGCGTTTTTTTGGGAATTAAATTATTAGAATACGCTCCAGCAAATAACATTCCATTTGCAGGGAGCCATCCGCGCAACTTGCCCGGCGCCTCTTCAGGATATGTCTGACTATGCCAATCTGCATCTACCGTAAAATCGGAGCATGTTTTTTTCCAAAAATTCTGATCCGTTGCGCTGTCTTTCCACAGATAAACAGGAAACACAACCTGAGCCGCTATTGAATTACCGGTAGAATCTGTTGCAGGAGTAAATTTACTTCCGTTCACGATGCCCAACCCTACCGCATCTAATGCGTCAGAGCGTGAAGACTTCTGAATAATCACATCATGCATCTCCCCGTCAGATCCGACGTATCCAGAAAAGAACATCTCTCCCTGAATGCCCTGCCGGTGCAATGCCGAAACATCGGGTTTTTTCGGTGCAGTCAGTAACTTTGGAGGTTTACCTCCCAACTCCCAGATTTGCGAGCCTGTGAATACTTGTTCTCCAGTAGAGCCAATCATAGGAGAATCGTGCGTTTCAGACGCAAACGCTGTAGATGTGAACACGCCTTCATGCGCAACGCTCAACGAAGTGACGGCAAAGATAATTATGGCAGATAAAGCTTTCATCACCGCGTCAGTTTCTTATACGCCAGCCGTGTCGGCCTGTCCGCCGCATCGCCCAGACGGCGCCGCTTGTCCTCTTCATAGGCCTCGAAATTGCCCTCGAACCACTCGACATGGCTGTTGCCCTCGAAGGCGAGGATATGCGTCGC
>CAYOZY010000327.1:1236-2089 GCA_964408525.1 uncultured Sphingobium sp. | reverse complement strand
GTACACGTCCGTCTCTTGCCTCTGCCTCTTTGCGTGCGACATCAGCACCATCGCGTCCCCCTTTCCGTCCTTTGTGCCCTTCTGTTTGTAATCCTGTTTGCACATCTCTGACACTGTTTAGATGGGTATGAGACTCGCCAACAGCCAGCGCCGTTGAATCTAACCACTCCACAGCCAGCAGACAGGAGCCGAGCTACGACGGGATGGACGCCAGCAACGATCCTCGCGCCGCTGACAGGGTGCCCGTGAGCATGGAGGCTGGTCCCTCCCGATGCCACATGGAATCCTCTTTCCTCAACATACTTCACTCTACTGGTTTCGCCGAGTGGGCAGCGCGTGCCGAAGCCCAGAATCAGCAACTAGGCGTGACCACGCCCGCATGGCCGGCCGACCGCGAGACGGGCACCTCATCGTCATCCGACGGCAAAAGCCGCAAGTCGTCGGCATCATCTCGGTCGAGCAACAAGTCGTCCTCCGCAAAGAAGGGACCCCGGTCGCGAAAGCCCAAGGACGGAGAGGGCAAGGGCAAGTCGCGGGCCAGCCGAAGCAAGAGGACAGAGGAGAGCGTCGAGGAAGACGAAGAGATGGACGCCGAGGCCTACGAACGGGAGAATTTTGTGCCTCACTACTCCAACTACAACACCATGGATGCGGAGCTCAACATCCTCAAGCGGCACCTCATGCAGCGGGGAGGATTCTCATGATATACCCGAGCACGCGACAGCACGGCCTCACCACTCGGCACGGCGCCTCAAGACAGGACCCTCCCCATTCATGTCTTTAAGGGAGGACAGAGCACACCGGCGTTTGGCGCCGCCCACCTGGACCAGCGAATCTTTCTGGAAGGGACTCA
>CAYOZY010000327.1:0-1209 GCA_964408525.1 uncultured Sphingobium sp. | reverse complement strand
GGTGACCATGTTATGACTAATGAACACAATAATCACACCAAGTTGAATACACAGCGGCAGCGGGACGTCTGCCGTATACAATAATCTGAGCCGTCGGCCGACACCTGATGTAGTCGCGAATCTGTGTGAACCAGTGCAGGTCATTGTGACGTGCCCATGACAACGAAAGTGATGGTCCGTCGACGAAGCCTACGTGTGAAGAAGGGTGTGTAGACTTCAACTACTCGCCAATCCACCACCACCGTCACTCACCGCAAACAACATCAATGGCCCGCATCCCGGTCGGCAAGTTGCCCGACGGACACCCACATCGGCCGCACATCGGCATACCTTCGCGGCCGCAACGACGGGCGATCGCCTGCCGGCCGGCACGGGGAACCCAAGGGGTGGGCGGGCAGTCGCCACAAGCGGGCTCTCCGTTTTGTGGGCGCGGGCGGGTGCCGCTGGAGTCGTGATCGACGGCGAGCCGGCCGGCGCGCGGCGGCGGGCAAACAGCCCAGCTAAGGAGGTGGACAGCCCACACAGCTCAAAGGGACAAACAAGGGCAGGAGTTTGCCGGTGTGCGTTTGGGAGGAGAGAGCAGCACGCAGGGCGGACGAATGAGGGGCTGTGCTGTGAGAGCGATGGCAGGCTGTAAGTAAGTCCCAGTGACTTGCATAAGCGGCCCGGCCAGAGAGGCAAATCGCCACAACCGCACTTGGTTGCGGCAGCAGATCTGTCACCCGGGTGCGCCTCCGACGTCGATGATTACACACAGAGGCGCACACAAACAAGCCATCGAACCGGCGCAGGAATCAACGAACTTCCAAAAAAAAAAAAGGCAGCGTTGAGAAATTGCAAAAATTCTACTTCATACTAAGTGGGTGTTGCACCGAGCAGCAGCTCTAGGGACGGAGATACCAAAAGCAGAGATGCAGGGCGAGCGACGACGGTTAACAAGAACCAACCCAGTAAGTAATAGGTAGTCTGACAGTTGGTTGTACGTAGTACAAGTACCCAGGAAAAAGGCAAAAAAAAGGCAAAAAGAAAATCTCCAGGGCGTGAATCGAACACGCGACATTCCGGTTAAACTGAGGCAAATTACAGCCGGACGCCATGAACCAACTAGACCACCCGGAGATTGGGCGGTTGGTGGGACTGAATCCCTGCCAACTGTTGCCAACGGGCCCGTTAATTACTCTTATACGGGGCTGACACTTTGCGGATCCG
>CAYOZY010000326.1:0-2090 GCA_964408525.1 uncultured Sphingobium sp. | reverse complement strand
CCGGCATCAGCGGCAAGTTCGTGCAGATCGAGGACACCGTGAAGTCGTTCAAGGCGGTGGTCGACGGCGAATATGACCACCTGCCAGAGGCGGCCTTCTATATGGTTGGCGGCATCGACGAAGCGGTCGAAAAGGGCAAGAAGCTGGCTGCGGAAGCGGCGTAAGCAATTTGAGATGATTCCCCTCCCCGCTCGCGCGGGAGGGGTTACAGGATAAACGCATGGCATTGCATTTCGAACTCGTAACCCCTGAAAAGCTCGTCCGCTCGGCGGAGGTGTGGCAGGTCGTCGTTCCAGGCACCGAGGGCGATTTCGGCGTGCTGGAGGGCCATGCACCGTTCATGTCGACCATCCGCGACGGCGCGATCCAGATCTTCGAAACCGCATCGTCGGTTCCGGAGAGCATCCCGGTCGTCGGCGGCTTCGCTGAGGTCAACGAGAAGGGCCTCACCGTGCTGGCGGAGAAGGCGAGCTGAGGCTCATCCCTGCTATCAAGGCTTGCGCCTTCACCATTAATCAATATCCCCCATCGATAAGACTTTTGTCTGAGCATGGGGGAATGGTGCGTGGAGCATGGGGATAGACTGAAGGTCGGGGCTGCTGCGCCCATGCCGCTGCGCCCTCTTACTCATCTTCTGCTCGCGATGATGGCTTTCGCCGCAGTCGGTCCGTTTACCCGGCTGGCCATGGGCGGCAACGGCCTGAGCATTTTCTTTTTCGTCAAGCAGGACCTTTGGGTGATGGTGATGTTGTTCATCGCGCTCAAGCATATCGCGCCGGACAAAGCACCCTATTCGCGCCGCCCACTGTTGGCTGGCTGGAGCGAACATCCGTTCTTCATGGCCTTTCTAGTACCTATGATGCTCTTGTTAACCGGCTGGGCCGGACGCTATTGGCTGTTCCAAGGGTATGATCTCAGCCGCGACGAACAGATGGTCACTTTCGACGCGTGGATATTTTCTCACGGACGACTGTTCTGGCCGCTCACATCCGAGTGGCGGCCCTTTGCTCAAGCCCTCAACACGACCTTCATTCTGCCTATGGGCCAGTATGAATCATGGGTCTCGGCCTATCTTCCGGTAAACGCCGTCTTGCATGCAATGATTGGCGCTGTCTCACATGCGGCCCTTACGAATCCGGTGCTCCTAGCTGTTTCCTTTATTGCCCTGTGGCGTATCAGCCTGCGCGTGATGCCCGGTAAGGATGCGCGCAACGCTCGACTTGTCACGTTCCTGATGTTCGTGAATTCCGGACAGGTCATTTTCACGGCGATGACGACATACGCGATGACCGGTCATCTTGCCTTTAATCTCGTGTGGCTTCTGCTCTTTCTCAGGGATCGTCCCGCAAGCCACGCCATGGCGATATGCATAGGCTTCCTGGCGACCGGACTGCACCAGCCGCTGTTTCATCCGCTGTTTGTAGCACCGTTCCTTTGGCTACTCTTCGAACAGAAGCGATGGCGCCTGCTGACCGTCTATGGCATCGCTTACTGCACGATCGCTATCTTCTGGTTTTCGTGGCCGGTTTGGCTTGCCAGCCATGCTTCGCACTATGTTGCCGTCCAGGGTCCGACCGCTACCAGCTTTTTCGGTCGACTGATGATGGCTCTAAGAGAACTGGGACCGAAGACGCCCTATCTCATGGATGTGAACCTGCTCCGCTTTGCCGCATGGCAGCACCTTCTGCTCATTCCCTTGGGCGTGACGGGCGCGATCGTCAGCTGGCGAACCAGCCCGATCGCGCGGGCGCTGACCATCGGCTTCATACTCCCCGTCGTCGCGATGACCTTTCTGCTCGCCTATCAGGGGCATGGATGGGGCTATCGCTATGTTCATGGGCTGATAGGCAATGCCTGCCTGCTCGCGGGAATGGGCTGGATGGCGCTCGAACGCAGCCGACAATCCTACCGCAAAGCGTTGATGGCGACGACGGCTGCGACGGTATTGATCGTTTTTCCTTTTCACGCATGGGCGATCCACAGGCATGTCGCCCCCTATGCGGAAATCAGCCGCGAGATTGATGCCAGCGGCGCGGATATTGCCCTGATCGACACGGCAGCCGCCCCCTTTGGCGCCGACCCCGACGGTC
>CAYOZY010000325.1:0-2091 GCA_964408525.1 uncultured Sphingobium sp. | reverse complement strand
GTGCAGCGGCATCTGGCCGCCTTCAAAGCCGTTGATAGCGACGCCCGAACGCGCCTTGGCACCCTTCTGACCGCGACCGGCGGTCTTGCCTTTGCCGGAGCCGATGCCGCGGCCCACGCGCATGCGGCCCTTGCGGGCGCCTGCATTGTCCTTGATTTCGTTCAGTTTCATGTCTTTGCACTCGCTTTCGCTTGTTACGCGCAGGATCGGCTATGATCGCCGATCCAAGAAATTATTCGACGATCTGCACCAGATGCGGCAGCTTCGCGATTGCGCCGCGTACTTCCGGCGTGTCCTGAAGCTCTACCTCGCGGTGCCTCTTGGTGAGGCCGAGGCCGATCAGGATCTTGCGCTGCGCCTCGGGGCGACGGATCGGCGAACCGACCTGCTTCAGCTTGATGGTCGCACCATCAGACTTCTTTGCCTTTGCCATCGTCCGTTACTCCGCAATCGCTTCGGCTTCGACCGCCGCGACCTCAGCCGAAGCGCCGCCACGACCCAGAAGGTCGGCGATCTTCTTGCCGCGACGCTGCGCCACCGATTTGGGGCTGGTCTGCTCCGTCAGCGCCTCGAAGGTCGCCCGGATCATGTTATAGGGGTTCGACGTGCCCACCGACTTGGTGACGACGTCCGCCACGCCCAGGCTCTCGAACACGGCGCGCATCGGGCCGCCCGCGATGATGCCCGTTCCCGCCGGAGCCGAACGCAGCGTGACATTGCCCGCGCCGAACATTCCGCGACCGTCATGATGGAGCGTGCGGCCTTCCTTGAGCGGCACGCGAACCATCTTCTTCTTGGCAGAAGCGGTCGCCTTGCTGATCGCCTCAGGAACCTCGCGCGCCTTGCCATGGCCGAAACCGACGCGGCCCTTGCCATCGCCCACCACGACCAGCGCGGCAAAACCGAAGCGCTTGCCGCCCTTTACCGTCTTGGAGACGCGGTTAATGTGGACCAGCTTCTCGATCAGCTCTTCGCCCTGCTCCTCGTCGCTCTTGCCGCGACGATCGTCGCGACGGCCACGACCGCCTCGCTCGCCACGGTTGCGATCGCCACCGCCACGGCCACGACGCGGTGCGCGGCCCTCGGTTTCGGGAGTGTCGACTGCGCCGACTTCGGTGTTCACTTCATCCGCCATATCAGAACTCCAGCCCGCCTTCACGGGCAGCATCGGCCAGCGCCTTCACGCGGCCATGGAACAGGAAACCACCGCGATCGAACACGACTTGGCGAACGCCAGCCTTGGTGGCGGCAGCCGCGATGCGCTTGCCGACTTCCGCCGCAGCGGCAGAGTTGGAGCCGACCTTGCCGCGCACATCCTTGTCCAGCGTCGAAGCGGCGGCCACGGTATGGCCCTTCGCATCGTCGATGACCTGAGCGTAGATATGCTGGCCGGAGCGGTGAATGGAAAGACGCGGGCGATCGCCGCTGCGCGCCTTGAGAGCGGTGCGAACGCGGCGACGGCGCCGTTCGAAGAGAGAGAGTTTCGCCATGGCTTACTTCTTCTTACCTTCTTTGCGGAAGATATACTCGCCGCGATATTTGATACCCTTGCCCTTGTAAGGCTCCGGCTTCCTCCAGCGACGGATTTCCGCCGCCACCTGACCGACCTTCTGCTTGTCGATACCGCTGATCTCGACCGTGGTGTTATCCGGGGTCTTGATCTCGATGCCTTCGGGCACCGCAAAATCGACATCATGGCTGTAGCCGAGCTGAAGCTTCAGCGTCTTGCCCTGTGCATTGGCGCGATAGCCGACGCCGGTGATTTCCAGAATCTTGGTGTAGCCCTCGGTCACACCGGTGACGAGATTCTGGATCAGCGTGCGCTGCATGCCCCAGAAGGAGCGGGCGCGCTTGGTGGCGTTGGCGGGAGCAACGGTCAGCTTGCCGTCCTCCAGCGCATAGGTGACCTCGTCGGCCATCGGGATCGAGAGGGTGCCCTTTGGCCCCTTCATCGAAACGATGCCGCCTTCAACGGTCGCGGTGACGCCCGCAGGGATCGTCACGGGTTTCTTGCCTGTGCGGCTCATCAGAACACCTCCGCCAGCACTTCGCCGCCGACGTTCTGCTCGCGCGCTTCCGCGTCGGAGAGAA
>CAYOZY010000324.1:0-2104 GCA_964408525.1 uncultured Sphingobium sp. | reverse complement strand
AACCAGTTCGGGGTTGCCGACGTAGGTCATGGTTCTGGCCAGAATGCCGTGAAATCCGACTTTCTCCAGCTCGGCGGCAATGCGTTCGGCGCGATTGGCGCGCCCGATGCGGATGTGGTCTAACCCCGCGACGATCGCCGGGTTTTGTGGATCGATCTGCAAACCGACGATATGCACCGAATGGTCGTTCCACTCGACAGAGATTTCGGTACCCGGCACCAGGTTCAGCCCCAGCGCATCGGCGGCCGCCTGGGCTTCCGGCAAGCCGGATAGCCCATCGTGGTCGGTCAGGGCCAGCGGTGTCACGCCATTGGCATGCGCGTGCGCCACCACGTCGGCCGGCGGCAACATGCCGTCGGAGGCCGTGGAATGGCAATGCAGGTCGTACTTCGGGGCGCTACCGGCAGGGGTCATGAATTCGGCTTTATGTGACTGAGAGATCGGCATAAAATGCCCAATCGCCCATTTTACTGGATTGGCCCACGCCGAGACATCCCATGAGCCTTTATCAACTCGAAGACCGAATCCCCCGGATCGACCCGACCGCCTGGGTGGCGCACAGCGCGGTACTCATTGGCCGCGTCGAATGCGCCGAAGCCTCCTCGGTCTGGTGGAACGCCGTACTGCGCGGGGATAACGAGCCCATCGTGATCGGCGCGCGCACCAACGTGCAGGATGGCTGTGTCTTTCACACGGACCCGGGCGCACCGCTGATTCTGGAATCTGATGTCACCATCGGTCATAAGGTGATGCTGCATGGTTGCCGGATCGGCCAGGGCAGCCTGATCGGTATCGGCACAACGATCCTGAACCATGCGGTGATTGGCGCACACAGTCTGGTGGGTGCGGGGACGCTGATCCCCGAACGCAAGGTCTACCCGCCCCGCTCGCTGATTATGGGCACACCGGGCAAGGTGGTGCGCGAACTCACCGACGAGGAAGTAGCGAAGCTCATGAACAGCGCCGCCAGGTATGCGCAGAATGCCGCGCGCTATCGCGATCACCTCCAGCGGATCGACTGATCGATCAACCCACGACTCAACCAGGCCGCCTTGAAGTTCGGCGGCCGCCCCCCATATCTGCGTAAATCCTACTCACGAAAGTTTGCATGCTGCGCGAAACCGACCGCTTTGTCCGCTTCCATTTCCCCGAACTCTCGATCCGTGGCGCCTGGGTGCACCTCGACGATACGTATCGGGCGCTGATGGCCGGGCGCAACTATCCGGCGGCCGTTAGCCGAATGCTCGGCGAAATGGCCAGCGTAACCGCGCTGATGGCCGGTCAGCTGAAGCACCCCGGTCGACTGACCTTCCAGATGCGCGACCCGGGGCCGATCAAACTGTTGGTCATGGATTGCACCGACCAACTCGGTCTGCGCGGTACCGCGCAATGGGACAACACCTTTGCGGCGCAACTCCAGAACCCGGATTTTCAGTGCCTGAACACGCATGGCGATGCCGAAGACACGGCCAGCCGCCTGATGATGACCCTGGATGCGCAGCAGTTCAGCACCCCCTGGCAAAGTTTTGTGCCGTTGGTTGGCCAATCGCTGTCGGAAGCCTTCGGTCACTATCTGACGCAATCCGAACAGCAACCCACCCTGCTCACTTTAGCGGCCGACGACACCCGGGCCGCCGCCCTTTTCCTGCAAGCGATGCCGGGAGCGAACGAGGCAGATGCCGATGGCTGGAACCGGATGACGCATCTGTTCGGCACACTGACCGAGCAAGAACTGCTGCAACTCGATCCGGCGCCGTTACTGACGCGACTGTTCCCCGAAGAACTCATCAGCCTGGCACCCGGCCAGGCCTTACGCCATGCGGGCGAACGCAATTGGGACAAAGTCCGCAACATGGTACGCGGCCTGGGCAAAGACGAAGTCGATGCGATTCTGCGTGAACATGGTGCGGTCGTCATTCACGACGAGCTGAGCAATCAGGAATACCGGTTTACCCCGGATGAAGCGCTGGCGCTGTTTGCCTCAGATCACACACACGCGCGTCAGGGACAGACCCTGCACTAAGGCAGCCGCCGATCAATTGCGATCGGCGAGTACCTTGCCGGGGTTCATCAGCCCTTTGGGATCCAGCACGTCTTTGAGTTT
>CAYOZY010000323.1:0-2120 GCA_964408525.1 uncultured Sphingobium sp. | reverse complement strand
GCGAGCGGCGTCGGCAACCCTATCGTCTATGTCGGGTCCAAGACCGGGCGCGACGGCATCCACGGCGCGACCATGGCCTCGGCCGATTTCGGTGAGGACAGCGAGGAAAAGCGCCCGACCGTGCAGGTCGGCGATCCGTTCACCGAAAAGCTGCTGATCGAGGCCTGCCTCGAACTGATGGCGTCCGACGCCATCGTCGCGATTCAGGACATGGGTGCTGCGGGCCTCACCAGTTCCAGCGTCGAGATGGCGTCCAAGGGCGGCGTCGGCATCCGCCTCGACATGGACAAGGTGCCGCAGCGCGAAACCGGCATGACCGCCTATGAGATGATGCTTTCCGAAAGCCAGGAGCGCATGTTGATGGTGCTGCAACCCGGCAAGGAGGCGTTTGCCGAGGCGATCTTCCGGAAGTGGGAGCTGGATTTCGCGGTGATCGGCGAAGTTACCGACACGGGCCGCATGGTGCTCGTCCATCACGGCGAGACGGTGTGCGATATTCCGCTTGCGCCGTTGGCCGACGATGCGCCGCTTTACGATCGTCCGCATGTGCCGACGCCCAAGCGCGCGCAGCTGACCGATATTCCTGCCTGCGCTGACATGGGCGCGGACCTCATCAAGCTGATGGGGTCGCCCGACATCGCGTCACGCCGCTGGATCTGGGAGCAATATGACAACAAGGTCGGTGGCGACACCGTGCAGGCGCCGGGGGGCGACGCCGCTGTGGTCCGCGTACACGGCACCGACAAGGGCATCGCGATCAGCACCGACTGCACGCCGCGCTATTGTTTTGCTGATCCGGTCGAGGGCGGCAAACAGGCGATCGCCGAATGTTGGCGCAACATCACCGCGGTCGGCGCGACTCCGCTCGCCGTCACCAACTGCCTCAATTTCGCCAATCCGCAGCGCCCTGAAATCATGGGGCAGTTCGTGGGCTGCCTCGAAGGCATGGGCGATGCGTGCCGAGCGCTCGATTTCCCGATCGTCTCCGGCAATGTGTCGCTCTATAATGAGAGCAAGGCAACGGGCGGCGGATCGGCGATCCTGCCTACTCCCGCGATCGGCGGCATCGGGCTTATGCAGGATTGGCGCAAGAGCTGCACCATCGCCTTCAAGGGCGTGGGCGACGTCATCCTTGCTGTAGGCAACTGGCGGGGGCATCTGGGCCAGAGCATCTGGCTGCGCGAATGTCATGGCCGCGAAGATGGCCCGCCGCCGCCCGTCGATCTCGCTGCCGAGCGCAAGACCGGCGACTTCATCCGCACGCACATCAGCGGCGGCGCGATCACCGCCTGCCATGATGTGTCGGACGGCGGCATTGCGGTCGCGGTCGCAGAAATGGCGCTGGCTGGCGACATCGGCGCGATCATCCAGAGCCATGATGACGAGCAGGCCTTCGACGACAGCCGAGCCTTCTTCGCGGAGGATCAGGGCGTCTATATCGTCACGATCAGCGATGCGTCGCTCTCCGCATTTCTCGCCGCGGGTGAAGCGGCGGGCGTTGCGGTGCAGCCCATCGGTCGAACTTGCGCCAGCCGCCTGATCTTCGAGTTGGCGGACAGCGACCATGCGGTTTCGCTCGTCGATCTGCGCGCCGCGCATGAGGGCTTTTTTACGAAGCTGATGGACGGCAAGGTCTAGGGTTCTGACCCTCGGTATCTCTGGCATCTTCGCGTTCGCAACGGACACCGTTATGGGGAAGGCGTCGCTTTGTTGAAACGCCGCTCGATAGCAGCGTTGGGTCAAAAACAGGCCGGAGCATCGCGTGGCAACGAAATGGCATTCGGACTTTATCGGAGCGATCGCTATCGATGAGGCTTTTCTCCAATATAATGCGCTATACGCCCAATCGGTGCGGCAGGTGTTTTCGGACCCTGAATTCATCGCAGCGGCGAAGAAGTAACGACTGCCGGGTGGGCCATGTTGCTGCCCGACTGATGGAAACCCCTCGACCGAAGAGCGCGAGCCACAACAAAGCAGCGATTATGGGGTAGACAGAGACGCCGGGGGATGATTATAGCGCGCTCTCCTGTCCGCGCGGGCCATCCGTTCGGCGCAGATATGCCCGGGTAGCTCAGTTGGTAGAGCATGCGACTGAAAATCGCAGTGTCGGTGGTTCGATC
>CAYOZY010000322.1:0-2138 GCA_964408525.1 uncultured Sphingobium sp. | reverse complement strand
ACACTCCCATGCACATGCCGTCCCAGGAGCGACTGGGTGTGGGACATGGCTGGATATCCCATCTCGGGACGCGCGCATCACACGGACGGGCTGGGGCAAAACTCTACGGACACGACATGGCCAGATGCAGGAAAAAAATGACTCACCGAAACTCGAAAAGGAGGGTCGGCCAAGCGTCGAGTCGAGGCGAGCAGGACAGAGAAAGACGAGAAGGCGAGGACAGCGTCCGGGTCGAAGGAAGTGGGCGGTCGAACCTCAACCCATCCAGATCAGAAGTGGGAGGGCGAGCGAGGGGACTTGGGGGACCTCGTCGGGGGGGGGGGGCCGTGGGGGAGGGTACGTACCACCCCGAGCACCCATGGCACCCAAAGGCGGCGAGGTGCTGTTGGATTGCCGATTGCCGCGGGCCAATCAGAAAATTGGTCACGGGGGAGGTATTATTCTGGGGCCCGGACGCCCATTTTTACCTCGAGCCATAACAACAGCTCGGGGCGGCACGGGTCACGCGCTGGCGCAGAGGGTGTGGCTGGAGCTGTGGTGGCCGGCGATGCGTGAGAGCGAGCAAGAGACAGAGAGAGCCTGGAGGTGTGAGGTGAGGTGAGGTAGCCTGGAGAGGCACGGAGAAGGCATGAGCTTCTGGGGCGTCCCGGGGAGGAACCCGCAGCACGCGGTTGGCAGATTCCGCCATGTGCGCGTGCGTGTGTGCGTGTTGCGTGTGTCGTCGCATGCAGGCACAACGGTCTCGGGGTGACCGTCCCGTCTGTCGCAAGCAGAACGGGGAGACAAGAGGGCGAGCGCGCATGATCGCGATGGATCATGGTGGTGGGCAGCAGAGAGACAAACACTCGCCCGGCAGAAGGTCGAGAAGGGCCAGAGGCAACGTGCCAAAACGGGACGTGTGGCGCTGCCCGCAGGGTCGGAGCTAGCGGCGTCGAGACACACCCGCCGCTGGTGCTGCCTCCTGTCGCAGCCGGGAACGGCAGCTCTGGCGTTCGGTAGCGGTAATAATAAGGTGAGGTGAAGGCAAGACAGGCAACCTTGAAGGTAAAATGTGGCAGCGCTGCAGCCCAGGATGCAGGCAAAGCAGGGGTGGTCTGGTCCGCTCCACAGCTTCTCGCACTGCGGCAGCGGACGCTGGACCCCGACACGCTGGCACTGGGCGGCGGGCTCGCGGGAGGCGATGGAGGTGAATGAGATGGTGGGTGGTGGTGGTGCCCCGTCCTGCGCGTGGTGGTGGTGGTGGTGGCGGTGGTGCGGTCTGCTGGCCCGGGTGCTGCCCGCCCGCCCGTCAAGCGCGGGCATACCCAGACCCCCCCGGACCCCCCGTCCCAGCGCAGGCGCAGGCGCGGCGCTGGGCTCGCACTCACACGCCGCCGCAGAAAGAGCTACTGATTGCGGCCCGCCCCCCGCCCGAGATATAAACAAGCCCCCATCCCTCAACGCGCCCCACCGTGCTCGCTCCCGTGTCCGGCCCCGAACGTTGGTTCCCCACAAGCGCTGCTCGATCTCGACTCGCCGACCCCGGACGACGTGCTAACAAGCCTCGCCTTGTTTTCCATCTCACTGCAAACGCTTTCCAGCCCGTCCACCGCTTCACGCTCAATCATCACCATGCCTCCCAAGAAGGCCGAGGGCACCACTGCCTCCAAGCCCAAGTCGGGCTCGACGCACGCCAGCTACCAGGTCCGTCGCAAGCCGAGTCCTTTTGGGTCGTGCTTCAGACTGCTAACGCACCGCAGGACATGATTACCGACGCCATTGTCAGCGTACGTCTCGCAGTCCCCGCGTTTGCGGCGCATCACCGGTGTCGCCATTTGCGTCGGGTGGTGCCGAGTCGCTCTCACGTCCTCGGCACCGCGCTGTCGCGCGCATGCACCCGCTCTCACCCCGTCTCATGTCCTTCTCACTAACGCGCTGTTTTTCTATCCAACAGCTCAAGGATCGCAATGGTTCCAGGTATGTCGATCGCGTCGTCGCCGCGTCTCGTCCTCGTCGCTAACACGTCCCGCAGCCGCCAGTCGCTCAAGAAGTATGTCAAGGCCAACAACCAGCTGAATGTTTCGGACAACATGTTCGACTCGCTCTTCAACAAGGCCCTCAAGAACGGCGTGGAGAAGGGTGTCTTTGCCCAGCCCAAG
>CAYOZY010000321.1:0-2147 GCA_964408525.1 uncultured Sphingobium sp. | reverse complement strand
TGAACAGGATGATGTCGCCGCGGGTGTTGATCTCCTTGAGCACCTTCTTGAGGCGTTCCTCGAAATCACCGCGGTAACGGCTGCCTGCGACCAGTGAACCCAGGTCCAGCGTGTAGAGCTGCTTGTCCTTGAGCGTCTCGGGGACCTCGCCGTGCACGATGGCCTGGGCCAGGCCCTCGACGACGGCGGTCTTGCCGACGCCGGGCTCGCCGATCAGCACCGGGTTGTTCTTGGTGCGGCGGCTCAGCACCTGCATGACCCGCTCGATTTCCTTCTCGCGCCCGATGACGGGGTCGAGCTTGCCCTCCATGGCGGCGGCGGTCAGGTTGCGGCCGAACTGGTCGAGCACCAGAGAGGTGGACGGGCTGCCGGATTCGCCGCCGCGGCCACCGGTGCCGGCCTCCGCGGCCTCCTTGCCCTGGTAGCCGCTCAGCAGCTGGATGACCTGCTGGCGCACCCGGGTCAGCTCGGCGCCGAGCTTGACCAGCACCTGGGCGGCGACGCCCTCGCCCTCGCGGATCAGCCCGAGCAGGATGTGCTCGGTGCCGATGTAGTTGTGGCCGAGTTGCAGGGCCTCACGCAGGGAGAGCTCGAGCACCTTCTTGGCACGCGGGGTGAACGGGATGTGGCCGGACGGCGCCTGCTGACCCTGGCCGATGATCTCCTCGACCTGGCTGCGCACGCCCTCCAGGGAAATACCCAGCGACTCGAGCGACTTGGCCGCTACGCCCTCACCCTCGTGGATGAGACCGAGCAGGATGTGCTCGGTGCCGATGTAGTTGTGGTTGAGCATCCGGGCTTCTTCTTGAGCCAGAACGACGACCCTGCGGGCGCGGTCGGTAAATCTTTCGAACATCGCCTGTTACCTGCTCTCGTCACCTGGTGGCGGACGGCACCGCTCACCTCAGGAACCACTCTAGTGGGGCGGTTCACCCGGGGCGTTCTGCCCGCTGACGTCACCGCCCGTGAGCCCGCGGACGAACCGTCCCCGAGCCCTGAACACAGCATGTCAACGCCGCTCGCCGACGGTTTGTTACCGACCTCGAACAATTCCGCCTTCGCGGCCAGCGAAACCGCCCCGGCACGCGCGCATCATGTCGCGGCGTGAAAGGCCTCGATGATGTCGGCGGGGATGCGGCCGCGGGTCGACACCTTGTGTCCGTTGTTCCGGGCCCACTCCCTGATCGCCGCGCTCTGCTCCCGATCGATCACGGCACGTCCGCGTCCGTTCGGCACGGCGGTCGGACGGCCGCGGCGCCGCCCCCCGACCCGGCGGCCGGCTTCGATCCACGGTGTGAATAAATCGCGGAGTTTCTGCGCATTCTGAGCCGAGAGGTCGATCTCGTAGCTCACTCCGTCGATGGAGAATTCGACCGTCTCATCAGCCGGTCCTGCGCCGTCGAAATCATCGACGAGTGTCACGGTCACTTTCTTGGCCATGCCAGCACTGGGCCTTTCTCTGCCGGGAAGCCGACAGATTCGGTATTAGTTGCCCGTTAATGTGCCATAACCACATACCGATTTACAACAATTGCTGTTCAAACACTTTCAGTTTCCGTGCCGGCGAACGATCGGGAACAGAACCGTCTCCCTAATCGACAACCCCGTCAGAGCCATGAGGAGGCGGTCAATTCCCATCCCGGTACCCGTTGTCGGCGGCATTGCATACTCCATGGCCGCGAGAAAGTCCTCGTCAAGGGCCATCGCCTCGTCGTCACCGGCCGCCGCGAGCCGAGCCTGGGCCTCGAAACGTTCGCGTTGGATCACCGGATCGACAAGTTCCGAGTATCCGGTCGCCAACTCGATGCCCCGAACATAGAGATCCCATTTTTCGGTGACTCCCGGAATACTCCTATGCTGGCGCGTCAACGGGGTGGTCTCGACGGGGAAATTCTTCACGAAAACCGGAGACCATAATGTGTCGCCGACGGTGTGCTCCCACAGTTCCTCGACCAGTTTCCCGTGCCCGTATCCGCGGTCGGTGGGAATCTCCAGGGCCAGCCTGTCGGCAATTCCGAATAGATTTCGAACCGGAGTCTCCGGGGTAATCTCCTCCCCCAAGGCCTCCGACAACGAGGGATACATCTCCATGCTCGGCCATTCGCCGTCGAGGTCATAGGTGGATCCGTCGGGCAGTGTGACCTGCC
>CAYOZY010000320.1:0-2160 GCA_964408525.1 uncultured Sphingobium sp. | reverse complement strand
GCGTCCGGTTTCGGGGAAGCAGGCGATGAGCGCGCGCCCGTCTTTATGCGCGATGACCCGCCAGCGCGTGAGCGCGCGCTTGCCCTTAGGGTCATGCACCATGCGCCAGCCTTTGGCTTCGCTGCTCACCTTGGCCAGCGGCATGTCGATTGTGCCTTCCTGCGCATCCGGCACTCCGGCGACCACGGCGATATAGGTTTTGCTTACCTCGCCCGCCTCAAAAGCGGCGGTGAAGCGCTTGTGCGCCTTCGGGTTGCGCGCGAGCAGAAGACAGCCGCTGGTGTCGCGGTCCAGCCGGTGCACCGCGAGCGGCCAGCGCTGAAACCCGAAGGTAAGCGAGGCGAGGTGGTTTTCGAGGCTGAGCGATCCGTCGCGTGGCGGATCGACGGGCAGGCCCGCGGGTTTGTCGAGGATGATAGCTTCGCCGTCCATGAACAGGATGCGATCGGCCAGCGGAGACATGGTGGTTATGGGCATGGGGCGTGCTATAGGCCCAAAAGCAATTTCAGCAAACGTGGGAACCGGTTTTGCGCCCGGAAAATGCGACCATAAAATGACCATGGAGCAAGCAGGATGAAGGCGGGCAAGATGGTGAAAGGCGGGCGGCTGGACTGGCTGGATGCCGCCAAGGGGCTGGGCATCGTCCTTGTCGTCCTCGGCCATGTGTGGACGAGCGGGGCGCTGCGCGACGATATTTACGCCTTTCACATGCCGTTCTTCTTTCTCGTGGCTGGCTATGTCGCGAAGCCCGCGCCGATGGGTGAGTTCCTGAAGCGGCAATGGACCGCGATGGTCATTCCCTATTTCGCCTTTCTCGCGGCGTTGATGGCGATCGACCCGCTGATCGAGCATGCGCGCGGCCACAGGCCGATGTTCTCCGGTCCGGGCGTTGCGCTCAAGGCGATGCTGATCGGCGGCACGGAGTTGCGCGGGCCGCTCACCATATTCTGGTTCGTGCCCTGCCTGATGTTCGCGCGCGTCGCGCAGAACGCGCTGTCGCGGCTCTGGCCGGATCCGCGCGACTGGCGCTGGCCGGTGGCGATGGCTCCGGTGCTGGCGTTTGGCCTATGGATTGGCGCGCGCAGCGACTTTTCTCCGATCGGGCTGTTGAGCGCGCCGGTGGCGCTGGTGCTGCTATGGCTGGGCGCGCTGTGGCGGACGCTGGCCGTGGATCGCTGGCTGCTGGCGGTGGCGGCGGTGGCGAGCATCATCCTGCTGGCGACCGGCCCGCTGGTGCCGATCAACATGAAGGCGGGGGATTATGGAACGCCGGGCTGGTCGCTCATCATCGCTCTTGCGCTGTCGCTCGGCCTGTGCTGGCTGGCGCGGGTGGCGCCGTGGCGCCCCCTGGGCGCGCTGGGGCGGATGTCGCTCGTCATCATGTATTGTCATGTCGCGGTCGTTCATTATTGCCGCGCCGCTTTCGGCAAGATCGAGCTGTCGCTGCTCGCTATCATGATCCCGGTCGTGCTGTTCTATCTGCTGCGGCAATCGGCATGGGGCAGGAGATATTTTCTGGGGGATCGCACTGCGCGGACTTGAGAAATCCTATAATTTCCGAGTCGCCTGGTTAAAATTTCCAATGAGTTAAAGCCTTGAAAACAGATTCTAAACCATGCGACTCGTGGAATCAGGCGGCTTAGGACAAAATTAACCTTTTGCATTCATGATTGTTTCAGTTAATGTCATGGCACGGCTGTCGTTCTGAGGTCAGAAACAGGTGGTCGATTTTGTCAAGCCCTTAATTGGGCAAAAGGGAATAAGGGGCTTCATATGCGGGTGCTGCTCATCGAGGATGAACCGACAACGGCGAAGGCTATCGAGCTGATGCTGACGACCGAAGGGTTCAACGTTTATACGACCGATCTGGGCGAAGAAGGCCTCGATCTCGGCAAGCTCTATGATTACGACATTATCTGTCTCGATCTCAACCTGCCGGACATGCATGGCTATGACGTGCTCAAGAAGCTGCGCAACGCCAAGGTGCAGACCCCGGTTCTCATTCTTTCCGGCATTTCCGAGATGGACAGCAAGGTCCGCTCCTTTGGTTTCGGCGCCGACGATTATGTGACCAAGCCGTTCCACCGCGAAGAGCTGGTCGCCCGCATCCATGCGGTCGTGCGCCGCTCCAAGGGCCATTCGCAGTCGGTCATCCGCACC
>CAYOZY010000319.1:0-2163 GCA_964408525.1 uncultured Sphingobium sp. | reverse complement strand
GCGGCCTTCGCCCAGTTCGGGTCTGACCTCGACGCTTCGACGCAGAAGCTGCTCAATCGCGGAGCGCGTCTCACAGAGCTGCTCAAGCAGCCTCAGTTTTCGCCCCTGCCCTTCGAGGAGCAGACCTGCTCGATCTTCGCGGGCACCAACGGCTATCTCGATGGTATCCCGACCGGCGATGTCGTCCGCTATGAGGCGGCGATGCTCAGCTTTTTGCGCGCCGATCATGGCGACCTGCTGAAAGGCATCCGCGAGACCAAGGATCTGGGCGATGACCTCAAGAAGCAGCTCGTCGCCGCGCTCGACGCCTTCGGAAAGACCTTTGCGTAAGGATTGACGGCTGATGGCCTCGCTCAAGGAACTCAAGGGCCGGATCGGCTCGGTCAAATCGACCCAGAAGATCACCAAGGCCATGCAGATGGTCGCCGCGGCCAAGCTGCGCAAGGCGCAGGCCGCCGCCGAAGCCGCGCGCCCCTATGCCGAGCGCCTTGGCGCGGTGATGGCGAGCCTCGCCGGCAAGGTTTCGGGCGACAGCGCGCCGAAGCTGCTGGCCGGAACTGGCTCCGACCAGCGCCACCTCCTCGTCCTCGTCAACACCGACAAGGGTTTGTGCGGCGGCCTCAACTCCAACCTCGTCAAGGCCGCCAAGGCCAAGGCGAGCGAGCTGATTGCCGCTGGCAAGGATGTGCAATTCTATCTCGTCGGCAAGAAGGGCCGCGCGCCCATCCGCCGCGACTATGCGAAGGCCATCGCCGAGAATTTCGACACCAGCACCGTGCGCACCCCCGGCTTCCCGGAGGCGGAGAGCATCGCGGCGCAACTGGTCGAGATGTACGCGGCCGGCGCCTATGACGTTGCGCACCTCATCTTCCCGCAGTTCAAGTCCGCTCTGGCGCAGGACCCGACCGTTGCCCAGCTCATCCCCGTCCCTGCGCCTGCCAGCGCGGCGACATCGAGCGCGGTGGTCGAATATGAGCCGGACGAGGAATCGATCCTCACCGAGTTGCTGCCCCGCTATGTGAAGACGCAGCTCTTCGTCGCGCTGCTGGAACGCGAGGCCAGCGAACAGGGCGCGTCGATGACCGCGATGGACAACGCCACGCGCAACGCGGGCGACCTCATCAACCGACTCACCATCGAATATAACCGCAGCCGCCAGGCCGCGATCACCACCGAACTCGTTGAAATCATTTCGGGTGCGGAGGCGTTGTAAGTGAAGTTTCGCAGAGGGTTGGCTGTTTTTGTGCTGATCCTCGCTGCCGCAGCAGGCACCATTTGGTTATGGCGGTGGCTTAGTATTGATAGTTGTCTCGATGGCGGAGGCCGTTGGGACTATGAAAAGGAAATCTGCCAGCGCGCTGGCTGACGTTTGAAGGCAAGGAAAAGTCATGGCTAAGGCAAAAACAGGCACGAACAACACCGGCCGCATTTCACAGGTCATCGGCGCCGTCGTCGACGTGACCTTCCCGGATGCGCTCCCGGCCATCTTGAACGCGCTGGAGACCAGCAACAACGGCCAGAAGCTGGTCCTTGAGGTCGCGCAGCATCTGGGCGAGAACACCGTCCGCACCATCGCGATGGACTCGACCGACGGCCTCACCCGCGGTCAGGAAGTCAGCGACACCGGCGCGCAGATCTCCGTGCCCGTCGGCCCGGAAACGCTGGGCCGCATCCTTAACGTCGTCGGCGAGCCGATTGACGAGCGCGGACCCGTAGGCGCGAAGCAGTCCGCCCCGATCCACGCCAAGGCCCCGGAATTCGTCGACCAGTCGACCGAAACCTCGATCCTCGTCACCGGCATCAAGGTGATCGACCTGCTCGCGCCCTATGCGAAGGGCGGCAAGATCGGCCTGTTCGGCGGCGCGGGCGTCGGCAAGACCGTGCTCATCCAGGAGCTGATCAACAACATCGCGAAGGGCCATGGCGGCACTTCGGTGTTCGCAGGCGTCGGCGAGCGCACCCGCGAGGGCAACGACCTCTATCACGAATTCCTCGACGCCGGCGTCATCGCCAAGGATGCCGACGGCAACGCCATCTCCGAAGGGTCTAAGGTGGCCCTCGTGTTCGGCCAGATGAACGAGCCGCCGGGCGCGCGCGCTCGTGTGGCCCTTTCCGGCCTCACCATGGCGGAATATTTCCGCGACCAGGAAGGCCAGGACGTGC
>CAYOZY010000318.1:0-2170 GCA_964408525.1 uncultured Sphingobium sp. | reverse complement strand
CTTGAGAAGGAAGCGGCTCGACTAGTAGCTGCAATGCTCCGACCACATGACCGAAAAAATGCCGAGTTCGGTGAGGTTCGGCTCGCGCCCCAGCGCATTCAATACGCGCCGATATTCCTCTTCGCTGAGGCCATGTTCTGCGACGATTTCCGGTGTGATGGCGGAAGGGGCGGTTGCGATGTCGGTCATGGCCCCGCCCTTAATGAAATTGGGCCAAGGTGGGAACAGCTTTTCCGCGCCCGCCAGTAATAAATTGGGCCGGACGATCGCTCATCCGGCCCGTAAAATGAAAAAAGGGGAAGAAAGGAAAGATCAGGCCTTGCAGCTCTGCGAGCCTTTGCCGGGAAGCGAGGCGGTGATGGCATCGCCGGGGCCGGTGACGGAATAGCCGCCCTCGGCGGTGAAAGCCTTGCCGGCCTCCGCGGCGATCAGCTTGGTGGCCACGCCTTCCTTGTCGGTTTTCACCATCGCGGTCTTGTCGTCCGACATATAGTCGACGAACAGCAGCGACCCGTCCTTGCACCGGAAGGTCTTGCTCTGCTTGACCATCGGCGGCAGTTCGACCGGCGCGGCATTGTTGAGGGCGTCCGCCATCGGATCGGCAGGGCCGCCGCCGACGACTTCGGGTTCGTTGTTGCAGGCGGCCAGAGCCATCACTGCGGACAGGGCGAATAGAGCAGGAATGTTTTTCATAGCGGGCTTTCTATGCTGCAAGGGCAGCATTTTCGTCAATGGTTAAAACAGATCGTCCACATGGCGCGCCCGCATTCAATAGAAATATCGGGCGGCGACGGCAAGCGGGATGGCGTTGCGTCCCCCCTTATGAACGATATTTTACAATATGGTGAATCAGGGTTGGACAGGCACCGGCTCTTGACCCCGCCCTCGCCCAGCGCCAAAGCTGTCTCCATGACGGAAGCATCTGACAACGCGGACTCGACGGGCGCCTCGCTTTCCTTCGAGGATGCGCTGCGCGAACTTGAAAGCATCGTGCAGCGCCTCGAACGCGGTGATGTTCCTCTCGATGACTCGATCGCGCTCTACGCGCGCGGCGAAGCCCTGCGCGCACAATGCCAGAAGCGGCTGGCCGATGCCGAAGCCCGTATCGAAAAGCTGACAATAGACGCGGGCGGCAGCGTGTCCGGCGCGCAGCCTTTCCATGCCGACTGACGCTGGCATGAAAGGAGCCGGCAGCACGGAGGGGATAGGCAACCCTCTGTTGCGCGCAGCCGCCGCCGAAATGGCCGAGGACATCGACCGCGCTCTGGACGACCTGCTGCCTCTGCCCGATGATCCGCGCCGCCGTCTGTTCGAAGGGATGCGCCATGCCGCCATAGGCGGAGGCAAGCGCCTGCGCCCGTTGCTGGTCAAGGCGGCGGGCAACCTTTTCCATCTCGATCCGCAGCATGTCATCCGTGTCGGCATGGCGGTCGAGTGCATCCATGTCTATTCACTGGTGCATGACGACCTGCCCGCGATGGACGATGACGACATGCGCCGTGGCAAGCCCACCGTCCATCGCGCCTTCGACGAGGCGACCGCGATATTGGCGGGCGACTGCCTGCACGATCTCGCCTTCGCCGTTCTTGCCGAAGAGCGCACACACCCCGACCCTTTTATCCGGTGCGAACTGGTGCGCGCGCTGGCGCGGGCGAGCGGCCCGCACGGCATGGCGGGCGGGCAAATGATGGATCTGGTGGCCGAGCGAGAACCGTTCGACCTGCCTACCGTCACCCGGCTCCAGCAGCTCAAAACAGGCGCTATCATCGGGTTCTGTGTAGAGGCCGCCGCGATCATGGGCCATTTGGCCCCCGAAGCGCGAACGGGGCTTCATGGCTATGCCCATGACATCGGCCTCGCTTTCCAGATCGCCGACGATCTTCTCGATATAGAAGGCAATGAGGCTCTGGCCGGCAAAGCGCTCGGTAAAGACACAAGCGCGGGCAAGCAGACCTTCGTCTCCCTGCTTGGCATCGAGCGGGCGCGAAGCCAGGCGCGCATGCTGGTCGATCAGGCCAAGGCGCATTTGCACGATTTCGACGAACGCGCGGATCTGCTACGCGCGATTGCCGACTACGTCATAGAAAGGGATCGCTGACGGCATGAGCGCGAACCGCACAGGGGTTTATCCCGGCACATTCGACCCGATCACGCTGGGGCATATGGACAT
>CAYOZY010000317.1:0-2175 GCA_964408525.1 uncultured Sphingobium sp. | reverse complement strand
ATGCACTCCAGGATGAGACCCAGACCGATGTAGGTCGAAGGCCACACGAAGTTCATCGGGAAATCAGCAAAAATATGGAAATTCAGATAACGGCTGATCCAGGCCGCAAGCGTCAGGCACAGGATCGTGAGCGTCCCGCCCAGCGGCAAGCGCAATTTGTCCCATAGCAGGAACCCGAAAACGCCAGGCAATACCGAGAGTGCCAGCGGAGTAACCAGCGGCCACCAGCGACGATCGCGCCAGTCAACCCAGTAGTCCCAGTCACCGACCAGCAGCGCGAAGTGAAAACTGAAGATGCCCATGAACAGCAGCACGATCAAGGGGATGACCAGCAGATCGACTTGGACATACGCCTTTCGCTGCTCAATCGCTGAACTGAGCCCGTGTTGGCCTGCGCTGACGCTCGCCGGGTTATCTATCGCCTTCATTTATACGAATCTCTGCCGTTGGTTTTACGCAGCTAAGTCCGCGCTGGGGCGAACGCTTGATTTATTTTTTCTGATATTGCCAGCCGGGTCTCATCCCCTCAATTAAGGTGAGGCACCCGGCATCCTGCCGCACGAATGGTGTTCTTCAGCACGACGAAGGCGCACCTTGGGTGCGCCTTCGTCGCCATTCAGTCGCTAAATCGACTTTTTCTTATCGCTGAACATCAAGCAGCCACGCCACCCATGCCAGTCTGAGGCAATTCTACACCGTCGCTCGCACCTACGACTTTCGTAAGCTCGACGATACGGGTCAGAATCTGCACCACCAATCCGCCGGCCGCGAAAGTCGCCCAACCGAGCAACACGAAGCCCCAGTGGATTGGCGCAGCGAACAGCTCTTCCGCATAGAAGAACGTGTGCCCCCATTCATTCAGTCCCAGATTGGGCATGATCATGATCGGGCCTGCAACAACCATCGCAAACGGCAAGGACAGCCTGTTCGCAAACTGCGGAAGCCGGGTGCGGGCGTAGGCAAAGGCGATAACCCCGGAAATAATGAACATCGGGATGCCGAAGTAAAACAGCACGATGTGGGTAGGAGTGAAGTCGGTATCGCGCACCGTGACCTGATGCCAGGCAGCGTCAGCCTCAGTGAAAGGCGAAGCGGTCAGGTAGGCGATGACTGCGAACGCCATGATCTGCGCCAACACCACAAAGTAACGCCGCAGTTCTTCTGCCGGAGCTAGCTTGTCTAGGTGGCGATCCCGCGTATGCCAGATCCACCCGACGATAGCGGCCCCAGACCCGAACAGCACCGGCAACTGGATATACAGCAGGGTCATCCAGTAAGTCTGGAAATCTTCCGAAAAATAATCGAGGCCTACCGTGAAAGCGGTGGCGTTCTGATAGATGCGGTAGCTGCCGTAGAGGATTCCCACGCCGAAAAGAGCGAGAAACAGCTTGGCCCAAGGCCCCTTTGGAGACACATAGGTGTTGTTTTGCATGACGGAACTCATGAGGTGAACCTCCTGATCTGATTAGTTACCGGATACCGCACAGTTGCCAGCCATTTACCGGCATGCATCGACCATAATCTCGGAAGTTCACCAAGTCAATAGCACGTAGCTGCACTGCGCACTTCGACTTTCGAGAGAATGAACAAGGGCAGTGTTGCCAGTGGGGCGAGGGGCAGGCCAAGGCGACGCACTCTATCGCGTGTCGGATGGGCTGCGCCATCTCACGGTGGGCTTGTCGTCAATTGACCACTTTTCTAACAAACGCTTGGCTGATAGACTTCCGGCCTCGTCAAGCTTGCCCACATTGGGCTGTCTGCCGACGGCCGCTACTTACACGCTGGAGATCGACGGATGAACGCCCCCCTGCTGACCCCCTTCCCCGCGACATCCGCAGATTGCGCGCCGAACGCACAGGCACTGGCCGCCTTCGAAGCGCAACGGTCAACGGCGCTGAACTGGCGCAGTTCCACCGCGGACGAACGCATCGAACGCATCCGCAAGCTGCGTGATGCAGTTCAGGCGGCTGCCCCGGCGATCCGTGCTGCGGCTGCTGCAGATTTCCGGAAGCCAGAGGTGGAAGTCGACCTGACGGAAATCTTCACCGTCGTCTCAGAAGCCAACATGGCGATACGCAGGCTCAAGCGGTGGATGAAGCCCACGCGGGTCGGCTTCTCGCCGCTGATGGCCGGGACGCAGGGACGCATCGAATACCAGTCGCGCGGGCGCTGCCT
>CAYOZY010000316.1:1130-2189 GCA_964408525.1 uncultured Sphingobium sp. | reverse complement strand
TACCTGAACAACTAACATTAGTATGCCAGTGCGCACACGCCCACCTTGACTCGGGACTCAGAAACGGGACTTGGCAAAAGGACGATGCCGCGCCGTATTACGTGCGCCAGCGTCGCATTCGAGGATTTTCGCGGGGTGGTGGTGGTGCTGGTGGTTCCTCTACTCTTATTTTAGCTGCTGCTGTCCGCGGGTTTTCACGGCGGGCGAGCCAGCGAGCGAGCCGGCGACTTTTCTGGTCTTATTATTTTGGGTGACCGACATCCGGCGGCGGGTTGTGGGACGGCGGGACTCCCTCGGTCGATGCTGGGGCTTAGCGCGATCCCACGTGTGGTGGAGGGGATGATGGGTGGATGGGTGGATGGATGACGACGGAGGAGGGTGTGTGTGTCTGTGTGTGTATGTGAGTGCTGTCATAAATCGCGATTCATGTCTTGTGTGCTCTTGCGACGGTGGACGCAGACACGAGCCCGTCCCAAGTTTCGCGATGCGCAGATATTCAATTATTCACGACACGCAGTCGACGGGCCCGGGATGCCACGTCTCAGGCAGACATACCTAGGACAGGCCTGCTCCGAGCGAGCGGCTGCCCAATCGGGCCGCCTGGCGCTCGCGGCGCTGGAGACGGGCAGCCTGCAGCCCGCCCGTTTGCGTGCGACGACGAGCGAGCGAGCGAGCGAGTGAGCATGGACTGGGATGGATGACGGTAATACTGTAAAGTTCGAGATGTACTGTAGTATGTGCTGTAGCAGCTCAATCGTTGTTCAGACAGCGCTCGCAGGCCTGATCACACCGGGAACGCCGACCGCTGAGGTGCCTATTGTTGAATGCTTCACCCAATCTCGGCGACATGACAGATACAGACAACATCGCGGCAGATCCTGCGCCCATTGGCTTGGAGCCCTCATTCAGATTTTACCTACCTTCCTTAACTACAGTGCTCCTCCGCTTACGTGTTGCAGTGCCCGTAGTCGAGAGCATCGTGCATCACATGCAGTTTCTGTGGTTGAATCCTGGAAGCTAACGCAGGTGATATCGACAGTGCTAACCCGGGAGAGGCAT
>CAYOZY010000316.1:0-1120 GCA_964408525.1 uncultured Sphingobium sp. | reverse complement strand
GAGGGGGTGGAAGTCGATAGAGCGCGCGGTGTGTGTGATTGAGAGAGAGATCCTGCAGCTCCAAGCGTCGTGTATGTACAACGACATCATTGCAGACTCGTCTGCCCCTAATCGCAGCCCTTCGACAAAACCTTTTACGATTCGCACCCACGTCGAAAAAACAAGGGCGATCTCGCGCGTTGAGACAACGCCAATGCGACACATCACCCACGTCGCTCCCCTAGGCAGGCCATCCATCCTCCCACGGACACGGGGCCGCGCTGC
Source organism: uncultured Sphingobium sp. (assembly GCA_964408525.1). GTDB lineage: Bacteria > Pseudomonadota > Alphaproteobacteria > Sphingomonadales > Sphingomonadaceae > Sphingobium. The sequence continues at coordinate 856 of CAYOZY010000316.1, read as the reverse complement.
TGCTATTTCGAGACACGCAACGACGACGCTGGGGAAATCCCTCACCACCTCACTTACACCGTGCTCGGAGGTAGGTAGGTAGCAGCGGTGTTGCCGCGGCGGGCGGGCTGAGACGGACAGGCGGGCGACGACCTGGAGCGAGCGAGAACGAAAGGGAGGGCGACGGGCAGGTAGGTAGGCGCGGTCCGGACGAGCACGCAAGATGGAACGCCAACCACCGCATCCTTGGGGTTGGGCTGGTGGCCTCACTCTCACTCTCGCTCTCCTCTTTCCATGTCACCCCTTTATTATTGCACTTTGATGCCTGGCCGGCCCTTGACGCTGATAGGCATCCTCCGAGCGACGCGCATCCACGTCGGCCGTGGCGAGTCGTGAAGTCGCGAGTCGTGCGCAAGGCGATATGCCATCCATTCATCGAATCATTCACCTGCGTGAGCACTCGCCAAGGGCCTCGCCTTTCTCCCTGCTCTCCCGCCTCCCTCTAAGCCTCGCCTCCGTGTTCCAGAATTAGAAAATGTTCGTCAGCATAGAGTTTTTCTTCTCTCCATGACCTTTTGTCCTGTTTCCAATTTTTCTCTCTCCTGCAGCCCCCCATTCGCATCGTCCGACTTTCCTGGCTTGCGTCGCGGGCAGGCCCGGATGCCGGTGCCGTTCTGGCCTGTTTCGAGCCGAACCCCGGAAAGACCGGTCTGCAGGGAATCGTCATAAAAAAAATCTCTAGCTAGGTTGCTGAATTTGCGTTTTCTGCAGCAGGAACAGCAGCAGGAACAGCAGCAGCAGCAACAGCAGCGTGTCCAAAGGGGGCAACCGCCTTTTTTTTTCGGCGGGGGCAGGGCTGATGCGGTGGTTGCTCGTC
>CAYOZY010000315.1:1965-2201 GCA_964408525.1 uncultured Sphingobium sp. | reverse complement strand
ATCATGTCGCCGATCTGCGCGTCATCGGCATAGACATGAACTGATTGCAGCCATGGGGATTTGCCGACGAGCTGCCCCGGCTTACGGCCCGGTTTCTCGATTAGTACGGAGCAGCGCTTGCCGACCGTCGCCCGGTTGAACGCGAGCTGATCGGCGATGATCTGTTGTTGAAGGCGCTGGAGGCGTTCGTCCATGAGTTCCGGCGCGATTTGGCAATCCATTTCGGCGGCCGGGGT
>CAYOZY010000315.1:0-1955 GCA_964408525.1 uncultured Sphingobium sp. | reverse complement strand
GGCCGGGGTGCCGGGGCGGGACGAATATTTGAACGAGAAGGCGTAGGCATAGCCCACTTCGCGCACGAGTCCGAGCGTGTCCTCGAAATCGGCGTCGCTTTCGCCGGGGAAGCCGACGATGAAATCGCCAGACAAAGCTATGTCGGGCCGCGCGGCGCGTACGCGATCCAGCAATCGCAGATAGGAATCGCGGCTGTGGCTGCGATTCATCGCCTTGAGGATCGGATCGGAGCCGGATTGCACTGGCAGATGCAGATAGGGCATCAGCTTTTCGACATCGGCGTGCGCGGCGATGAGGCCATCCGTCATGTCATTGGGATGGCTGGTGGTATAGCGGATGCGCTGCAAGGCGTCGATCCTGTCCAGCGCGCGTATCAGATCGTGCAGTCCGCGCCCTTCGTGTTCCCATGCATTCACATTCTGACCCAGCAGCGTGATCTCGCGCGCGCCGCCATCGACCAGCGCCTTTGCCTCGTCGATGATCGCGCCCCAAGGGCGGCTGATTTCTGCCCCACGGGTATAGGGAACGACGCAATAGGTGCAGAATTTGTCGCAGCCTTCCTGCACGGTCAGAAAGGCGGTTGGTCGGGCTTGTTTCGCCCGTCCCGGTAACGCGCCGAATTTCGAATCGGCGGGCATGTCCGTATCGAGAGCTTCGTCGCCCGCTACTGCCTTGCCGACCAGATCGGGCAGGCGGTGATAGGCTTGCGGGCCGACGACGATATCGACCATCGACGTGCGGCGGGTGATTTCCGCGCCTTCGGCCTGAGCGACGCATCCCGCCACCGCGATCATCGGGCGGCTGCCGTCCTCGCGGCGAAGTCGACCGATGTCGCTATAGACCTTGTCCACCGCCTTTTCTCGGATATGGCAGGTGTTGAGCACGACCATATCGGCGTCGATCCCATCAGCCACAGGAGTCATGCCCTGGGCGCCCAGCATTTCGGTCATGCGCTCGCCGTCATAGACATTCATCTGGCAGCCGAAGGATTTGACGTGAAAAGTCTTGGGCGTTGTCTTGGATCGGAACTGATTCATCGCGCCATCTATACAGGTCTGGCGCGGGTCGCGAAAGCGGCTTGCCGCGCGGCAATATGATTTCGCGCTTCCTCGGCGACCGCCTTGCGGTCCGCAAAATTCTTGGGATCAAAGGGTTCGAGGAAGTGGAGGGTGAGGGGGATATGCCCCTTGCGGCCCAAAATGCGGATGGCGTTGGCGCCCGCGCCTTCATCGCCGGCCCAGGCGATTTCCGGGGCCGCTTCGCCATAGTCGATCCACACCGGCTGGATATCGAGATTGCGCGGGGGAGGCATCAATCCGGCGAGTAGGGCAGGTTTGAAAGGCAGGAGCGTCTTGCCGTCGCTGGTGGTGCCTTCCGGGAACAAGGCCACCGGCTGATGGTTTTTCAGCGCAGCGTGGAGGCTGCTGATCTGTTCGCGCACCGTGTGCCGGTCCGCGCGGGCGACGAAGATCGTGTTGTTCTGCTTCGCCAGCCAGCCGACCAGCGGCCATTTGGCGACGCCATCATGGCTGATGAATCTTGCCCCGGTCGCGCCGCCCAGTGCCAAAATGTCGATCCAGCTCACATGATTGGCTACGAAAAATACGTCGTGGTTTGGTGGAGCACCATCGATGCGGATCCGCACACCCACGCTGCGCGCGGCAAGGTTGAGGAAGAGGCGCGGCCATGGCGAATGAACCGGAAGCAGTTTCCACAGCAGATGCGGGATCAGGCAGAGCAGAAGGCTTGCAAACAGCGCGGCGATGCGGCGTGCGCGCCGCAGCCTTGCCCTCATGCTTCAGCTCTTGCGGTCGAGCGACACGCCATAGAGTTCCATGCGATGGTCGACGAGGCGGAAGCCCAGTTTTTCGGCTATCTGCCGCTGGAGCTGTTCCAGCTCCGGGTCGACGAATTCGATTACATTGCCGGTTTCGACATCGATCAGATGGTCGTG
>CAYOZY010000314.1:0-2208 GCA_964408525.1 uncultured Sphingobium sp. | reverse complement strand
TACCAACACCGGTTGGGCCAAGGAAGAGGAAGTTTGCGATTGGACGAGAACCCTGGATGTAAAGGCCTGATGTAAAGGCCTGGCCCTGGAATAAGCTGGTTTATGGTGTAAGTGTTAAATTACCCTGCCGCTAATTCCTTTTTAATACTATCACGTTCGCGCTGGAGCTCTGCATAATCATCTACAAATTCCAAGTATGCTTCCTTACCTGTAAATAATTCTAAAATTGGAGCAGAATTTATCCAGTTGCGAGGGTGCTCGCGCGCATAGTCATGATAGCTGCTCCATGGCCAGGTTTTATAGCTGCTATTATTTAGGTGAATATAGCGTGTAATATGCATCAGTTGGTCATTCTGCAAAATGATCACTGCTTTAAAGCGGCTTTCACATAGTGGCCCACGTCGTTTGTACTTCTTATTAAAATACATCGTATATGCCGTCATCACACTGCTGATAAATTTTGTCGCCGCAGCTTCATCGCGTATGTATACCAGCATATGAAAATGGTTAGGCATTAAACAGTAAGCATTCAGGTCGATGTCGGGTCGCATATGCGCATATAGCCTACCTCGCGCATCTGCTACGGGTTCTATGGAGATGTGTCGTTGTAATACCTCTTCAAAATACCTACAGTCCGCTTCCTCTAAAAATATCTCACCATAATTCCACCCACGGTTATATATGTGGTAAAAGTGATCTTGTATAAATACTTTGTGTGTATTGAGGCTAGGCATTTATTATATTATATAACTAAACAATGTTTTCCAGGGTCAGGCCTTTTCATCCTTTTCATCAGGCCTTTTCATCATTGGTCCGAATGGAAGCCTAGTCGGCTGGGCATTCTTTTTATGATTCTGATACAAGATCTTTCCTCTTTCGATGTGAATATGTCTAGTGATACCACTACCGCGCCCTATGTTGTTATTATGGTAGTGTCGCGCAGGCCATGCAGCAACTCGATATGTGCCGTTGTGCTTTCCTATTCTAAGGTAGTTATTCTTATTAGTTACTGGGAACTTTTTGTTAAAAGCATCGATCGTTTTCTTAGTTCCATCTTTTTCCTCAATTTCTAAAATGTACTATTCCGAAGTTCATACTTCCTTATATTCCTTATGTCCCAGGCTGCTCCAAAGAGTCCACAAACTCGCGCGCTATATTGCGCACCTTTTGCCATTCGGGATCATCAAGCATCTGCTCAGGAGGGGGGAGTGTACTTCCGGGTGGTGAGTAAGTATTTAGACTATCACGCAGCTTATTTCCAAGGTACTTTTGCTCGTCTGAAAGCCCAATATCGCTAGATTCGAGAAAATCGTCAAACAGAAAATCGTCAAACAGCATGCAGTACACCTCAACAGGTGACGAAATTTGATCGCTCTTCCCAAACCATGCCAATTCTTGAAACTCCTTGCTTCCTATATCTTGGGCGGCTTCCTTGATATTGTTTCTCCATAGAATTTTATCCATATCTTCCTCCTTAGAAAAATGTAAAATCATCATACGGTATATGCGACTCCAAAGACTTTTTAGGTACACTATTGCCGAACCGGTCGAGATACTTGCCGTTGAGCTGACGTACAATGTATGGGTTCTGCTGGCCGACGTTTGGACTAAACGGGTTGCCTGGCATTGACCTAATTCTGTCATGCGGATTGAGTGGATTTACATACAATTTACCGCCATCACCTCTTGTTGACTGCTGAATCCAGTTAGATGGTACACCCTGCGGACGTTGCGCAATATTGACAGGTGTTTTAGGCGTAACTGGTGCTGCTGGCTTTGGTGCTGTTCGTGGCGCAGCCTTAGGCGCTGGTGTTGATTTAGGTTTTGGAGTGTTCTTTGCTGTACTTTTCGTAGCCTGCTTTCCACCACCCTTAAAGATTAGCTTGAACAGTGCCCCCCAGAATTGACCCGTTAAGTCATGTTTATTAACTGGGTCTGGTGGGTAGACGTAATCGTTCTCGACACCGCCCTCGACTGGATCAACCTGTAGGAATCGCCCAAGCTCAGGTATATACACCCTTGCTCCCATTTGGATGGGTTGAATAGCGTAGTCTTTTTCTGTTGCCTTACGATGGGTGCCTAGGTAGCTGTTGCTCGTGCCGGTAGCAGCGTTGTTTGGCGCTGTATGTTCTGCCGCTTGCTCGCCAAAAGGTCCAGTAGGCGCAACAATGGTTGGTATGCCGTCGGCGTCTACCGTAGCCATCGTAT
>CAYOZY010000313.1:1458-2218 GCA_964408525.1 uncultured Sphingobium sp. | reverse complement strand
GGCGCTAGCAATTCGTATCAGAACGAAGCGGCGTGGAAGCGCAACGACATTCCACCAGCGCGCGTCACCTCCTCGAATATACGAGTCGCCTCGCCCTCAGCGGCAAGGGCGCACCCTGGCCGGCGGCCATGCCATGCCATGCCTGGCTCGCGACTCTCTCTTGCGTCTTTTTGCATGTCTCTGGTCTCCAGCACAATCTCCCCCAGAGCTGCCTGGCGCGGCGGGCCCAGCCCCCAGTGAAAGTCCGATAATAAGACACGGAGTGACGGAGCGCACGCCCCTCCCTTCCCTTGCCTTGCCTTCCCTGCCGCCCAGGTGATGGGTGCCAGGACAGCCCATCGCCTGTCCCCTTTTTCGGTCCCGTCATCCTGGGCCGGCGGGCGTGCGTGGGTGCGCGCTGCGGGACAGAAAAAAAAAAATCCCAGCAGCACAGGCGGGCGGCCGCGGTGCCAACCACACCTCAGAGAGCTAAGCTGCTAGTTATGGGGACCTTGGCAGGGAGGGAGGTCCATGTACCTTGGGCTAGCTGTCCGGCGTGCTGGTGAGGTGGTGCTGGGCGTTGCTACTCCCCACACCCACCCGCGCCGCCGTCGCCGCCGCCGCCGGGCTGCGCTGTGCTGCGCTGTGTTGTGCTGCGCACCCAGCCCAGCAGCAGCCCGGCCCAGCAGCCCAGCAGCCCCGCCCAGCCCAGCCCGCCACCGCCAACCCCGCCCCCGCGCCCGCTAAAACACCACCACAACCGCCACCGCCCCAACCCCAC
>CAYOZY010000313.1:1104-1448 GCA_964408525.1 uncultured Sphingobium sp. | reverse complement strand
GGGCGTCCAGACATTCCCACACCCCTCCCCCCCGGCCCTCGACCACCGCCTTCAAACCCAAACCTTTCTTTGCGTGCCCGAAAAAACCATACCACCCTGCTGCTACCCACAGCAGTCGCGCCGTGGAGTGACTGACGGACGGGCAGCCTGCCTGCCTGCCTGCCAGCCTGACTGACTGCTACTACTACTACTACTACGCCCGGATCCCACACACCCCCGTCCTTTGACTCAACCACCTTTTTCTTCCACCGCCAGGACCTCTTTTTCCATAATAAACACCAGCGCCGTCCGCCAGCAAACGACACACGTTGCTCTGGCCCGCATCGACCTGGACTTGTTCTCCC
>CAYOZY010000313.1:0-1094 GCA_964408525.1 uncultured Sphingobium sp. | reverse complement strand
ACGGCCCTTTGTCCAGCCCGCCCTGCAGTCTGACTAAGAGGCCCATCTGCCGGCACCGCAAGAGGCGCTTCTGGTGCAAGGAGCTGCTGCACCTCTGACGACAGACGACGTCCTGCTCGCTGCGGCTCTGCGGTGGACGCGCAAAACACCAGCCACTGCGTCTTTCCTCGACCTGGCAAATTCAATTCGATTCGACTCTGGGCCGCTTGTTGCAGCGAGCGAGCCCTTATCTGCGAACAGCTCCTCCCTTCGGCAGCAACGGCATCCTGCGCCAGGACCACCGATTCGCAGCCGCTGTGCAGGGCTCGCCAATTGCGCGCGTCCCATCACCGAGTGCGCTGCGCCCACGACTCGCCTCTGCCCTGTCTGTTGCCCCGGACGCTCTCCTCCTGGCTCTCGCGGCAAACCGCTAGCCGACGGGCGTTGCCCACGGGACACAGACTCGTCGCATCTCACCCGCGCCCGGCCTAGCCTGCGTCCCTGTCCTCTGCGACTTCCTGGCTGAAGCGCAACAGCGAGGCCTCTCGGCCTGCATCGTACGCATACCCCAAAGCAGCGACTTGCATACGATACCACCACCACAACCTGCTGCCACCTCACCACTCCCACCCGCAACATTGGGCCTCGCTCGAACCTGACAGAGACGGCGAGATCTGCCCCTAGCTCCCGTTCCCGCTTCCGGCACCACCACAACGCCGTCCACCACTCCTGGACCTTGGCCAGGGTCGATTGTCTGTCGCGAACTGCGGAGCCTGCTGCTGGACGGTTGGCGCTGCTCGTGCACAGCACACGAAACCCGCTGCCGCAGCCTGCTGCCCTCGTCGTGACGGCCCCATTGGCAAGTCGCCTCGCAAGACACGCATCGCCAGCAGCTCCAATACGACCCCTGACTCTGCTGGCCAGGTGAACAGCCACCACGCCGCGGATCTGCTATTTCTGACCTCTTCCCCGCATTCTGTTCCTGCCCCGGCCCGTCCCAACATGCATGCCGGAGCATACCTGGGCTTATAAATGTCGACTCTGCCTTCATAGGCGCGCACCTGGCTCGCTTGCTGTGTGTCTCGTGCTCCTCTGGCACGACCATGTCGAGCGAC
>CAYOZY010000312.1:0-2226 GCA_964408525.1 uncultured Sphingobium sp. | reverse complement strand
TATCATGGACCCGCGCGACCGCCTTAGACGTTCGCGAAAACGGTCCGACATACTACCCCCGGCCAAGTCTTGAATTGATTGCTGAGGTCAGATGTTTACTGCCATCGCAGACTCCGAGTAGTTTTATGGCTGGTTTGCTCGGATGTATTTAGATCGGTCCGCAGTCAGCTTGGGTTTGCAGTTCGTTCAGTACCAACTCTGCACCGACTGCAGTCATCAGTAGGTCACGCGGTGCCGCCCCTCCTAGCGCGAAGTTCGGCGCTTTCAAGTAAGTCCTGGCTTCAGCAGCGCTGTTCAGCACATACGCTGCCAGCAATACGATACGTCCGACGCGCAGCGCTTTTTCGCATTCACCAGGATCCAGATGTCTACCGATTCGTAGATGCGACAAATTCTTGCTGAGTCCGAAGAAGGCGAGGCCCTCCTGAACGGTATCAAACGCCATCGCGATAGCTATGAACATAGCCTCCGCGGGTAACCCTTTTACCAATTCCCGGTGTAACGCGAACGATTCGACAGGAGGCAGCTTCGATGTTGAATGAGCAGAGGATATCGCCTGATCAACCCGCTGTCGCAGGTGCTTGATGCTGACCGCAGGGCAATCCCGAACCAGCCTTCCAAGGTGAGTATCGGTCAGCACCTGCAGTGCTATCGAATTTGATATGGGCAAGTCGATGCGGCTGAAGACTATTTCAGGATTCATTTTCGTGACTTTCCTCTGCAGTCAAAATATCTCGATTACGTAGTAGATCTCGTTCTTGTTCGGCGCGGAGGGGTCTTTGAGCGCGGGCTGATGGGCACAGGTAGCCACGGCCTCGCTGGAACAATTTGGCTGAAACGAGTTATGTTTTCGTCGAGCCACCGGACGGAAGGACGATGAACGATCGTTTACAAGTTGATTTGGGCATTCCTTTGTTTCACGGTTCGCTGACCAAGCGGGTGCTCCTAGGTCTGCCAGAAGGAGCCTTCGTCATGAGCGGCGTGACGGATGATTCAGGGGCACCTCTGTTTGCTCGGACACTCCCTCCTGTTTTCGAGCGCGAGCAACTATGGGATTCGCTAAAAGCACGCGGTGTCGCACAGCGAAAATGCTACGTGTTCGCAAGTGCTCGAGATTACTCGGTATTCCTCGCAAGCAACCCAGTACCTCATGGTCCACCTGGGTCGCCGTTCCCGAGATCTGGCGGCCGGTTGCAGTAAACGGGCACTGTAGCTCGTGCCATTTTCGGCCGCGCACGAAACAGGCTCGTCGGCCTACCACCCTGGCGAGATGCTGAAGGGTGTGCTGTTGGGCTAAGCGCGGGGCATCGCCTCGTCGCGCGGCATTCAGGCCTGCCGCGCGAAAGACGTGTTCATGGCGATGTCGTGTTAGAACGAAGCGCAGCTAAATTAACCTTTTCAATTCAGAACTACTAGGAGATTGATGATGGCGATCAAACCAGGACCGAAGCCAATTGCGAAATCAACGGGTAAGCCTGATCAGCGTCGGCGTGACAACAAGGAGACGCCTGGAAATACGCCCTCTTTGAAACCTCATAAGCACAAGAAGGGTAAGTAGCGGTCGCCCCGCGCTCATGAACGAGGCACCGCCTACCAATGTGTTTAAGCCGTCCCGTCCCGCGCGAAAAGGCTCGCACGGTCGGCTTATCGCAGGCGTTGAGCCTGTAGAAAAACGGCACCCCCAATCAGTCATACGTCAGCGGCGGTTTCCGGTACACCGCCGTCATTGAAGCGCAGATTCCAAGATTCGACTAACGATCTTGACTGCCTTCGACTGAAACCTGCACGAATGCCGAAATCTTCAGGCCGCCATCGAGGTGAGCTTTTACGGATCCGTGATGAGCTGTGGCAATTGCCGCCACCAGCGCGAGGCCAAGTCCATGACCGCCCGTCGAGCGGCTACTGTCGCCGATGCTGAATCGCTGGAACAGGCGAGGCAAGGCGCTAGTTGGGACACCTGGACCGTCATCGACGATTGCGAGCTCCGCCTGGCCTGCAGAAACCTCAAGCGTTATTTGTACCGTCGTCCTGGCTGGGGTGTGTCGCAGTGCGTTGTCCAGCAGGTTGGCCACCAGCTGTTGCAGCAGATGCCGATCGCCGTTGACGCTGATCTCCGGCGCGACCGCCATCAGCAGCCGGTGCCCGCTGGCCTCGAAATCCGGACGGTAGGTCTCGACGACATCGATCACCAGCGCCAGCGGCTCGTCGGAGTCGCTGATGCGCACG
>CAYOZY010000311.1:0-2232 GCA_964408525.1 uncultured Sphingobium sp. | reverse complement strand
TCATCGGATCGACAAAGCGGCGGCCGATCAGGCGCTTCACCGCGAAAATCGTGTTGTCCGGGTTGGTGACGGCCTGACGCTTTGCAGGCTGGCCGATCAGGCGCTCGCCATCCTTGGTAAAGGCAACGATCGACGGCGTGGTGCGCGCGCCTTCCGCATTTTCAATCACCTTGGGTTTGCCGCCATCCATAACAGCGACGCAGCTGTTGGTCGTGCCCAGATCGATCCCGATAACTTTAGCCATCTATTCCCTCGTCTAACCCCAAAAAGTTTCAGCGGTTTAAGGGCGCCTCATCGCTGCAAACAAGCCGGTGCGGCAACCCGTTCGCCATGCGATATAGGGGCGCATTTCATTGGCACAAGACCTTGGCACCGGGAGGCAAGACGATTAGAAGTGCCGCACGACCCGAATTGAGACGGATCAAAGGACCTGCCCCATGTTTTTCACGCGCCCTCTCTCCGCTTTGGCTGCCATTACCGTCCATTTCGCGCTTGTATCCTGCGCGGACCCGGCCCCGCTCTATGTCGATCAGGCGTGGGTGCGCATGAACCCCAATGGCGAGGGTCCGGCCGCTGGATATTTCACTATTCATGGCGGCGAAGCGCCGGTGAAGCTGTTGCGCGTATCCACCGAGGGCGCCCAGCGCATCGAGATGCACGAAAGCCTGATGAAAGACGGCATGATGACCATGGAGCCGGTGGATTCGGTCGATGTTCCGGCCAAGGGCGAAGTGAAGTTCGCGCCGGGCGGCAAGCATCTTATGATCTTCAGCGTCAACCCCGCAGTCGTCGAGGCAGGGAAAATGACATTGACGGTGCTTTTCTCAAATGGCGACCGCCTGATCGTCGATGCCCCCATCCAGAAAGGAAGCAGCGGCGATACGGACGCGATGGCGAACATGTCCGCCCCGGCTGGCGAGAACGAGCACAGCCACTGATCTGCTCGCGCGAGCGATGACGACCCATGCCCTGACCGAGAGCGAACGCGCACTGGCTGCATCGATGTTCGGCGCCGCGATCCGCTGTGATGCGGTGCGCATCCATATCCGCAAATATTGGCCCTTTCATCAGCGCAGGGTGACGATGGCGCCGGACGGGCATTTGTGGTTCCATCCTCATGCCGATCATTATTGCGAGGATTTCTGCGCCAGCACGCTCGCGCTACAGGGCCATTTCATCCACGAGATGACCCATGTGTGGCAGGCACAGACAAGGGGGCGATGGTATCTGCCGCTCATGCGCCATCCCTGGTGCCGTTATGACTATGCGCTGACGCCCGGTAAGCCCTTCACCCGCTATGGCATAGAGCAGCAGGCGGAAATCGTCCGCCATGCCTTCCTCTATCGTAATGGCATCAAGCCCGAAAATGCGCCGCCGCAAAGCGAATTGGAAGCGTTGCTGCCTTTTCGGGCCGAGTGATGGGCACTCACTTCAGGGTTGCGAGATAGGCGATGATATCGGCCCTCATCGTTGCATCGGCAACGCCGGCGAACGCCATGCGGTTGCCGGGGATGAACGCCATCGGTCTGGTGATATAGGCATCGAGTGCCTTAGCATCCCACTTGACCGGCGCCTTCTTCATTGCGGGAGAATAAACAAAGCCCGGAACCAATCCAGCCTTGCGGCCAAACACTCCGGCCAGCGTCGGCCCCATTCTTTTTTCACCCGGCTTGACGCCATGACATATCGCGCAGCGCGCAAATGCGGCCTTGCCCTTGACGGCATTGCCTGCCGCATGGGCGGCGGGCGTCGTCATCGCAATCGCCAGAAGCCCCATAAACGCGATTCCGAAATGCTTCATATCGTCAACTCCGCCCATGGTCGGTAATGTCGTTTGATGCCCCGGTCAGTCCGGCTTTTTCGCAACGCCGACCAGCGCGGGGCGCAACAGCCGTTCCTTGATGCGATAGCCTGCCTGCATTTCCTGCACGATCGTGCCGGGTTCGGAATCAACGCTCGGCATCTCGATCATCGCCTGATGGAGATTGGGGTCGAGCGGCTGGCCCAGCGCCTCAATCTTGGCAATACCATGGCGACCGAACACGCTTTCCAGCTCCCGGCCCGTAGCCTCAAGTCCTGCAACCAGTCCCTTGAACTTCTCGTCGTCGCGCAGTTCGACCGGAATCGTATCCAGCGCCCGCCCCAGATTGTCGGCGATGGAAAGCATATCGCGCGCGAAGGCGGTGGAAGCATAGGCTCGCGCATCGGCCAGCTCCTTTTCCAGCCGTCGCC
>CAYOZY010000310.1:1856-2238 GCA_964408525.1 uncultured Sphingobium sp. | reverse complement strand
GAAGTATTTGGTGAGTTTCGCGTGTTCGGGGATGTGGTTTTTGTAGACCTTGTGGACGACGACACGCCCACCCCTCCCGTAGTACTACCAGACGACAACTACTCTCACTTCCGGATTGCTACAGGAGAAACTAAGACAATCCCACAGAATCAGCAGATGATTGTATCCGGGCCGATAGAAGTACTCGGAACGCTAGAAATTCTTGGTGAAACCGTGCTTATCGAATCTCATCAAGAGTTTACACCGCCGGACCCAGTTCTTTTTGAAGACAACCACTCATACGCACGGGTCAACGCGGGCGTGACCAAGAAAGTTCTCGCAGATCAGCAAATGCTTCTCGCAGGACCACTTGTGGTAAATGGAACGCTTACTTTAGAAGGCG
>CAYOZY010000310.1:1166-1846 GCA_964408525.1 uncultured Sphingobium sp. | reverse complement strand
CTTGATGCCTCAGCGGATGCAGAGGATGATTACTTGCCTCCGTTTATAATTGAAGCAGGTCAGAGGTTTAGAGTCGGAAGCAATCGGCTTTTAAACATACCTCTGTATTTTAGAAATTTTGGAACTTTAGAGTTAAATGGACTTTTTATTTTAGGGGGATCTTAAAATGGCAGCAAATGGCATTATCAACTCGCGAAGAGTTTCTTCTTTCCCAGTAACACCGAACCCCGCACCTGGGACTGTTTACTACGGCGTAGATGACAGCGATGGGTTTTTTAAAGTACAGGACTCCACCGGGACCGTGACAAACTACGGGAGTGGAGCAAGCTACACGGATGCGGATGCGGTTCAAGCCGTTCAAGATGCAATCATCGCAGCAACCGTAAAGACTGAACCCGCGATGGAAGACAGAGTTTACTTAAGAGACGTTGCTGGTAACGACTTTAACGCTGGCACCGTACGCGGACTTCAAAAGACAAATGTAGACAAGCTTTTTACTTTGCAGTCTGACTTCCTTGGAACAGTGGCGGGGGAGTTTACTGCGTTTTCGTCTGGTACTGGGGCTTCTCAGCAGAACGTGAACTTGTTTCAAGATGCCATCAACAACGCGATTGGCGTTACTCAGATGGACACAGGCACTACTGCCACGGGACGACATGGCTTGGGTCTTGTAACTGGAA
>CAYOZY010000310.1:0-1156 GCA_964408525.1 uncultured Sphingobium sp. | reverse complement strand
ATACACCGCTGAGGTTCGTCTTGCGCTCGAAGCGATTTCTACTCCGACAGAAACTTTTGTTATGCGCCAAGGCCTCGGCGATTTCTATACAGTCGGTGGGGACGGCACGAATGGTCTATTCTTTTCGTACACCGAGCTTGTGAACGGTGGAAGATGGTTGGCGGTGTCACGGGCGGGCGGTGTCACGATTCAAACTGTAGACACAGGGGTGAGCCCGGATCTTGATATGCACGTGTACCGTGTGGAACTCGACGAAGATGGGCAGCAGGCGCGTTTCTACATCGACGGCGCTCTTGTTGCTACAATCAACGCTCCAAGCTTACCAGCGATTGCAAACAGAATGGGGGCGGGTGCAAAGATTGAAAAGACCTTGGGTACTTCACAAAGAAACGTGTCGCTTGATTGGATGAAAGTAGAAGCTGATAGAACTGCGGTGAGATAATGGATTATTTAGAGTTTTTATCAAATCCACAGCACAGAGCGGACAATGAGGCGAAGAAAAAATTCGCCTCTGATTTGCTTTTGGCTTTTAAGATAAAAAATATTTCTGAAGGCATCAACGTAGTTCAAAGCACCGCGACCCATGAAAAAATTAAAAATCTACAAGTCTCGTACCCACCTCAATTACACGGGGGCTGGTCAGGTACCGTGGACTTGATAAATTTAGGGGCATCGGGAGATGTAGAAACGTGTTGCATGGCTTTGCAATTTGCTCAAGTGGACGACATGACTCAGCCGCATCACTGGTTTTCAAACGAAAGAAGAAACTGGCTCGTGTCACAAATGAAAGCGTGGCTCGGGTGGCCGTAGGAGGTTCTATGCAAAAATGGCGAAGATACACGGTTATTTTTATCGTTGTCGTTGGGGCTTTGATTGCAATTTACGATGTCGTGGCAATTCAGCAAGGTGGAACAGAGGCTTCGATCAGCCACACGTTTATCGAGTGGTCGTACAAGATGCCCGCGTTTACTTTTCTGTTTGGCTTTGTGATGGGTCATTTGTTTTGGAGGATGGGTGACACCAAAATCACAAAAGAATTGAAGGGTGAGAAATGAGATTTTGGAGTTGGAGTGAAATCCGAACAAAAATTCAGCTCGAGTGTGATCTCGACGACGAAGACTTCGTAAGACAGAGTGAGCTTCTCGCGTATGCAAAC
>CAYOZY010000309.1:0-2240 GCA_964408525.1 uncultured Sphingobium sp. | reverse complement strand
GTCGGCGTCACCATTCTGAACGTCGGTAATGAGACGGCGGAGCGAATCCCGGCCCGCGATATTCAGGCCGCTACGACCTTCATCGGCATAGCTGCGGACGATGTCGAAGTTACGCCGCGCCGCGTACGCGGCGATGACGTCTGCTTGGTTCTCGGTGGAGTAGCGCTGATGATCGGTCGACATCCGCACATATTGCGCGGCTCGTTTCGGTACCGAACTCGCTGCATTTTCCGGCACCGCTTTCCTCGACGAATGTCGCGGGCTTGACGCCGCGATCCTTCATTTCGGTTTCGTCATAGCCAACGGGAGGACGGAATGTCGTTTGCCAGGAATGACCGAAATGTTCGCGCTGGAAATGGAAACAACTTTCCCATCGATCCCGGCGCCGACACTGCGGCAGCTTTCGCCGTGGTGATCGCCGATGCATTGCGGCGAGATTTCGGCGACACGCCGGCTCATGTGAAGCATATCGCGCGGCTGACTGGCGCAAACGCCAGGACGGTGCAGAACTGGCTGCAAGCTCGCAATGGACCCAGCGGCGCCGGATTGGTTGTGCTCATGCGTCATTCGGATGAGGTGACAACGGCAGTGCTGACCTTATCGGAACGCGACGCCCTGTTACGTTCGTCCGCAAGCCACCATACGCTTGCTAATCTCAAGCGATCGATCCTCGCAGCTCTTCAGCATTTGCCTGACGAATAACCGCTGGACATGCCGCAGCTCCATCCGGCAAGCAGCGTACGGTTTGATACTGCCTCATTTAATCTAGCTGCGCTTAGCGTTTTTGCGATTTTATAAACTGGACATTAGTTTATGAAATGCATATAATCCTTAGCATGGCTGAGCGATCGCAACGAAAGCTAAACAAACTGCAGCAGTTGCCCGAGCAAGTGCTGGTCGATGCGGCGTGGCTGGAACGCCATGGTTACTCATCGTCCCTCAGGAGCCAATATGTGAAATCAGGGTGGCTCACTCAAGTTGCGCCTCGCGTTTATCGGCGAGCGCAGGAGCCGCTTACCTGGCAGCAGGTCGTCGTCTCGCTGCAGAGCTTCATGGGATATCCGCTTACCGTGGGAGGGCGTACTGCTCTCGAGGAGCAAGGTTTCTCGCATTATCTCGGCGAGCGGAAAGAGGTTCACCTCTATGGCCCCGCCAAACCACCCAGCTGGTTGTCCAAGCTGAAGCTCGATGTGGAATTTATATGGCACAATGGCGCGAGGCTATTTCCGGACGAGCCCCTCGATCCCTTCGGACCACCCCCACCCTCTGATGATATCCTGCCCGGCAATTTCATGGTGGGGCCTCAGGGCCTAACTTGGCCAATGCGCCTGTCGTCGCCCGAGCGCGCTTTTCTGGAACTGCTCGACGAGTTGCCCGATCACGAAAGCTTCCACCAGGTCGATGTGCTAGCCGAGGGACTGGTCAACCTTAGCCCGACCCGATTAAAACTGTTGCTAGGCCAATGCCGCAGCGTGAAGGTGAAGCGGCTGTTCTTCTTTTTCGCCGACCGTCATCGTCACGCATGGCGCAGCCGCCTCGATCCGGCCGAGTTCGATCTCGGCGCTGGAAAGCGGTCACTGGTCCCCGGCGGCCGCCTTGCGCCAAACTATAACATCACGGTCCCGGAGGATCTGCTTGGCGCTGCTTGACGCCTATCGGCAGCAGGCGGCGCTGCTCGTCCGCGTCCTACCATTCGTTGCGAGCGAGCCCGATTTCGCGCTGAAAGGAGGGACCGCGATCAATCTGTTTATCCGCGATCTGCCACGCCTCTCAGTCGATATCGATCTGACATACTTACCCGTCGCCGACCGGCCGAGTTCGCTCGATGCAATTGAAGCCGCAATGCTGCGGATTGCCGACAAGATCACGGCGGGCATCAAGGGCACAAAGGTGACTCCCGGCCGCCTCCAGCCCGAAAACAAAGTCACGAAGCTCGTCGTTCGCTATGAACGGGTACAGGTCAAAATCGAAGTTACCCCCGTGCTACGCGGCGTGGTCTATCCAGCGGAAATGCGGGCGGTGTCGCCGCGGGTCGAAGAAGCCTTCGGCTTTGCCGAAATCCAGGTCACGTCGTTCGCCGATCTCTACGCCGGCAAGATCGTTGCCGCGCTCGATCGACAACATCCGCGCGACCTGTTCGACGTCCGCGACCTTCTCGCGCATGAAGGGATTAACGACGCTCTGCGCACTGCGTTCCTGATCTATATCGTCAGTCATCCTCGTCCGATTGCCGAACTGTT
>CAYOZY010000308.1:0-2245 GCA_964408525.1 uncultured Sphingobium sp. | reverse complement strand
CCACCATAGGTCTCTTCCGAAAAGTCCAAAGCCGGTTGGAGCGAGGCTTCGCTCCAACCGGGCTGTTGCCCCGTTTCACCCCGATCGATCAACGCGCGATCAATTTCCCGGCAATGTGCTGAGAATCGGCTTGTACAGGTTCACGTAGACCATGTCTTCGTGCGCGTTGGCAATGTGGCAACCCGCGCACTCGCCGATCGGCCGAGCCTTCGCAGCACGCAGATACGGCGGCGCGCTGTGGTTGAAATTGAAGTAGCCCCAGTTCTTCGTCTCTTTGAACCGCTTGCTGTCTTTGACGGACACGTCCAGGCCGTTCACGGCCCCAGGAAAGTAGCCGCGGCCGGAGGACTCTAGGCGCGAGCCGTCGGGGAACTCGGACTTATCGACCAGTTGCAGTTCCTTCACCATCATCGTGCCTTCAGGCCACTTGCCGGTTGCCTGGTAGGCGCTGTACGCGGCAGGCTGGACATACACGTTATGAAACTCAGGGAAGTTGGCCTTCCCGCCATTCAAGCCATGCGGCGTAAACGGCGAGCCGATGAAGACCCAGCGGCGAAAGTCTTTGGGCTGTACGAGGTCACCGGACTTGCCCCACACCGGCGGAAAGTCGATCCGAGGATAGTTGGGATCCTTGGTCGAACCGGTCTTCGGTCCGGCGCCTTCGGCCTGGGGCGCCCATCCAGCGATCGCGAGAGCGACAACCGCTGCGACCGTTGCGCCACCGGAAAACACCCCCATTCGTTTGCTCAACATCTGCGACTCCATTTGTGCTGATGAACCACTGCGGGCCGCAGTCTAGGTTCGCCGCGGCGGGGGCCCGGCTGCGTTGGACTGTTCGCAAACTTTCTTGGACGCTCGCTCTAAGCAAGTTGCAATCGAGCACGCCGATAGCGTGCCTCGGCTATGGTCCCCTACGCATCCGAAACAGCACCAGCACCACCGCGGCCATCGACGCGCACAACGCGCAGAGCACCCAGAAGCCGTGCGGCGTGTCGCTGAAGGGAAGACCCGGCAGGTTGACGCCGAACAGGCTGGTGATGAAGTTCAACGGCAGGAACACCGTGGCAACAGCGGCCAGCACATAAGAGGATCTGTTGAGCTTGCGGTCCTGGATACGGGTCACCTGGGCATTCAGGATGTCGATGCGTTCGCGCAAATTTTGCAACGACTCCAGGAAACGCAACAGACGGTTCAGTTGGTCCTCGAGCCGAATGCGATCGCGTTGGTCGAGCATCGGGATGGACCGGCTGGCGAGCGCCTCCAGCACGGGCCGCTGCGGCGCCAGATGACGCAGGAACCCGGCGATGCGCGCCTGTGAATCAGCCATGTTCGGGCATGCGAGCTCCAATTGATGACCGGCCAGATGCGAGTCGATCTGGTCAACCGCGTCCTCCAGCATCTCGAGCTGCTCGTCCACCTCGTCCAGGTGGACATGGATGAGATCGCAAAGGAACGCTCCCGGCGTGGCCGGCCCGTCGCCGCGCTTGACGCGCATGCCAAGCTCGAGGATCGGGTCCACATCGGCCTCGCGCGTGGTGATCACGCGCGTCGGATCCAGCCACACCCGCATCGACACCATGTCCTCGGGGCGAGCCATCTCCTCGCCCTTCAGGTGCATGGCCTTTAGAAGCAACATCAGGCCGTCGCCCTGTACGCGCAGCCGCGAGCGCGTGTCCTCCTCGATCATGGCTTCGACGACGAGGTCATTTAGTTCGGCGTCGTTCTTCAGGTAGGTGCCAGTCTCGGCATGCCGGATGCACATGTGCAGCCAGTCCGCCCCGTCGCTCAAGCGAAGCAGGTGGAGAAAGCCGGGGGAATCTGCCGCGTTACGCATGATGGTCGTTGACTCCTTGTGCACTGGTCCGCCGACGTCGATTTTGCCGCGCAGGCGACACACTTATCGCGCGTGTGTGCCAATGAGGTCGCGCGTGCGGCAGCACCGGACTTGGCCGTCCAGCGTTAGACGTTCTGCAAATGACTTCGGACGCTCTCGCAAAGGGCAAGGACGTTGAGCGCATTGATGGCTCCGGCTTCATGCACAGAAGGCACACAATGAGCGCCATGCAACGCCACAATGAAGTTCCGGCGGCTCGCCTGTTGACACGGGTCCGCCAGTGCACGATTTGCGCAGCGCATCTGCCGCTGGGGCCACGGCCCGTGCTGCAACTGCATCCCGCGGCACGCATCCTCATCGCCGGCCAGGCGCCAGGGCGCAAGGTGCATGACAGCGGCGTGCCGTTCGACG
>CAYOZY010000307.1:0-2246 GCA_964408525.1 uncultured Sphingobium sp. | reverse complement strand
AGCGATCACTCGAGCGGCGTGGCCTATTTTCAGCCGTCCATTAAGCATCAGCAGCCCAATCCCGGCAACCGCGAACACAGCAATGGCAGTCGCAACAGAGCCAAGCAGCGCACCCTCTACCCAGCCAGCAGCAGCGATGAGCGAACTCGATCCAACCGGCCCATAAGCGTTGCCCGTCATGAACTCACCAGACCCGAGTTCGTAAGAATAACCTCAGTGATCCGACGGCGGCCCGCTTTCCTGTCGAGTTGGACAAACACATCGACTGTGCTGCGAACATAGAATTGCACGTCCTCGCGGCTTAGCCGAGTGCCAGCCTGCAGCACTAGCAATGCGATCTGCTCCACCGCACGCTCGGCG
Organism: uncultured Sphingobium sp.; assembly: GCA_964408525.1. Lineage (GTDB taxonomy): Bacteria > Pseudomonadota > Alphaproteobacteria > Sphingomonadales > Sphingomonadaceae > Sphingobium. The sequence goes on along the minus strand of CAYOZY010000307.1, from coordinate 1,886 downwards.
CTGTCGGCGTGAACGGTGGTCATAGATCCCGGATGCCCGGTGTTGACAGCGCGCAGGAACGTATAGGCTTCAGGTCCCCGCAACTCACCGACAATGATCCGGTCGGGCCGCATGCGTAACGAAGCAGCCAACAGGCTTTCAGCCGTAACTTGAGCTTCGCCAAAGGCGCTACGCGCCGCGAGCAGGCCAATCGCATTGGCATGCTCAATCTGTAGCTCGGGCGTATCCTCAATCAGGATCAAGCGCTCGTGCTCAGAAATCTCGCGGATCAAGGCGTTGAGGAACGTAGTCTTGCCGGTCGAGGTGCCGCCCGAGACCAGGATGTTCTTCCGCGCACGCACGGCTTTTGCGAGCATCGTTGCAATATCGCCGGCATCCAGCAGCGCAGCTAGTTCAAGGTCAATTTCCGAAGGTTGGCCGATAGCGCCGCGCCTGGTTCCGGCGAAGGCGCCGCTCTCGACATAGTCCGACAGCGTGAGCTGAGGCGACACATGCTTGCGGATCGCGATCGCCATCGGGCCGCGTGTCGCCGGGGCTGCAACGATCTGAACGCGGGCGCCGTCAGGCAAAGTGGCCGATAAGAGTGGGTGTTCGCGGCTGATACCCTGATGCGTCAGCGCGGCAATCTGCCGCGAAAGGCGATCGAGTGTGGGGACGGTCAGGGCCGGCGCGTCGAGCCGTTCGGTTGCGCCATCCAAGGTCTCGACCCAGACTTCGCCCGGCCGGTTGATATAGATATCGGTGACGTCCTCTCGCGCGAGAACCTCGGCGAGCGGCGCGAGATAAGTGTTGAGGAAAACCACCCCGGGTTCCGCGGTCATCGCTATGTCGTCCTGCCGCTATGGCGCACCGGTAGTTTGGACGTTCGCACGATTACCTGCGGCGTCCAACGTATAGCTTGTTGATAGACCATCGTTTACACCGCCCGTAGTCTGTGTCGATTTGAGGCGGCCCAGACCGTCATAAGTGTAAGATATCGTGGACTGGGCTGCGGCCAGATCCACGCTATCAAGTAAGGCGCTGCGGTCCACCCCCGCGGATGTCCCCGCAAATGTGATCGTATAGGTGGAACCAGTCACGATATCGAAAGGCGCACTCACCCTTCGGGTCCAGTTGGTGACAGACGACGTATATGTTCCGAGAGGGGTGCCATTCACGCTCACCACGTATTTCTGCCCTCCGACAATGGGGCGATCCGCTTCCATCCATGTGATCACGACACGGCGCGTTTCCGTTGCGGTGAATGTTTGCGATAGCGTCCCGTCTGCTTGAAGGAACGCCAGCACAGAAGGTGAAGGTGCCGTCAAACCGCCCCAGTCTATATTACCGGATGCAGCAAAGCCGGATCCAGAACCGGACCAAGCGCCCGTCGGGCAGCTACCCATATAGCAATAACTGGTTACAGTGCTTCCCTGGACGTCAAAGCCGCCATCGGCGAGACCGTATCTGGCAAAGGCCGCGTCGGGCAGCACCGCCACTGCGGCGATCACCGAAATGATACGTAACACATTCAACATCCACACCCCCCTCTTGCGTCAGTTGATTGGCGGCTTAGCGTTTGCTTTCGACGGCGGTAAAATCCAGATCGCGCGCGACAAACACGCTGATCGACACCCCTTGCTTGACGCGCAGCGTGCGCTGGATCCGGTTGTCCGTCAGCGGTGACGGGACAGTCGTGCCGATCGTGCCTGGCAAGGTAAGCACCGCGATCGAGTCCCCACCCGCCGCGCGGGCAGCAAGGCTGGTTCCTACGTTAAGCGACGTCTGAAGAAGTGCTGACGCAAAGCGCTCAAGGAAGTGGCTGTTGACCTGCCCCTTGATGCCGACGCGACCGAGTGTGTCGGCCGATGGCGAGGCCAACTCGATCGTGGCGCCATCCGGGCGAA
>CAYOZY010000306.1:856-2251 GCA_964408525.1 uncultured Sphingobium sp. | reverse complement strand
AACTGAAATCTACGGAACGCTTCAATCCTGGACATGCCAAGCAGGTCCTGACCTATCTGCGCCTGATGGATTTGCCGCTCGGCCTCTTGATGAATTTCGGCGCCTACACCTTCCGGGAAGGGGTGAGACGTATCGCCAACGATTATTTCCGGGAACCGCGCTAGCCTTTCCGCTCTTCTTCTTTCTTTATCTTTGTGCCTTCGTGTCTTTGTGAGAGATCAATGACCGATCCCGTCATCCTCTGGTTTCGTCAGGACCTGCGCCTGCGCGACAATCCCGCGCTGACCGCGGCGGCGCATGATGGGCCGGTGATTCCGATCTATGTGCTGGACGATGACGCGCCGGGCAAATGGCGGATCGGCGCGGCGCAGCGCTGGTGGCTGCATCATTCGCTTGAAAAGTTAGAAAAATCGCTGGATCGCAAAGGGCTGAAACTCATTCTTCGCAGCGGGTCTTCGGAGAAGGTGCTGAAGGAACTCTTTGACACGACCGGAGCGACAGCGATCCACGCCAATCGCCAGTACGAACCGTGGTGGCGCAAGGCGGACGAGGGGCTGGGCGATCGGCTCTGCCTGTATGACGGTAATTATCTCGCGCCGATCGAGGATATCCGGACCGGCGCCGGCACCCCGTACAAGGTCTATTCGAGTTTCTGGAAAGCGTTGAGCGAGCGGATGCCGCCTGACGAGCCGCTGCCGCTTCCCCACAAGATCGAAGCGCCTGACAAATGGCCGAAAAGCGAAAGCCTGGCGTCATGGCGCCTGCTCCCGACCGATCCGGACTGGGCCAAGGGGTTCGACGAGGATTGGGAACCCGGCGAGGATGTCGCGCTGGAGAAGGCGAAGGACTTCGCCGACGAGGTCGGCCATTACGCCGCGCGTCGTGACTTGCCGTCGGAGGAGGGCACCTCGCGCCTGTCGCCGCATCTCCATTTCGGCGAGATCGGCCCGCGCCAGGTCTGGCATGCGCTCGAAGGGCATCGCGACGCCGCCAAGTTCCGTAAGGAGCTGGCGTGGCGCGACTTCGCCGCCGGGGTGACGCTGGCCTTGCCCGATTATGCCGACGCCAATGGCCGGCCCGCCTATGACAAGTTGCCCTGGCGCTCGGGCAAGGCGGCGAGGGTTGACCTGCGCGCGTGGCAGCGGGGGCGGACCGGCTATCCGATCGTCGATGCGGGCATGCGGCAGCTCTGGGCGACCGGCTGGATGCACAACCGGGTGCGGATGATTGCCGGGTCGTTCCTCTGCAAGCATCTGCTGATCGACTTCAGCAACGGCCTCACGCTCCACACCCACCTCCGGATGCACGGCTCGTGGCACCGCTACCGGCCCTGGGAGACCTGGAAGCGTCCCGCCTCGCGCGCGGTGGCCGTGATCCAGACGCCGAACTCGGTGG
>CAYOZY010000306.1:0-846 GCA_964408525.1 uncultured Sphingobium sp. | reverse complement strand
CGCGTCGTTCCTCATCAAGCATCTGCTGATCGACTGGCGCGAGGGCGAGGCGTGGTTCTGGGACACGCTGGTCGACGCCGATCACGGCAACAACTCGGTCAATTGGCAGTGGGTTGCCGGGACCGGGGTCGATTCCAATATGTGGGGCCGGATCATGGCGCCGCTGGCGCAGTCGGAGAAGTTCGATGCCGGCGACTATATCCGCCGCTGGGTGCCGGAGCTTGCCGAGCTTCCCGATGACGCGATCCACGATCCCGATGCCGCGGGCTGCCGCCCCGAAGCCTATCCCGCCAAGATCATCGGCCATCGTGAGGCGCGCGAGCGCGCGCTGGCAGCAGGCAAAAAGGTGCGATGAAGCGAGCGAATCGCTTGGCGGAACGAGCTGCCGGGTGCATGGATCGCGGTGATGGATGCGCCGACGAGCAACCGGGGGCAGCGCAGCCGCTTCAGTCCGCTGGGCATCGCCGGGCGGCGGCTCCTGGCGCGTATCGACAAGGGTATCGCGCAAGGGGCGATCACTGTCTCGCTGCCCCAAGGCGGTGCGCCGATGCGGCTCGGCGGACGGGCGCCGGGACCCGAGGCGATCGTCATCCTCAACAGCTGGCGGGCGATGTGGCGACTGGCGACCGGCGGCTCGGCCGGCTGGTACGAGGCCTGGGCGGCGGGCGAATGGGAAAGCCCCGATCCGGTCGCCTTGTTCGAGGCATTCTCGGTCAATCGCCACAGCCTGGGCGAGGCGGGCCGGGCGCAGGGCCTCTCGCGCATGCTTCGTCGCCTGTGGCACAAGGCGCATCGCAACAGCCGTGCGGGCGCACGCCGCAACATCCACGACCATTACGACCTAGG
>CAYOZY010000305.1:0-2266 GCA_964408525.1 uncultured Sphingobium sp. | reverse complement strand
GCGGTGATGGGCCTTGCCTGACACATTGCCCTTGATGGCGACATTATAGGGGGCATCCGCGAACACCATCTGGGCGCGTTCATCCCCCATCAGCCGGACGTAGCTCTCCTCCTCCAGCGCGTTACCGCACAGCAGCCGATGCACGCCAAGCTGCCAGACATCGCCGACCGAGGTGATCGCCTCGGCTTCGACCGCCGGGATTTTCTCCGCGGAGTTCAGGGGCTCTCCGGTCTGGACTTCCAGCCGCTTGTCGATCTCGGCGGTGACGAACCCGGACATCTCGATGTTGAGACCATAGTCGAGGCTGAGCTTGGTGAGGTCGCCCAGTTCGAGCCGGAGCAGGTCGTCGTCCCAGGTGCTCAATTCCGCGCTGCGGTTATCCATAATCCGATATTGCCGGATCTGGTCGGGCGACAGATGATCGAGGCGCACGGTCGGCACCTGCGCGAGGTTGAGCGCCTTGGCGGCCTCAAGCACATTGTTGCCGGCGATGAGGACATTGTTGGCGTCGATCAGCAGCGGGCGGGTGAAGCCGAACTCGGAGATCGACGCCATCAAGGTCGCCTGCTGCCGCTTGGTGGTTTTGCGCAGCGCCCGCGCGGGTGGGAGCAAGGTCGCCGGATCGACATAGCGAATGGCCAGCCGCACATTATCGTGCAGATAAGGATTAGGGGTTGACCTGCCCCATTAGGCGGGTCCACCGGATAAGAGAGAGTTCCGGCGGTCGTGGTCGCCCTGGTGGGCAGACCGGAGCGAAGCGTAGGGCAGACCAGCAGGGCGAGGCAAGATGGCTTGCGGGGCCGGAGGCAGATAGCCGATCGAGCTGTGCGGCCTGATGGTATTATAGTGTTCGCGCCAACGGCTGACCAGGATCTGGGCCTCCCTGAGCGTATAGAAGATCTCCCCGTTGAGGAGTTCGTCGCGCAGCTTGCCGTTAAAGCTTTCGCAGTAGCCATTTTCCCATGGTGATCCCGGCTCGATGTAGAGCGTCTTCACCCCGATCCGGGCGAGCCAGTCCCGCACGGCATTGGCGGTAAACTCAGCGCCGTTGTCGGATCGGATATGGGCTGGAGGCCCATGTTTCACGAACAGATCGGTGAGCACCGCCAGCACATCATCGCTCTTGATCTGGCGCTGCACATGGATCGCCAGGCACTCCCGGCTGTGCTCATCTATTACCGTCAGCATGCGGAACGCCTTGCCGTCATGGGTGCGATCCGCGACGAAGTCGTAGCTCCAGACATGACCACGATAGCGGGGCCGCAGCCGCACACATGACCCATCGTTCAACCACAGACGGCCGCGCTTCGGCTGCCTCTTTGGTACTTTCAGCCCCTCACGACGCCAGATGCGTTCGACCCGCTTGGCGTTCACCGTCCACCCTTCTTGCCGAAGCAGCGCTGTGATCCGCCGATAGCCGTAACGACCGTAACTCGATGCCAGGCGAATGATATCCGCCGTCAGCAGTTGCTCATCGGATCGTGGTCGTGCAGCACGGCGCTGGGTCGAACGGTGCTGGCCAACCGCCCGGCATGCACGACGCTCGGACACACCGAGCGCCGCACAAGCATGGGCTACGCCAGCACGACGTCGCGAGGGGCTCAGTACTTTCCCTCAATGACCTCTTTCAGAATCAGCGCATCCAGCGTCAGGTTGGAGACGGCCTTGCGCAACCGCGCATTCTCCTTCTCTAGCGCTTTCAGCCGTGCCGCCTGCGTCACCTTCAAGCCACCATATTCACGCCGCCAGCGGTAGTAGCTCTGTTCCGATATCCCCAACCCGCGACAGATCGTGCCGGTCTTCTCGCCTCCGGAAAGCCGCACCTCGGCTTCCCGCAACATCCCAATAATCTGCTCCGCTGTGTAGTTCTTCCGTGCCATTCCTCGCTCCTTCCAAGCGCAAAATAGCCGAAACTCTCACTTTCAAAGCGGACCAGTTTTCAGGGGGAAGGCCAATGTGCCGCGCGATTTCCCATATCGATCACCCGCCTCCATCTGCCGGAGTTCAACTTTTCAGTGAACAGTCTTCAATAGATACGTAATGTTATGTATAATATATAAATGAATATATTAATACTAGTTTTAAAGAAAAAATTTTAAAAATAGCATTTGACAACATAAATGAAGTAGAAAATGATGAATTTCGTTCTTTAAACGAAAAAAAACAAATATTGAGTAAACCTAAAGATGAAGCAGAAAGAAATATAAATGATGCATTATCATTTTTAGGTAATGAAGCAAAAGAATTAGAAGATAATATGCTTACA
>CAYOZY010000304.1:0-2268 GCA_964408525.1 uncultured Sphingobium sp. | reverse complement strand
TCACGAAATGCACGTTTTCCTCGCGGGCGCTGGTGCGCAGACGGGCCAGATCCGAACCGGCACCGGGGTCGGAGTAGCCCTGGCACCAGACCACTTCGCCGCGCAGCGTCGGTTCGATCCAACGGCGCTTCTGCTCTTCGGTGCCAAGTTCGAGCAGGGTTGGAACCAGCATCGAGATGCCTTGGTTCGACAGTCCGCCCGGCACACCCGCACGGGCGAATTCCTCGGCGATGATCCGCGCCTTGAGGATGTCTGGTTCGGCGCCGTAGCCGCCATATTCGCGCGGAATGGTCCGCGCGGTATAACCATGTTCCAGCAGCAGGTTCTGCCAGGCGACCGCCTCGGCCGAAGGCCGCGCTGCGCGGTTCGCCGAGTCCGGCGCAAGCTGCCCGTTGCGGTCCAGGAAATCCCGCACTTCGGCGCGGAAGCGCTCGTATTCGGGGCCATAGTCAAGGTTCATGGCCTGCGCCCTCCTTTCGCCGCCGGGCGGAACACTGGCAGCTGGAAATCGTCGCCCAGGGGCTCGAAGGCCAGTTCGACTGGCATGTCGATTTCGACCTTGTCCCGGGCGCAGTCGATCAGCCGGCTTGCCATGCGGACCCCCTCCGCCAGCTCGACGACAACCGCGATGAACGGAATCTCGTCGGTAAACGCGGGATGCAGCGCCTGGTGCGTGATGGTCCACGAAAACAGCGTGCCCGTGCCCGAGCTGGGCTGCCAGGCGAATTCGGGCGAGCCGCAACGCGCGCACATGTAACGCGGCAAGTGGCGCCAGGTGCCGCAGGAGCTACAGCGCTGGAAATGCAATCGGCCATCCTGGCAGCGCTGCCAGAATTCCTGCTCGATCGGGTCCTGCGGGCGCGGACGCGGCTTGGCCGGCCGGACCTGTGCTTCGGGCCGCTGCTTGGGAGGAAGGTCGGCGTTGTCGCTCATGCAAATCTCCGCAGGATGGCGATACTGCCATCGCCCAGATCGCCCCAGCCGGTGACCAAGCCGGTCCGGGCGTTTTCGACCTGCCGGTCGCCGCAATCGTGGCGCAGCTGCCGGACCGCCTCGACAACATGGTTGAGGCCCCAGACATGCGCCTCGCTGAGCAGTCCGCCATGAGTGTTGAGCGGAAAGCGCCCGCCGAGCTCGATCTGGCCGTCGCGGACGAAATCGAGCTGCGCGCCCGGCTCGCAGTATCCCAGCGCTTCCAGCTGCACCAGGACGACATAGGTGAAGCAATCGTAGATCTGGAGAAAGTCCATATCCTCGCGGGTCACTCCGGCCATCTCGAAGGCTTTGGGGGCAGCGTAGGAAAGCCCGATCTTGAACGGATCAGGACGCGAGGGAATATCGTCGGCCGGATAGGGGTGTCCTTCCGCCGCCCCGGCAATCGTCACCGGCACGTGGGGCATGTCACGGGCGCGGTCGATCCGGGAAACCACCACCGCGCAGGCTCCGTCGGTTTCAAGGCAACAGTCGTAAAGCCGGAACGGTTCCGATATCCAGCGCGATGACGCGTAAGTATCCCAATCGAGCGGGCGGCCATGGGTGAAGGCCTTGGGGTTGAGCTGGGCATGCTTGCGACAGGCCAGCGCCACCGCGCCCATCGCTTCTTCGCCAACCCCGAAAAGCCGCGAGTGCCGGGTCGCCAACCAGGCATACATCTGCACCGGCAGAAATACGCCATAGGGAATGTAATAGCCCTGGATCGTATTGGTCAGCGTGGTCATGTTCATCGACCGGGTCGGCGGCGCGCCGGGCTTGGGGCGCAGCGCGGAAAACCCGTTCCAGCCAAGCGTCACAAGAACATGATCGCACAGGCCCGCCGCGATCGCCATGGCCGCGTTCTGCAGCGCTGTCGTCGGACTCGCGCCGCCCATGTGAACCGTCGCGGCATAGCGCAGTACGTCGATTCCCAGGTTGGCGGCCAGTTCCTCGGAGGTCGTGTAGATCGGCGGCGGAACCATGCCGTCGATGTCGCCCGGCTTGAGCCCCGCGTCGGCGATCGCCCGGCGCGAGGCTTCGAGCATCATGTCGACCGCACTTCGCTCGGTGCCCTTGACGAAATCGGTCTCGCCGATACCAGTGATCGCGGCCTTGTCGGAAAATCCGGTCACGAGCCTCGCCCCGATCAGCGAAAACGGCTGGCCAGCGCGAGCGCGCTTTCGGCATCGGCAACGAGATCCGCCAGGACTGCGGCAGCGGGACGCACGGCATGGATCAGACGGCTCTGTTGCAAAGATTGGCGGCAGTCAGAGGTAGGCTGTCGCTCTGCGCCGA
>CAYOZY010000303.1:0-2278 GCA_964408525.1 uncultured Sphingobium sp. | reverse complement strand
AGCGGCCTCTATCATGGCACGCAGCAGATCAATCAGGGCCAGATGGACCGCTGGAACCTCGTGGTCGCGCTGAACTATCTGCCCGCCGAGGTCGAGGCGCAGGTGGTGCTCGCCAAGTCGGGCGAATATGACCATGCCGGCGGGCGAGAGGAAGTGGCGAACATGATCAAGGTCGCCGAACTCTCGCGGCAGGGCTTCGTCAACGGCGATATCTCAACCGTCATGTCGCCCCGCACGGTGATAAGCTGGGCGCAGAACGCGCTGATCTTCAAGGATGTCGGCTTCGCCTTCCGCCTCTCCTTCCTCAACAAGTGCGATGAGGCAGAGCGGCCGCTGGTCGCCGAATATTATCAGCGCGTGTTCGGCAAGGATTTGCCGGAAAGCATCGTCGGGAAAGCATAGACACAATACGGGCAGCCGCGTTCCCCTGCGACTGCCCGACCGTGCTTCTCCCTGAACTGGTTTCAGGCCGTGGCGTGCGCCATGGCGGGCTTGCGACGGCGGCGCATCGCCGCGCCGACACCGCCCAGACCCAATATCATCATCGCCCAGGTCGCAGGCTCCGGCACTGCTCCGGCCACGCCCGTCGAAAACAGGGTCAGGTTCGAGCTGGCGTTGAAGCTCAGTTTGATCTGATCCAGATTCTTGCCGGCATCGAAATAATAGAACGCCGTGGTGTCGACATTCGTCGGCCTGGGCTTGTTCGGATTGCCGCCAAGCGGCCCGTTGCCGAAACCCGGCGAACCCTGGCCCGCACCATAATGCACGCCGATCAGCGTCATGCCATTGAGCTTCGTGTTGAACGGGTTCTGGGTGAAATCGATGGTCTGCGCGCCATTGAGCGGCGAAATGGTCTGAAAGCTGCCGAACTGGAAGCTGTTCAGATTATAGGTGTTCGTGCCCAGCAACTGGTTGAGCAGCGGCACCACCGTGCCGGCCTTCGACTGGTTGAGCAGATTGCCCTCATAGAAGCCCTTGACACTCGCCTTGCACTCGCGCAGCCCCGGCATATGTCATCAAACCCAAATCCCCTTGACGCCTTCAAGGCAATCCTTTCCGGCACGGCGCGGGCGATGGCGCGCGATGCCGAGGTGGAAGTCAGCTTCACCGCCGATAATCCTCACATGGCGGGCAAGGCGATCAAGGTGCCCAGCCCCAGCCGCGCTTTGCCGCGCGATCAGGTGGCGCTGGCGCGCGGCTTTGCCGATGCCAATGCGCTCAAGCTGCGGCATCACAATGCAGCGCTCCACGGTCGCGCCGCGCCCGCTGATGCCATCGCGCGTTCCGTCTATGACGCCGCGGAGCAGGCGCGGGTCGAGGCGATCGGCGCGCGCTCCATGGCCGGGGTGCGCGACAATCTGTCCCATGCGCTCGACCTGCGGCTAAAGTCAGACCCCATTACGCGCGCGCGCGGGCCGGACGAGGTGCCGCTTTCCACCGCGCTCGCCCTGATGGTGCGCGAACGGCTGACCGGGCAGCCGGTGCCCGATGTGGCGGCGGAAGGTGTCGCCATGGTGCGCGAATGGATCGAGTCCAAGGCCGGTTCCGATCTCGACGCCCTGCCACTCGCGCTCGACGACCAGCGCGCGTTCCAGCAGCTCACTGCCAGCCTGCTCGAACATCTCGCGCTCGTCGAAAGCGACGACCAGCAGGAACCGACCGACGAAAACGGCGAGAGCGACGACGATTCCGCCGATCAGGATCAGGACGAGGGAGACGAGGGCGAGGAGCAGGCCGGCGACAGCGACGCCACCACCGAGGCGCGCGGCGAACAATCGGACGGCGAGGCGCAGGAGGGTGAAACCGAATATAGCGACGATCTCGACGCGATGAGTGACGAGGACATGGAGGGCATGGGCGACGAGGGCATGATGCCGGTGCGCCCGAACCGCCCGATGAGCGACCTGCCGCCGGGTTTCGACTATAAAGCCTACACGACGGCGCATGACGAGATCGTTGCTGCGACCGAGCTGTGCGACGCTGACGAGCTGGTGCGCCTGCGCGGCTTCCTCGACCAGCAGATGGCGAGCCTGCACGGTGCCGTCACCAAGCTCGCCAACCGCCTGCAACGCCGCCTGATGGCGCAGCAGGCGCGAAGCTGGGAGTTCGATCAGGAAGAAGGTATGCTCGATGCGGCGCGCCTCGCCCGCATCGTCATCGACCCCACGCACTCGCTTTCCTACAAGATCGAGCGCGACACGGAGTTTCGCGACACGGTCGTCACCCTGCTGATCGACAATTCAGGCTCGATGCGCGGCCGCCCGATCAGCATCGCCGC
>CAYOZY010000302.1:0-2279 GCA_964408525.1 uncultured Sphingobium sp. | reverse complement strand
CAAGGAGATCAAGATGCGTCCGAACATCGACGATCATGACTATGATACGAAGATGCGCTCCATCACCAAGTTCATCGGCGAGGGCGACAAGGTGAAGGTCACGCTGCGGTTTCGCGGGCGCGAGCTTTCGCACCAGCAACTCGGCATGGCGCTGCTCCAGCGTGTGGCGGAGGAAACCGCCGAAGTCGCGAAGGTGGAAGCCTATCCGCGCATGGAAGGCCGCCAGATGCTCATGGTGATCTCGCCCAAATAGGCTGCGCGGGGCCGAAGGGCGCTTGTTTCGCTCCTTCCAGCCTTCGCGCCGTGACCTGCCAAAGCGCTATCGGCTGGCTTTCGCGCTGTAGAGTTCCGGGTAAAGCCGCTTGAGTGCAGCCAGCTTCGCCGCGTCCCAGCGCAGGATATAGGGGTGGCGGGGGTTTCGCTCCATGAAGTCCTGATGATAGGCTTCGGCCAGCGCGAAGCCGGTGAAACGCTCGACTTTCGTGACGATCGGGCCGCTCCACAGTTTCGCCCTGCCTAGCTGCACGAGATAGGCGTTCGCGGCTTTCGCCTGTTCGCCATTCAGCGGGAAGAGCGCGCTGCGATATTGCGTGCCATGATCCGGCCCCTGATAGTTGAGCGTGGTGGGATCGGCGATCACCGAGAAGAATATGCGCATCAGTGTGGCGTAGCTCACCACTTTGGGATCATAGGTCACGCTCACGGCTTCGGCAAAGCCGGTGTCGCCCGCGCTCACATCGTCATAGCCGACACGCGCGCCGCGCGGCCCGCCCGCATAGCCGGAGCGCGCAAGCATGACCCCCTTCACATGGCTGAACACGCCTTCAACACCCCAGAAGCATCCACCCGCGAAAACCGCCGTTTCCAGCTTGCGCGTCGGCGTAGCATCCACCAGCGGCGCGGGCGCGAGGACGACTGTCTCCGCATGCGCGCCATGTTGTGCGACAGCCAGCGTTGCCACTGTCCCCACCGCAAACCCGGCCAGAAATTTGTAGAACCAGCTGGTTCTGGAAATGCTCGTCATCGCCCGCTCCTCTGCTCGGCGCCTTCTTCACCTGTTTCGCAGGAGTGGCGCCAATGGTTACAGACGATGATGCGCTTCGCGCGGTGAGTGCGCGATGAACGGCCGCTATTTCAGCGCAGCGCAGGCTTCCTGAATGCGGGTGCAGGCCTTTTTCAGCACCTCTTCCGAGGTCGCATAGCTGATGCGGAAGGCAGGCGAGAGGCCGAAAGCGCCGCCATGCACCGCCGCGACTCGCGCTTCGTCGAGGAAATAGCCGATCAGCTCCTCGTCGGTGGTGATCTTCGCGCCCTTGGGCGTGGTCTTACCCATCAGGCCGCTCGCGTCGGGATAGACATAGAAGGCGCCTTCAGGCACCGGGCAATCCAGCCCCGGCGCGTCGTTAAGCATCGCCACCACCATGTCGCGGCGCTTCTTGAAGGCGGCGTTGCGCTCCTCAAGGAAGCTCTGGTCGCCGGTCAGCGCCGCCGCCGCCGCCGCCTGACTGATCGAGCAGGGGTTGGAGGTGGATTGCGACTGGAGCTTGCTCATCCCCTTGATGATCCATTCCGGCCCGCCCGCGAAGCCGATGCGCCAGCCGGTCATCGCGAATGCCTTGGAGCAGCCGTTGACCGTCAGCGTGCGCTCGTAAAGATCCGGGCAGATTTGCGCGATGGTCGCGAAGGGCGTCGGCGCATACCAGACATGCTCATACATGTCGTCGGTCATCACCAGCACATGCGGATGGCGCAGCAACACCTCGCCCAGCCCCTTAAGCTCCTCGGCGCTATAGGCCGCGCCCGAAGGGTTTGAGGGCGAATTGAGCATCACCCATTTGGTGCGCGGGGTGATGGCGGCTTCGAGCTGGGCCGGGGTGATCTTGTATCCCTGGCTCGCCGGTCCTTCGATGAACACAGGCGTGCCGCCCGCGAAATTCACGATATCGGGATAGCTCACCCAATAGGGCGCGGGGATGATGACCTCGTCGCCCGCATCGACCGTCGCGACGAGCGCGTTGAAGAGCGTATGCTTGCCGCCCGAATTGACGCTGATCTGGTTGCGGGCATAGACAAGGCCATTGTCGCGCTTGAACTTCTCCGCAACCGCGTCTTTCACCTCAGCCGTGCCGTCGACATCGGTATATTTGGTCTGGCCCGCGCGGATCGCTGCTATCGCAGCGTCCTTGACGAAATCGGGCGTATCGAAATCCGGCTCGCCCGCAGATAGGCCGATCACATCGACACCCTCGCGCTTCAACTGCGTCACCCGCGCGCTCATC
>CAYOZY010000301.1:0-2295 GCA_964408525.1 uncultured Sphingobium sp. | reverse complement strand
GCGGCGGTGCGACAGCACCGACGCGCGCCCTAGCGAGTAGAGCGGGTTGCCCCCAGCCCGCGCGGGGCGCGGGCGCCGGGGTGCCTCTTTCCCCTCTCCACCTCGCCACATCCCGGCAAAACCGGTATGAATGCGCTCCAACGCGACCTGTCCGGCCCCGCTGCCGTAGGCAGAGCCGCCGAAGGGAAAGGTTCCCGGCCCATGACTGACCCCCAGATGATGCCAAGCGCCCTGCAGGTGGCGCACGCGGTGGCGCAGGTGCTGCGCACGAAGCTTGCCGTGTTCGATGCTGAAGAGATCGTGCTCACGCGCGAGGAAGCCGCGCTGTGCCTCGGCCTTGCCGAAGGCGTAAGCGAACTCCTGGACCAGGACGAGCGCGCCGCGGACTGAGGCAAACGGTCCCGCCGTGCGGCTATCGGACGTTGAGCCCAAGTTCGCCGAGCAATTGCCCGGCCTGCTCGCGCGAAATCGTCGCCCCGCGAACAGCCCGGCATCGACGAGGCGCAGCCCGCCGAGGTCAGCGCCGCGCAGGTCAGAGCCCTCGAAGCGCGATCCCGCTACCATCGCCTCGCGCAGCGAGCAGTCCTCGAACACGGTCATGCGGAAATCGCCCTTGCGCAGATCGGCACCGGATAGATCGACCCGGCGCAGGCTTTCCTTGCGAAACGAAAAGCCAGGCAGCTTTGCCGAGACCAGCAGCACTTCCTCGAAGTGGATGTGCATGGCGCGCGCCTCGGTGAAATCGGCGCCGGTGAGCTTGGAGCCGGTGAACCGGGTCGAGGTCAGGCTCGCGCGGCGCATCGCGCAATTGTTCCAGTCGCCGCCGATGAACTCGGCCTCGCTGAGGTTCGCGCCCGAAAAATTGGCAAATGGTCCACGGCAGCCTTGCCAGACCGTACCTTCCAGCTTTGCTCCTGCAAGATCGCTGCGCCGCAGGTTGCAGCGTTCGAAGCGCCAGCGGGTGAGGTCGAGCCCGGAGAGGTCGGCCTCCTCGAGGTCGCAGTCGACGAGTGTGCGGGGCACCTTGCCGATCAGGCGCTCGATGTCGCTGCGCACCAGCGTGGCGCCTGCGATGGGCTGCGAAGCGAAGAGGTCATCCATCACAGGACCGGTAGCGCGGCATATGCCGCCACGCCAGTAAACCGCGGGCGGCCTCCACGGTTGCACGGCGACAGGCTCAATTCGTCCGCTCGGCGGGCTTGCCGCACCGGCGAGGCCAGCATAGACTGAGTCCAGCGCGCCCATCCGGGGCCGCGTCAGACGAAGGAGATGCGCGAGAGGTCGAACGGGCAGCGTCGATCGCGAGAAATTGGAGATATCCCAATGGTCCAGCGATACCGTGTGCTCGGCCGCAGCGTGGCCGAAGGCGATGAACTTCAGCAGCTGCTTGCCAAAGCCTACGCGCAAAAGACCCAGGTCCTGTGCGAATGCCGCAAGGGAACCGAACTCCCCCTCTACATCTCGCACCGCCAGAATGGCTACGTGCTCGCGCGCTGGCCATGCTCGGGCGCGCGCCATGCGACGGCCTGCGATCACTACGAGGCGCCCGATTACCTCACCGGCATGGGTCAGGTCCGCGGGAGCGCCGTACTCGACGATGAGGCAAGCGGTGAGACCAGCCTCAAGCTCGGTTTCCCGCTCTCGCGCGGCGCCGCCCGGCTCGCGCCTGCGGCGCTGACGAACGACAAGCCGACGGTGAAATCGTCGGGTCAGAAGCTCTCGATGCGCGGGCTGCTGCATGTCCTGTGGGACCGGGCGGAGCTCACCCACTGGCACCCAAAGATGGCGGGCAAGCGGACATGGTTCGTGGTGCGCCGCGCGCTGCTCGAGGCGGCGGCAAGTTGCCGGGCCAAGCAGGAAGCCCTGCCCCACGTGCTGTTCGTGCCCGAGAGCTTCAAGATCGAGGAAAAAGAGGAGATCCGGGCGCGCCGCCGCGCGGCGCTTGCCCGGGTCTATGCCTCGCGCGATGAAATGATGGTCGTGGTGGGCGAGATCAAGGAGATCATTCCCGCGCACGGCGCGGAAAGAATTGTCCTGCGCCATGTCGGCGACATGCCCTTCGTGATGGATCAGGACATGGCGCGGCGGTTCCACAAGCGGTTCGCGGGCGAACTCGCGCTATGGCAGGCGCAGGATGGCCCGAGAGGCAAAAGCGGCCATCTGGTTCTCGCCGGCTCGTTCGCGCGGCGCCGCGAAGGCACATTCGACCTCATCGAGGTCGCGCTGATGCCGGTAACGGGAGAATGGCTGCCTTATGAGACCAGCGACGAGCGCTACCTTGTCGGCAAGGCGGTC
>CAYOZY010000300.1:1455-2331 GCA_964408525.1 uncultured Sphingobium sp. | reverse complement strand
GTTTAACGAGATCGCTTCAAGCATCAGGACATCGGCGCAGGTGCAGAGCGGCGCCGGGCTCGGCATCGCGGTCGATTGCGACGATATTTCTCTGCATCAGGATGTCGCTGCGCCACTTGCCTTCATGACGGCGGAGCTGGCCGATCTCGTCATCGCGCTGGAGAGCGACGGGCAGCTCCGCATCGCGCTGGTCAGGCTGGAGGGCCATCAGCAGCATGCGCGCTTCTCGCTTTCGTCACCGGCCTTCCGGCAGGTGCGGGCCAGCGATAGCGACAAGGTTGAGCTTTACGAGCGCGTGTTGACTGGCCTTTCGAGGCAGTTGAGATCGCCGCTGGAGCATGATGCCGCGGGGGGCGAATATCATGTCATCGCGCCGATCATCTCATGAGGTGTGGTTATTTTACTTCCGGTAGCGCGCCCGAAACTCCCCAGCGAAGTTTGCGAACTCCCCGTGTCCGATCGCATCGCGGATGCGCTGCATCAGGCTCTGGTAGAAATGGATATTGTGCTGCGTCATCAGCATCGCGCCCAATATCTCCTTCGCCTTGACGAGATGATGGAGGTAGGCGCGGCTCCAGCCGTCGTCCGCGCAAACCGGGCAATCGCACTCCGGATCGAGCGGTGAGAGGTCCTCGGCATATTTGGCGTTGCGGATGTTGAGTGGGCCGGACCATGTGAACGCCTGTCCATTGCGGCCCGATCGGGTGGGGAGCACGCAGTCGAACATGTCGATGCCGCGTTCCACCGCGCCGATGATGTCGTCCGGCTTGCCCACGCCCATCAGATAGCGTGGGCGCTCGGCGGGGAGTTGGACGCAGGCGAAATCGAGCGTAGCGAACATCGCCTCCTGCCCTTCGCCCACCGCCAGGCTGACCT
>CAYOZY010000300.1:0-1445 GCA_964408525.1 uncultured Sphingobium sp. | reverse complement strand
AGCCGATGTCGATTAGCTTTTGCGCGGAAATCGACCGGAGTTCGCGGTCGAGTGAGCCTTGCTGGATGCCGAACAACGCCGCCCTTCCGGCATGCTCGCCCCCTGCATCGAACGCATCGCGCGAGCGCTTGGCCCAGCGCATCGAGCGCTCCATCGAGGCTGCCGCTTCATCGTGCGTCGCGCCGTTTTTCGTACATTCGTCGAACGCCATCACGATGTCGCTGCCTAGCAGGCGCTGGATCTCCATCGAGCGTTCGGGCGTAAGCATATGCTTCGACCCGTCGATATGGCTGGAGAAAGCCACGCCCTCCTCGCTCATCTTGGTCAACGCCGAAAGGCTCATCACCTGATAGCCGCCGCTGTCGGTCAATATCGGCCGGTTCCAGCCCATGAAGCGATGCAGCCCGCCCAGCGCCGCCACCCGTTCGGCGCCGGGCCGCAGCATCAGATGATAGGTGTTTCCAAGGATGATGTCGGCGCCCGCCGTCCGCACTTCGGTGGGGCGCATGGCCTTCACGGTCGCCGCGGTGCCCACGGGCATGAAGGCGGGGGTGCGAATGTCGCCGCGTATCATGGATAGCGTGCCGGAGCGGGCCTTGCCGTCGGTCGCGCTGATGGAAAAGGAAAAACGAGGGCGGTTCATGCGACCGGGCTTTACGGCCTTGCGGTGCCGCTGTCAGCCCGAATGATCGAAATCAGGCGATGGAGCCGGGCAGAAAATGCAGCAGGCCCGAGGGCGGCCCGAAATTCTCGATTCGCCGATAGCGGCCGATAAATTGCACGCAATCTTCCGACAGCCGCAGCGGCCAGTGCAGACCCTCGCCGGTTTGCAGCACGAGGGTTACGGGATGTTGGTTGGTGCGTCGCCGAATCATGCGACGAGAAGTAGATTCGGAAGGTTAGCATTTGGTTGGCGGCCCGTTCATCATGCGGTGACGCGCTGCTATATGTTGCAGATTTACCATAAAAGTTAACAAATACCGGAAATCAATGTGGTTTTCCGACAACATAAATGAAGCAAAATGGTTAACGCCACCCGAATTGGAGGCAACCATCGTTGCACGGCCCCTGTCGCCCATGCTCCCTTGGAGGCATCAGGAAGAGGCCCAAGGGTGCATCATGAATGAAGTGCAGCTCGAATCGCGGGAAGGACAGGCGATGTCGGAAGCATCGACCCACGGCGGCGAGGCGGCAACCGTCGCGCATGCGGAAGAGCGATCCGATGGCCCTCCGGCTGCAAGCTCCGCTCTGGCTGATACTCAGATTGCCGTCGAAACGCCGGCGTTTTTCACGCCTCCCGGCCAGTCCAAGCTTTTCGATCTTGGGCAGATCGATGTGCAGTGGGAACCGGAGCTGGGCACGCTCTGGGCGTTCATAACTCCACTCGACCGGCCCAATTACAATCTCGGCCTGCTGCGCGATACGATGACATGGCAGATGGAGGC
>CAYOZY010000299.1:0-2343 GCA_964408525.1 uncultured Sphingobium sp. | reverse complement strand
GTCACCTACAAGCTCGCCGCCCACGCCGCCGACCTCGCCAAGGGCCACCCCGCCGCCAAGGTCCGCGACGACGCGCTATCGAAAGCGCGCTTCGAATTCCGCTGGCGCGACCAGTTCAACCTGTCGCTCGATCCCGACACGGCGGAGAAATATCCCGACCAGACGCTCCCGGCTGAAGGCGCCAAGACCGCGCATTTCTGCTCGATGTGCGGGCCTAAGTTTTGCAGCATGAAGATCAGCCAAGAGGTCCGCGACTTTGCTGCCAAGCAAAACCAGAGCGCCGATGCTTTTATCGCGGCGGAGGATGCCGAAGCCGGGATGAAGGAAATGGCCGAGAAATTTCGCGAAGGGGGTGATCTCTATGTGCCGGCGGCGGAATAGGCGGGGCGCCCTCTTGCTCCTTCTCCCGCACCGCTGATAGAAGCCGCGTCATGCTGATGCGGCTCGCCATATTCACGCTCATTATTTCGGGTATTGCCAATCTGGGCTTTGTGATGGCGGATTTGAGCTGGTGGATGATCCCGGCGCTGCTGGCGGGCTGGTATGGCGCGGACATGCTCTCAGGCATGGTGCATATGGTCATGGACTATCACCCCGCGCGCCTCGGCGTGGGGCTGGACCGGCTCTATTTCTATGAAGGCTCGCGCGAGAGTGAGGAATATCGCAGCATGTTCGCGGCCAGCATGGCGCGGATCAATCCGTTCGAGCGACTGGTCTACGATTTCAAGAACCATCATCCGCGCCCGCATGCGCTGGGGCGCAGAACAATGTTGCGGCAGATCGGCTCGACCATAGTGGCCGGGTCGCTGCCGCTGTCGGTGTTGCTTAATGCAGCCTGTCTGCTCTGGTCAGTGCCGGGATGGGCCGTGGCGGGTATTTTGAGCCTGCTGGTTGGCGGCACCTTCGCACAATATTTTCACGGCACGCTGCACAGGGATGAAAACCCATGGATCATCCATGCCATGCGGCGCTCGCGCCTGCTGATGACTCCAGCCGCGCATCAACTCCATCACGACACTCTGCGCCGCGACTTCGCTACCAATGCAGGCTGGAGCAACAGCTTGCTGAACCCGGTGTTTCGCCTCGCACATGCGCGTGGTTGGTTCAGTGATGCGGGGCTGGAGCCTGAAGGCTAGAGCGGTCGATCTGATTGGATCAGATCGACCGCTCTATATCGTTGTTCTACCGCGATTTCTGAATCGTCAAATGATGCCATTTGACTGGAAATCGCTTTAAGCCGCGCCGTTAATCGTTACCATCGTCCTTCACGCCCACCGTAGGCACATCAATGGTTTCCTTCTTGGTGCCAACGACGACTTCCTTGGAGTCGACATCGACATTGGGCATTTCGCCGCCGGTTGCGCTTACATCAACATCGGGCAGCGCGCCTCCCTTGACATCCGCCTCCCAGAACCCTGTCGCGAACAGAAGGCCGACGATGAGTGCGGCGGCTATGGCTAAAATGATAAATACTCGGCCCGTGCTGCTTGTCCGATCATTTACGTTGGCTTGGTCACGATATTCAACCATGGTTCATCTCCTCGCTTGTTGAAGGACAAACGACCGTGATCTCATTCTGTTCCTAGCGAGTGAGAAAGCGAGGATAGAGAGGCCAAGCGTCAGGCGTCGATCATGTCCCCATCGAGGGCGGCGGCATTGTCCTGAATGAAGGCAAAGCGATGCGCGGGGTTTGTACCCATCAGCCGGTCGACCAGATCCTTGACGCCCGCCTCTTCCTCATATTCGCGTGGCAGGGTAATGCGGATCATGCCGCGCGACTTGGGGTCCATCGTCGTTTCGCGCAGCTGGCCGGGGTTCATCTCGCCCAGCCCCTTGAATCGGGAAACGTCGACCTTCTTGCCCTTCAACTCCCCGGCCAATATCTCGTCCTTGTGCGCGTCGTCGCGGGCATAGACGCTCTTGCCGCCCGCGGTGAGCCGATAGAGCGGGGGCTGGGCGAGGTAGAGGTGCCCGCGCCGCACCAGCTCCGGCATTTCCTGAAAGAAGAAGGTCATCAGCAGCGTTGCGATATGCGCGCCGTCGACATCGGCGTCGGTCATGATGACGATGCGTTCATAGCGCAAATTTTCGGGGTTGCAGTCCTTGCGCGTGCCGCAACCGATCGCCTGAATAAGGTCGGCGATCTCGGTATTGGCGAGGATCTTCTGCGCCGTGGCGGAAGCGACGTTCAGGATCTTGCCGCGTATCGGCAGGATCGCCTGCGTTTTCCTGTCCCGCGCCTGTTTGGCGGAGCCACCCGCGCTGTCGCCCTCGACGATGAAGATTTCGGTGCCCGCCGGGTCGTCCGCGCTACAATCGGTCAGCTTGCCGGGCAGGCGCAGC
>CAYOZY010000298.1:652-2349 GCA_964408525.1 uncultured Sphingobium sp. | reverse complement strand
GAAGGCGCCGCGGGTCAGCGCCAGAGCGGGCTCCAACGAGAAGCGCTCCGGGTCTTCCAGCCAAGCACCTTCATACTCAAAGAGGATGGTCTCGGCGCCTCGCACACGATTGCTTCTCGCCAATCCGATCAGGCGGGTGCGGCCGTTAAGGTCGATATGAACCTCGAAGTCAGCCATCGCGGGACGATCCCGCCGACCGCTTCAAGTGGATGTGCTTGGGCAGCTCGGCGCTGGCGAGCGCCTGGCCGACGCTGTCGTTGCTGATGTCGGCGATCCGGGTCAGACCGTCGAGCAGGCCGAGGGCTTGAAGCACGCCGGCATAAATGCCGACGCTAACGTTGGTGTCGCCTGCCTCGACCTTCTGCAGGGTCGAGCGCGACGTGAAAGCCCGCTCGGCCACGACCGCCATGGGCAGCTTGCGGCGACGGCGAGCGTCATGGATGTCCGCGCCGAGCTTGCGCAGGGCGCGCCGCACGGCTGCTGGAGGGTTATGGGGAGTGGGCATTTGACACCTTCACACTACATATTGAGCAGATATGTAGCAGGAAGATTACAATTTTCCTAGCTCCCAGCCGCAGGATGCGGCAGTCATCCTACCAGACCGCTTGGAGGCGGGCCGTCCGAAGCCTGAAGACCAAGGCTCCACCTGCAAATGAGTATTATAAGCGCAAGTATCTGATGGGTATCGACTTTTAGATTTTGACTTTGCCGATGTCGCTTCCTATCTCTTCCGCATCGGGGAGTAGCCACCGCTCAGACAGCGGGATCACGCCAACAGGCTCGCGCCATGCGCGTGGTGTGATCAGCCGGTTTTTCACCGGCCCGGCAAGACCGTGGTGAAACTCGCCTTTGTCGGACAGGTGAGGGCCACCCGGTTCAATGTCCGTTTGGTTATCCTGCTATGTCCCCTTTTGCAGTCGTCCTGCTTGCTTTCAGCATGTCCGTCGATGCCTTTGCGGTTTCCGTGGGTAGAGGCGCAGCCCTTGGCCGCCCGCGATATTCAGAAGCGCTACGCAGCGGTGCGGTCTTTGGTGTAGTCGAGGCGATCACGCCTGTTATCGGTTGGGTTGCCGGCGTTGCCGCGAGCAGCTTCGTCCAGGCTGTTGATCACTGGCTCGCCTTTGGCCTGCTCGCTGCGGTTGGTCTTCATATGCTCTATGCGGCCGTATGGAAGAAAGCCGACGCCAAGCCAGTGGGCCGATCGTTTACAGTCTTGATGGCAACCGCAATCGGCACGAGCCTCGATGCAATGGCCGTCGGCGTCTCTTTGGCCTTTCTGAACGTCAACATTGTTGTGGTTGCGACCGCGATTGGCCTTGCGACGTTCCTCATGTCGTCGGGGGGCATGCTTATCGGTCGGCTGATCGGCGAGCACTTCGGCCGCATTGCGGAGGCTGTCGCTGGGATCGCGCTTTTCGGTCTGGGATTGTCAATCCTTATAGAGCACCTGACGGCTTAGAGCGATTTTGCGGACGCCTCTCAGGCTGCATGTTGGGTGGCGCCTTCAACGCCCGAACGGATATTCGGTCTAGATGTCTCTCTTGCCGGCTTGGGGCGCTTCTTGGTTAGCATCGCTCGGACGAATGCATTCCACTTCTTCATGGCTGCCCGCTTCTCGGGCATGTAACTCCAACGATCGTAGCTCTTCGAACTGACATCCTGGAGCGTGTGGTTCTGTATGCGGTCGCGAATTTCTT
>CAYOZY010000298.1:0-626 GCA_964408525.1 uncultured Sphingobium sp. | reverse complement strand
CGAGCGTCTTCCAGGTTCTGCGCAGATCGCGGTTGGTCACGACAGGGATCACCTCGCGCTCGCGCTGACGCCACATGAAAGAGTACAGCGTGCCGTGGCTGACGGGCTTGGTTGGGTCGGTCGCGGAGGGGAAAAACCAGCCGTGTGCGTTGGGCTTGATCGATTCGATTAACTCCGCCGCCACTTCCGGGACCGGAATGGCGTGTGGCTTGCCATTCTTGGTCTTTGACCAGTCGATGATCCGCTCCTTCGCGTCCCACTGATCGACATGCAGGCGGGCGATTTCCTCCACGCGCTGCCCCGTGAGCATGAGAATGCGAACGGCCCGTGTGTAAGGCGGATGCACGGGCGCGTCCGGACATTCAAGCCAACGGTACAGGCGTAGGAATTCTTCTTCATCAAGCCAGCGAGTGCCGACTTTCTTGGGCTCTGTGGGGATGCCGGCGGCGGGATTGTAGACCAGCCGGAAACGCCGCTGCGACGCGTTGCGGTAGTCGTGTTCCGATTTCAGACCCCAGCTATATGCGGATCGGATGTAACTGCGGACGTGATCTGCCATGGAGCGCTTACCGCGGTCATAGATCGGTCGGATGAGATCGGTGATTTCGTCGGGCTCGATGTCGCGA
>CAYOZY010000297.1:0-2375 GCA_964408525.1 uncultured Sphingobium sp. | reverse complement strand
AACCCGTGGTTTCGTTCACGCCAGAGAAAAATTGCGCCGAGATATAGGTCGCCAGCAATCCGTAGAGATAGAAGTCATACCATTCGAATACAGTGCCAAGCGATGAAGCGCCGATGACCAGCTTTTCATTCTGGGTCGCGCTGTGATGCTTGGGCATGTTGTCATATGCAGTTGCCATTTGCCCTCTCCTTATAGTCAGTGTTTCAGAACGAATATTTCGCGGCGAATTCGAGGCGGTCGAGCTGCCCCTTGGCGCCACTTACAAGCTCGCGCTCGCCATGCCGATATTCGACGCCGAGATCGAAGCCCTTGGTCGGTGTCCAGAAGATGTTGCCGGCATAGCTCATCGCCTGCTCGTTGAAGGCGTTGAAATATCCGGCCGCGAAACCGCCGGGGTAGCTCACGTCCTGATAGCCGACCATGAGATTGGTGCGCACCGATGGCGTGAGGCTGATGTGGACCGCGGCGAGCGCCGCGAGAACTTCCGGCTTCTCAAGCTTCCCCGCGGCATCGATGACCGCATCCGGCGAGAAATTGAGGCCGACATAGCGGCCAATGCCCTTGCCATAGGTTGCCATGAAGCGAATATCATGCTGCTTGCTCTCGCCAAAGACGATCTTGCCCGATCCGCTTATGCCCCAGCCAAAGGCCGTGTCCTTGACCGCGCCATTGTCGACGCGGAGCTGCCGCCCGACAGCAGCCAGCGCCAGATCGGCATTGCCCGCCTTGAAGTTCAGGCGCCCGACGAAATCCGGCACCTTGTCCTGATCGTTCTCCACCAGCCCCGGAGACGCCGATTGCGTCTCGCCATTTTCGGCGGCGAGCTGGATGGAAACGGCCTTGTTGAGCGCCTTGGTGAAGCGGATCAGCGGTTGCCGGACGAACACAGAGCCTTCGGTCGGACCGATAAAGTCGGTTGTTTCTGGAAGCACGGCCACATTCTGGAAAGTCGACCAGTCCTGGCCCACGGTCAGGTTGTCGAACTGCACGAAGGCACGGCGCAACGCGAGATTATAGCCATTGGTCGTTCGTTCGGAGCCTTGCGTGCCCGCCGAGGTCTGGAAGTCCGTCTCGACATAACCCTTGAGCGTGTGGCCCGCCACCATGGTGTCGATATTCAGCCAGAGACGCGTCTGCTTGGCGGCAAAGTCATTGTTCGTGGTCGACGCGCCGCCTACCGGAATGGCTTGCGGCAAGTAGAAGTCGCGGCCCAGCGAATTGGCGGCGACCGTGCCATCGTCCCATTTGCTGAACGTCGCGACGGTTTTCAGGAAACCACCGATTTTGATCCGGGTCGCGCCATTGCCCACGGTAAAGCCGTCCGCCGTGGCGGCGGCAAGGGCGGGCTTAGCATCCGCTACTGCCTTGGTCGCTTCGGCGCTGGAGGCTTGCGCCTGCGCCACGGCCTCGCGCAACTGGGCGTTTTCCGCCTTGGTGGTCGTCAACTCGCCCTGAAGCGAACCGAACATCCTCTCCAGCGCTTCGATCCGCTTTTCCAGTTCCTGCTCTTTCTGGGTCGCCGCCGCAGCGTCCGTCACCGACATGGCGAGCGCGGCGACCCCGGTCATCAGCCATAATGGCATGCGTTTGTTGATGTGCACCGTTCCTCTCCCTTGCTTTCGAGGCCTTTTCCGGTCCTCCAGTCGGGGTAAATGGTCGCGCAATATGGTTCCGACGCATACTTAGACCTTGGTCTCGGCTCCATTAGACCTTAGTCTGGGATGAAGGATTGCCGCCGCCCGATTACAGTCGCGGCGCAGATAGGAATGGTATAGGAGAGCCAAGGTGTCGAATGTTCACCCCGTTTCGGCCGAATGGGCCGCGAAAGCCAAAATTGACGCGAAACGCTATGAGTCCCTGTATGCCGAAGCAGCCAGCGACCCGGATGCGTTCTGGCGGCGCGAGGCGCAGCGGATCGACTGGATAACGCCGTTCACGAAGGTGAAAAACACCAGCTTCAACGAAGCGGATTTCGGCATCAAGTGGTTTGAGGACGGCGTGCTCAACGTCGCTGCCAACTGCATCGATAGGCATCTGGCGGAACGCGGCGACCAGACAGCGATCCTGTGGGAAGGCGACTCGCCTGGCGAAGAACGCCGCATCAGCTATCGCGAACTGCATGAAGAGGTCTGCCGCCTCGCCAATGCGCTGAAGGCCAACGGCGTCAAGAAGGGCGACCGGGTGACCATCTATCTGCCGATGATACCTGAAGCGGCATTCTCGATGCTCGCCTGCGCGCGAGTCGGCGCGATTCACTCGGTGGTGTTTGGGGGCTTCTCGCCCGATGCGCTGGCCGGACGCATACAGGATTGCGATTCCTCGCTGGTGATCACCGCCGACGAAGGGCTGCGCGGCGGCAAGTCGGTTCCGCTGAA
>CAYOZY010000296.1:0-2390 GCA_964408525.1 uncultured Sphingobium sp. | reverse complement strand
ATCGACAGCAAGAACATGACCGCTGCGGCGCTTGCGATTGCGACTGGTGCCTGTCCCCGGACGGCCAGCGCGCCGAGCCCCACCACCAGCAAGCCCGCAATCGCGCTGGTGGCGCTACGTCCAGTAGACTCCTGGCTCTGGCGCCTATAGCCCTCCAACAGGACCAGCCCCACGGCGGCAGTTAGGGCAAGACTCACTGGCCAGGAGGACAGCGCCGCTATGCCCCCGACCAACCCCAGTAAGCCGAAGGTACGAAAGCCCGCTACGCGAGTACCATCAGCATCCTCTCGCTCGGCCCAACCGCGTTCCAGCCCGATCAGCAGCCCGATAGCCAAGGCATAGGCCAATGGCAGTAACGCCGCCCCGATGCGGGAGAGCAGCGGATCTGCAGTCATTTCGCCGTGGACTCAGTGGGAGAGAAGAACCGGCAGGCGAGCATCGACGATCAACCGCTCGGTAACGCTCCCGAACACGACTTCACGAAGCCGCGAGTGTGCGAACGCGCCCGAAGCCAGCAGATCAGCCTTGTTTTCCAGCGCATAGACCTGCAGTTGCTGTGCGGCATTACCCCCATGGTCCAGGTATATAGCCTCAGCTCGAAAACCCAGATGCTGCAGATAGCGGACCACCCTTTCGTGATCATCGAGATCGTCCGGCGACCTGCTTGCCACTGATACTATGTCGATACGCGCTCCCGGATTGGCGACCGCTACTAGATCGTGTAGCGCACGAACCGCCTCCCCGGACGATTTCCAACCGAGGACCGCGTAGTCTATCTCCGTAACTGATCTTCCAGGCGGCAAAACGAGAAGCGGCGTTCCCGACGCCAATGCTAGCGTTTCGGCCACGCGGCGATGCAGCCAAGGAATGGTCCAGGTCTCGACGCTGCCCATCAACGAGATATCAGCTATCGTCCTGGAGTGGCGAACATCTCCCGCAAGCCAGGCGACATCGTCGTGCATACCCAACACCTCAACTGGCAGGGCGGTGTTGCCCGTCATTGATCGCACCCTCGCGATCCGATCCGCCGTCTCAGTAACAAGTGCGGCATCGGGTAAGTAGAAAGCACCGAATGGCGCGAACTCCGGTACCGCGACGGGACTGGGCGTTAGAATTTGGAAGGTCACGCCAGCGCCCAGATATTCGGCCTGTGCGAGCACGGCATTGATAAAGCCTGCAGCCTTGTCGACATCCTCCAGCACTGCGGTCATCGACTTGATCATGATCTCATGCCTCTGCCAGCGCGTCGCATCGCGTCACCACGAAGCAGAGTGGAAGATCATCCTGTTCGGTGACTGTGACATATTCCCCGACTCGCAAGTGATGCGTCTCGAGGTGGAAGACTGGCTCGTCATCCGCCGCGCCGGGTGCATAAGAGAAGCACCAGCCGGTGGGCGAATGCATCAGATAACCATGTCGCTGGGGCTCGTCGGGCCAAGATCGCAACACGGTTGCGCGTGCCGGTGTCCGCGCGATTGCCCGGGTGTCGATGGTGCCGTCAGGATGAAGCGGCGCCCTCAACAGATAACTGTACGCCGCGGACCCCTCAGGGCATCCTTGGTTCCGGGCAAGATCGAGGCGGATCGTGAACCATGTCATTCTGGAGTGATTGACAAGCGCCGACCAAGCGCGCGATCCGTAAATTCCCCTACACCAATCGAACCGTCCGCTATTGCATGGACTGCAGCAGCCGGTCGATCGACATACTAGCAAAGGTGGTGAAGGTGTCGGCCACGCCATATGGCAGAAGCAATCTGCGCCCGACGGCCAGGGCACCGCAGCTATAGACCACGTTGGGGACATAGCCGTCCCGCGTCTCCGGTCTAGGACGGATGAGTGGCTGGGTCGAACGCGCGATAACTTTAGACGGATCGCGTTTATCGAGTAGGCAGGCGCCGAGGCAATAGTTTCGGATCGGACCGACGCCATGGGTGATGAACAGCCATCCCTCATCGACCTCGACCGGGCAGCCGCTATTGCCCATCTGGACGAACTCCCACGGCCAACGCGGCGAGACGATGACTGCGCTACCGTCCCAGTTGTAGAGATCATTCGACCGAAGCAACCAGATGTTCTCGTGATCCTGGCGGCCCAGCATGGCGTAATGCCCGTCGATCCGTCGGGGAAACAGCGCCAGCCCCTTGGTGCCGCCGACGGTGCCGTCCAGCGCGTTCAATTCAAAGGTAACGAAATCTTCGGTCCGCAGCAGCTCCTGCCGGCCAGATTCGCCGCTGAACGCGGTGTAGGTTCCCATGTAACTCGTATGACCGTCTTCGTCGGTAAACCGGACAAGCCGCAGATCCTCGATGCCGTGGCGTTGCTGGTAGGTGACGGGGAAAATCACGATCTGTGACAGGTCGTCCTGCTCGCCGTAGAACAACCGGACCCCG
>CAYOZY010000295.1:0-2400 GCA_964408525.1 uncultured Sphingobium sp. | reverse complement strand
CATCCGTCACCAAAGTCGCAAGTGGCTGCCCATTTGCGGCATCTCGGATCGTCACCTCACGGGTCACGATGGCGCCTTTGCCCTCGCCCTTGTCAATAACGTTCAGAACGCGCCCGTCCATAAGAACATCGCCAGACGACGGTAGAGGCGCGTGCAGCAAAAGGGCTCGGCCGCCATCAAGGACCAGCGCGCGCGTTAGCGGCAGAGGACCTGGATCACCCGGACGGGCGATAATGGTCGCGAAGGTCGGCATTACCTTCAGTCCGTTTTCGTAAACGAAGGGTAATTCGTTCATGTCGAGCGGATCAGCACCCATGCCTGTGCCAAGGGCGTATAGCATGACCTCTTGATCCGTCCAAGAAAAAGGCACCGCGTTAGAGCGCATCTCAAGTATATCGGGATAGGAAATGGGCACCGGTTCTCTCAACTTCTGCCAGATGGAATTGCCGAAAACGCGACACCTTTGTCCAGGCGGATATCGCCAGGCATCCCCAACACCCTCTCAGCGATAATAGTTCGCAGCACCTCGTCCGTTCCCCCCGCTATGCGACCCCCAGGAGAGGACAGGAATGTTTCCTGAAAAAGCATATTAAGCGGCACGAGATTGGGGTCCATGACCCCGCCTCCCATATCCATCAGGTCGAGGCCATAATTGGCGATGTCCTGTGACATCGAAGCATTGACGAGTTTGCCGATCGCATTTTCCGGCCCTGGCTCCCGCCCCCTTGATAACGCTGTAAGCGTACGGAATTGTGTGAGCTTCACACCCTGAGCCCGCACATACCATGCTGCGAGACGCTGCCGGACGCCTGGGTCCAGAATGGCCGGTCGGCCATTGAGTTCGAGCGTTTGAACAAGGGAAAGGAGATCGCTGACGTCAGGGCGGCGAATGATGAAACCGCCCGTCACCCGTTCGTTCATAAGCGTTGTCAGAGCAACGCGCCAACCCTGCCCCACATCCCCAAGACGATGCGTGTCGGGTATTCGGACATCAGTAAAGAATACCTCGTTGAAATGTTTGGCTCCCGACATTTGGTGAATAGGCCGGATTTCAATCCCGGCTGCCTTCATATCGATGAAAAACATCGTTAGTCCGGCATGTTTGGGCACATGCGGATCGGTGCGGACCAGCAACAGGCCCCAATCTGACATGTGCGCTCCGGAAGTCCATATCTTCTGCCCGTTTATGATCCAGTCAGTGCCGTCGCGCTCAGCCCGCGTCCGCAATGCGGCAAGATCCGAACCTGCGGCAGGTTCGGAAAAGAGCTGGCACCAGATTTCCTCCCCCCGCACTGCAGGAGGGACAAGCCGACTGGTAAGCGTTTCCTGAGCATAGTGGATAACGGTCGGAATACACATGCCGAGACCTATGTCATAAACACCAGTAGGCACCGCGTAATGTTCTTCTTCCTGGGCATAAATTACCTGCAGATTTGGTGCCGCGTCCCGCCCTCCCCAGCGACGGGGAAGAGTAATGGCGGCGAAGCCAGCCTCTGCCTTGATCGCTTGCCAACGTCTGGCAGCGGCAAGCTCCTCCTCACCGATCTCGCCGGTGAAATTGCCTTGCCATCCCTTGTTTTTCAATGGGGCGTTAGCGGACAAGAACTGCCGCACCTCGGCGCGGAACGCGGCTTCTTGGATGTTGTCCTCAAAATCCATCGTTGGCATCCCCGTCCATGGCGAAATCGATCAGACGGTCTGCCCAATAGGGGGCTCCGCCTAAACCTAGGGCAAGCATTTTCGCGCGGCGGTAAAAGAGGTGGCAGTCGAATTCCCAGGTAAAACCAGATCCGCCGTGGATTTGGATATTCTCCTTCGCAGCAATGCGGAAGGCTTCGATCGCCGCTAAACGCGCGGCAGCCGCTGCGCGAGGCATGTGCGCGCTGACCGTCTCCAATGCCCATGCACCGTAATAGGCATTGGACCGGGCGATCTCGATATCCACAAACAGATCAGCCAGACGATGCTTGATCGACTGAAACGATGCGAGCGTACGACCAAAAATGATGCGTTCCAGGGCGTAATCGCGCGCAGCATGCAAACAGGCTTCGGCCCCTCCAACTTGTTCGAAGGCAACGAGTATCGCCGCTCGCTGAAGCACATGCTCCAACAAGGGCCAATGGTCGCCGCCCGCCCCAAGCCGGTCCGCCATGGCGCCATTAAGTTGCAACCTGGCCTGCCCGCGCGAAGGGTCAAGTGACGGAAGGACGCTTCGTTCAACGCCTTTTTGCGCAGTGGGCATCACGTAGAGCCCTATGCCATGCTCATCGCGCGCTACCACAATGGCCATATCAGCTATCATACCGTCCGGAACGGGATATTTGGCGCCATATAGCAATCCGTTTTCGGCACGGACTTCCACGTTATTCCGCGCTATCGACCCGACACCCTCGGCTAGAG
>CAYOZY010000294.1:0-2405 GCA_964408525.1 uncultured Sphingobium sp. | reverse complement strand
GCGACGGCGAAGAGGCGCAGCTCATGCGCCTCGCCGCGATCATCGACGACAAGACCAATGTCGCACGCCGCGCTTCTCCGGGCCTGACAGAGGTGCGGCAACTGTTGTTCGCTTCCATCCTGCTGGCGGATGAACTCAACGACCTGCGCGCGCAGGGCAGAGCGCAGGGCGCGTTCAATCTCGGCCCGGCAACCGGCGGAACGGAAGAAGACGCGCTGGCGGCGCGGCTCGATGCGCTGGCGGCACGGATCGAATCCCGTGCACAAAAACTTGCGGACTGACGCTCCGCTCCCTAGATAGGGAAATGGCGGGTACTGCCCGGCACGAGCTGAAGCGAACATCCCTGAGGCGATATAACATCCAAGGGGGCTGTCCCTGTCCGGGTCCTGGCCCGATGCATATGGTCCCCACCTGACGTAATGGCGTCAGAGGATATTCCAGCAAACGACCATGGCGGTCCCGCCACCCGCCATTCCGTTCATACGGGGCTACGACTGGCGATTTTCTGCGCGCCGGTGCTCACGTACATTATGGTA
This sequence comes from uncultured Sphingobium sp., assembly GCA_964408525.1. Taxonomy (GTDB): domain Bacteria; phylum Pseudomonadota; class Alphaproteobacteria; order Sphingomonadales; family Sphingomonadaceae; genus Sphingobium. The sequence goes on along the minus strand of CAYOZY010000294.1, from coordinate 1,869 downwards.
CGCTGCGCGCCGGTGCTCGAAAATCACAATTCTCGCCTCCGTCTGACCGAAATGATAATCCACATGGGTCGTCAGGACAATCTTTGACCGAAATTTCCGACAAATCCGCCCTGCGCCTTTCGGCCCGTGCCACCCGTGCCGCCTTCGTAGCGCAGCTTGATCCCATGGCGCATCGGCTGGCGTTTCGCGCCCTGCCCAGCCCGGTGCGGCCCCTGCTTTCCAGTCGCGACTGCGTTGCGCTTTATGCGCCGGTGAATGACGAGGCACCGGCACTGCGGCTTGCCGAATCGCTGATTACCGAAGGCAAGCGGCTGTGCCTGCCGCGCGTGGTGGACCGGATGGGGACGATGGAATTCCGTGCGTGGCAGCCGGGCGATCCACTGGACGAGGGACCGTTCGGCACGCGTCATCCCGGCCCGCTCGCGGCACTATGCCACCCGGACGCGATCATCGCCCCCATGCTGGCGTTCGACTCCGCACTGATGCGTCTGGGGCAGGGAGGCGGCTATTATGATCGCGCCTTCGCGCGCTATGAAGATGCGCTGCGCATCGGCCTTGCATGGTCGGCGCAGGAGTTGGACCATGTGCCCGCCGACCCGTGGGACATGCCGCTTCACCTTGTCATCACCGAGCGCAGCCTGATCGAGGGAAGCGCTTCATGATCGGGGCGCCGCCACCGCCAAGCTGGCGCAAGCCCGCCGGCATGTTCGTCATTCTCGGCCTGATCCTGCTGTGGGCGATCGTCATCGGCAGCTTTTCCGACCTCATCGGGGATCTGCCATGGTGGGGGCAGATGCCCGTCTATGTGGTGAGCGGCGTCATCTGGATATGGATCATGCCGCTCAGATCCTTGCTGCAATGGATGGAAACCGGCCGCTGGCGACCCTGATTTCCTGACAGGAAGCCCTTTTGTCTCCATTTCGGAGATAAATGGGCGCAATCGTCGCAAAAGCGGATCAAAGCGCATCTGTTCAGGTGGCCGGGCCGCATATATCCCCTTTGCGCGATGAGGGAATCTGCTCTGGCAGCGCTTTCGGAGCGCATGGGATGCCGCAAGGGCGACCCGGAAATCTCCGTGATATTCTATATAGACCACGCCTCGCGCATTTTGGACGCGACCGTGACCGAAGGCACGTTCGATCAGGTCGAATTGCCATTTGTGAGGATCCTGCGCCATTGCCAGGAACTCGATGCGCGGCAACTGTTGCTGGTGCACACGCACCCCTCCGGCAACCCCCGCCCGAGCGAGCAGGACATGGCGCTGACGCGCAGGCTCTGCATCCGCCTGCGTCAGCAGGGGCGGCGGCTGACCGATCATGTGATTCTCACCGACAATCGCTATTTCAGCTTTCGCGCGAACGGCCTGCTTTAAGCGCAGGCGAGGCGCAAATTCCTTGCCAAGCAAGTGTTGACAGCGGCGCGGCCTTCCGATAGCTGCGCGGCTCCGTTATCCAAATGCGGGTGTAGCTCAGTTGGTTAGAGCGCCGGCCTGTCACGCCGGAGGTCGCGGGTTCGAGCCCCGTCACTCGCGCCATTTCATGAAATCATGATGGCTTAGACCGCGACAGGCGCGGCGATATGCGATTGCGGCGCATAATCCAGCACCTCGAAATCCTCGATTCGATAGTCGAACATGCTTTCCGGCTTGCGGTTGATGCGCAGGCGCGGCGCTCCGGCCGGTGTGCGCCCCATCTGCGCTTTCACCAGCTCCGCATGGTTGAGGTAGAGATGCACGTCGCCGCCCTGCCAGATCGCGTCGCCGGGTTCGAGATCGCATTGCTGGGCCAGCATCCGGGTGAGCATCGACAGGCCGAAGATGTTGAACGGCACGCCGAGCGCGAGGTCGGCGCTGCGCTGGAACAGGAGGCC
>CAYOZY010000293.1:0-2409 GCA_964408525.1 uncultured Sphingobium sp. | reverse complement strand
CGATTTCCATGGTGTGAGAGGGGCAAGGGCATTCTACGACGCCCGTATCCGCCGGGGCGACATCGTCCTGGCGCGCTGCACGTCCACCTGGTGCTGCATCGACGCCGCGACACGGACGCCCTGCCGCCTGCCGGCGGCGGCAACGGTCGAGATCGAGGATAACGCCCGGGCACTCGTTCGCCGGGCCCTCGTGCCCGTGGCTGGGTGAAGTTGCATGCCGGCGCCGGCACGACCTCACGGCTCGGTCTGCTTTCATTTGGCGGCATCTTCCGCAAATCCGGCGTCTGTGCCGCTCGCCGCGTGCGCTTGGCTCGCAGACAGCGTGCACGGGCGTGATCGATGCAGGGCCTCGATCTCCCTCGATCGATGGAGCATATTGCCATGAGCATGACCTGGGGCTTCTTTTACGGTGGTCTCATCAACGCCGACGTCATGAAGCGGGTCGGCCTGGCACCGGCGCGGCAGCGCCCCGCGTGCCTTCCCGGTTACGAGATCGAGATCGCGCCACTCGTCAACCTGCGCCCCTCCAGTACCGGCCTGTGCTTCGGGCTCCTGATGGAAGTGGAGCACGATATGCTCGACCATGTATATGGTCAGCTCAAGGCGAAGTACCGGCCGTATCCGGTCCTCGCCCATGATCTTGCCGGACCAAATGTGCCGGCGCTCTGCTACATTGTTCCCGACATGGAGTCGGGCCAGGCCGAACGCGACCATATCCGGCCGCTCCTTGCGACCGCGACCGAACTCGGCTTTCCGCAATGGTACCTGGCGCGTATCCTCAGCTTTCTTCCTGCCGAAGAACGCTGAGCGGGTATCTGGTGGAATTGCAGCCAGGGAAAGATGAACGGGTGCCGCAGGTTCCTGCGGCCCCCTTCAGCCATCGATTCAGGCCGCCGCCCGCTCGTCGGCGAGATCATAGCCTTCATCGATCCAGCCGGTGACGCCACCCGCCATGATCTTGACCGGCCGGCCAAGCCTGGCAAGGCGCAGGGCTCCCCGCGCGGCGCCGTTGCAATGCGGCCCGGCGCAATAGGTCACGAAGATCGTGTCTTCCGGCCACTGGGCCAGCTTGGAACCGATGATCTTGCCGTGGGGCAGGTTGATCGCGCCCGGGACATGTCCCTGCGCGAACAGCTCGGGCGAGCGCACATCGAGCAGCACGAAGTCATAACCGGTCTGAAGTGCTGCATGGACGTCCGAACAGTCCGTCTCGAACTCGAATTCGGCGGCGAAATGGGCCTCCGCCTCCGGTGACGGGGCGGGGGGAATCTGGGTAACGTTGGTGGCCATTGGATGCTCCTTTCTTTGGGGCAGGAGCAATTTCGCGCTTCCCGAGCGATCGAACGAGTGGCACAATCGCCTACTATGACTAATATCGCGCCAGAATGGTCGACGAGCGGCCCCCTGGTTGTCGCCGTCGCCTATGATCGACTGTGCACCTTCGAGTTCGCGATCGCCGCCGAGATATTCGGACTCGCCCGGCCGGAGATGGGAAGCAGCTGGTATCGCTTCGCGACAGCCACCCTCGAACATGGGCCCCTGCGCGCGCACGGCGGGTTGCGCGTGGAAGTGGATGGTGGGCGGGAACTGCTCGAAATGGCGGATATCATCATTGTTCCGGGCTGGAAGGGGCACGATGAGCCCGTGCCGGAAGACCTGCGCGCGGCATTGATCGCGGCTCACCAGCGCGGTGCACGCCTTGCCTCGATCTGTTCAGGCGCCTTTGTGCTTGCGGCCACCGGATTGCTGGATGCCCGGCGGGCGGCAACACACTGGCGCTATGCCAGCGCGCTGCAGGATGCCTATCCCAGCATCGAGGTCGACGCGGAGGTCCTGTATATGCAGGAGGACCGGATGTTCACCTCCGCCGGTAGCGCGGCGGGTATCGATCTCATGCTGCACATCGTCCGGAGCGATTTCGGCTCCGATGCGGCAAATCTGGTCGCGCGCAGGCTGGTCATGCCGGCACACCGGAACGGCGGGCAGACCCAGTTCATCGAGCGGCCGGTGGCCATCTATGGCAACAGCCGGCTGGCGCCGTTGCTTGATCGCGTGCGGTCGCAGCTTGAGAAGAGTTGGAGCGTCGCCGAGATGGCGAGCGAGGCGGCCATGAGCCAGCGCACCTTCTTGCGGCGCTTCAAGGATGCGACCGGGACATCGCCGAACGAATGGCTGACGGCCGTCCGGGTGGAAGAAGCAAAGCGGCTTCTCGAGACAACCGGCGCGTCGATCGAGGATGTCGCGCGCCTGGCGGGGTTTGGCAGCGTGGCCACCTTGCGGCATCACTTCGGACCGGCCACGAAACTCACGCCGCGGGAATATCGCGATCGGTTCGGCAAGCGCCCCGCGCTTGCCGGACGCGATATGTCCGCGGATCGGGTGAGCCGGATGGCCCCCGGCGAGAACCGC
>CAYOZY010000292.1:0-2423 GCA_964408525.1 uncultured Sphingobium sp. | reverse complement strand
ACCTGCCCTTGAAACGCAGCCGCTCGACCTTCGTGTCGACCCGCCTCGCGGATGGCTTCGTTCCGATCGATAACCGCTTTGTCCAGCTCGCTTCGCAGGCGAAAACCCTCCGCAAGGGCTCTATCCCGTCCTTCCTCGGTGGCTCGCAGATCCCTCACCAGGCTTTCACGGTCTCGGAGTGCAGCAGCCTCAGCTGAAGCCGCTGCTTCCCGCAGCCCAGCCGCCTCTCGTTGGGCTGCGGCGATCTCGGTGCGCAGCGCTGAAAGCTCCTTAGCCGCTTCAAATGCAGCGGATTCAAGCGTTGCGATACGCTTTGCTGACGCGGAAACCTCTCTTTCACGCTCGACTTTTAACCGCTTGAGCTGATCCTGAGCTTCTTCAATTCGCGATAACAGATGGCGTTCATTCCCTGCAGCCTGGTCACGAACATGCTGCAGTTCGGAGATGTAACGCTGCTCCGCGCGCTCACGCTCTTCAGTTGCGGCGGAGGCCCTGGCATCGGCAGCGCTGGCGCGTACCGTCTGATCGGATAGCGCTTCTTCCAGTGTCCGTTGTCTCTCGGCCGCCTGACCGAGTTGCTCCTGGAGGCCTTTCGCTTCTGACGTAAGCGACGTAACTTGCGATTTTAATGAGGTTTTTTCTGTTTCAAAGCCCTGCTTGTCTGCGGCAAGCGCCTCCTGCAGCGACACATGCTGACGCTCAAGCTCAGTGCGCGCTTCGTTGACCTCCTCCATCGCCGTTGAGCGAACCTTTTCATACAACTCGGCGGCAGCCGTCGCGATTGGCGCTGGAAGATTCAGCCGCGCCGGCAAGGCTTGGTAATACTCCTTCAGCAAGGTATTAACGGTGCCGGGCGATCCGGTACCCAGCACCTTGCGGACGCCTTCGACAGTGGGTCTTTCTCCCTCGGCCAGCAGCTGATCGGCAGCGCGCGTGATGTCGATCAAAGTGACGCCGGTTCGCATCCTAATATCCTCTCAAGTAGTGCCGTGATTCTAAATTGCCTGGATATGGCTTATACCTACGTTAAGGGTTCGTTATCGTAGGTACAGAGTTATATCGTAATGTATAGTACAGAATACGTTATATGAAACCACAGCTTTTTCCAGTCGTATCCGATGCCGTTACGGTGATTGCGCCCGTTCAAACGCCCGTCGACCTCGACGCTGTACAGCGGCAGATCGAGCAATCGCTGCGCGCAATTCGGCTTGCAGCCACGCCGACGGCAACCTGGTCGGCGTATCAGAAGGCGCTCCGCTACATTGCCGCCTGGATGCAGATGCGGCTGGACGAGCCGCTTTCCCTTCCCGTTCCGGTATCTCACGTCCAGCTATTCGTGGTGGACCATTTCGGACACCCCGAGCGCGTTGCGACGGGTGATGGCCACTCGAAGCTGGTCCTGCACTTCCGGATGCCGAAGTCGGTCGACGATGCCTTGATCGAGGCGGGTTACAAAAACGAGTCAGGCCGCCACCGCATGACCACCATTGATCAGCGGCTGGCCATCCTGTCGTGGGCACATCAGGAGAAAGGTTTCGAAAGCCCATGCCGAGACGCCAGCATTCGCCGCCTGCTCTCCGACTGCCGCAAGCTGGCACGCGAAATTGGTGAGGGGCCGAAGTCGAAAACTGCCGCTACCGTCGAATCGCTCGACCTGATGCTGCAGACCTGTGACGAGTCGCTCGAAGGCCGTCGGGACCGCGCGATCCTGCTCTTCGGGTGGGCCAGCGGTGGCCGCCGTCGATCCGAGATCGCCCGCGCCGAGGTCCGCGATCTTGAATGGATCGGGGTTGACCAAGCCGTTTTCCGGATGCGCACGTCGAAGACCGACGACGCTGGACCCAAGCCAATCAAAGGCGAAACCGCAGCCGCACTTCGTGATTGGCTGAGAGCGGCCGGCATCACCGAAGGGCCAATGTTCCGACGGCTTTGGGGAAAAACCGTTGGCGCCGCACTTTCACCGCATGCGATCGCAGCAATCGTTCAGCGGCGAGCGAACCAGGCGGGTTTGCCAGGTGATTTCGCCGGTCATAGCTTGCGCCGAGGCTTTGTCACAGAGGCGGGGCTGAACGACGTTCCCCTCGCGCAGACGATGGCGATGACCGGTCACCGGCTGACCAAGAGCGTCGTTCGCTATTCGGATGTCGGGGACGTGTTAACCAGTAAAGCGTCGGATCTCGTCGAAGCTGGGCGGAGTCGACGCAAGGCTTGAAACCTTCAGATTGCAGATCCCCCACTTATTGAGCGGCGGGCCGCTACTTCCGACATTTTCTTGCTCGGCGCGGCAATCAGAATCCGGGAAAGTGCCAGCCCCAGATCTTAATGTCTTCATTCGATGTGGCTATGCGCGGATAAATTGTTCCAGAGGCCAAAGAAGCGAACTAAAAATATCTCTTACGAATCATAATCTTGAGCTTTTCTTG
>CAYOZY010000291.1:0-2434 GCA_964408525.1 uncultured Sphingobium sp. | reverse complement strand
GCGCGCCCAGCGCATGCGGGGTTACATCGTCGAGCAGGATCGTCGTAGAGGGGCGAGCACCGGGATAGGCGCGCGCCGGATCGGCATCGTTTTCCCGACCGCGCATCAGCGCCGCGCCTTGCGCAAAACAATTGACCAGCAGTGCGCGGTGATGCGCCGGGTCCAGCCCATGCCCCGGCTCCTTGCTCGCGATGAATTCCACCGGCACGAGATGCGTGCCCTGATGCAAGAGCTGGAACACGGCATGCTGGGCATCCGTGCCGACACCACCCCAGGTGATCGGCGCGGTCGGGCCATCGACGGGCGAACCGGACGTTGTAACCGACTTGCCGTTGCTCTCCATTTCGAGCTGTTGGAGATAGGATGGAAGCAGGCGCAGGCGCTCGTCATAGGCGAAAACGGCGCGTGTCTGGCACTGCTTCACCTGCGCATAATAGAGATCGATGAAAGCGGCGATGAGCGGCGCGTTGCGCTCCGGCGCGGACAGCCGGAAATGCTGGTCCATCTCGGCCGCGCCTTCGAGGAGGCTCTCGAACGCATCCCACCCCAGCCCCAGAGCGGCGGGAAAGCCGATGGACGACCAGAGCGAATAGCGCCCGCCCACCGTTTCGCTGAACGGCAATATCCGGGTTTCATCGACACCCCATTCGATCGCCCTTTCGGGCGAGGCGGTGAGTGCCACCACCTTGCCATAGGGATCATCAACCCCACCCGCGACCATCCAGTCGATGGCGCTGCCGGCGTTGAGCATCGTTTCAGTGGTGGTGAAGGTTTTCGACGCAATGGCGAGCAACGTCTGCGCCGGATCGAAACCCCGCACCGCCTCTTCCAGCGCGCAGCCATCCACATTGGAAACAATCGCGACGTCATAGCGCCCCGCATCCCGCCCCAGCGCATCCATCAGCAGATCCGGTCCCAGCGCCGACCCGCCGATGCCGACATGCAGGATATGCTTCACCGGCCCCAGCGCCTCGGCTTCTATCGCGTCGATCAGCGCGCGCATGCGGCTGTGCAGCGCCTTGGCAGCGGCAACGCTTTCCGGCGCGCCTTCCCCCCGTTCGGCGCTATGCTCGGCGGCGCGGCCCTCGGTATTGTTGACTTTGGCCCCGGAAAAGAGCGCGTCGCGCCGCCCAACAAAATCCTGCTCCACCGAAAGCTCAATGAAAGCACGCATCAGTTCCGGCGTCATATGCGTTTTCGACCAGTCGAAGCGCAGCGGACCGGCCTCCAGCGTCAATGTTTCGAGACGGCTGGGATCTACTTCGAAAATATGCCTGAGGTCCGGCTCGCTCACCGCGCTTATGGCGTTCCATGGCTCTCGCGACATCGGGCATCTCCTGAAAATGGCTTAGGGAGGAGCAAAACAGGGCAGATTCGGGTCGAATCGTGCTGGCAATACACTCATTCGCTTGACGTGAACACCGTGGCGCAGCAAAGCCTGTCGCATAAATCACAGCCATGGGTCCGAGATGAACGACAAGTCCGAAACGCGCGATTTCCTCTCCTTTCTGGTCAAGCTCGCCCTGTTCGTATTCATATTGCGCAGCTTCATCGTCGCCCCCTTCAACATCCCCTCCGAATCCATGCAGCCGCGCCTGTTGATCGGCGATTATCTGCTCGTCGGCAAATGGCCCTATGGCTATTCGCGCTATTCGCTGCCTTTCAGCATCCCGCTCATTCCGGGGCGCATCCTTGCAAAGACGCCCCGGCGCGGCGATGTCGTGGTGTTCAAGGCGCCGCCGACCCAGCGGCAGGACTATATCAAGCGGGTGATCGGCCTGCCGGGCGACGTCATCGAAATCCGCAACGGGCAAGTGATCCTGAACGGCAAGCCTGTCGAGAAGAAGCGGATCGCCGATCTCGTCATTCCCGTCACCGATAACATGATCGCCGCCACGGCGACCGAAGGCGGGGCCAGCCCATGCTTCCGGCCGGAATTCGAACAGGCGAAGGACGGAGGGCGTTTCTGCGTTTACCCGCAGTTCCGCGAAACCCTGCCCGGAGGCAAAAGCTATAATGTGCTCGACGTGGTTCAGGATGGCCCTGCGGACAATCGTGCGCCGGTCGTGATCCCGGAAGGCAAGCTGTTCCTGATGGGCGACAACCGCGACCGCAGCGCCGACAGCCGTTTCCCGGCGGAAGATGGCGGCGGCATCGGGCTGGTGCCGGAGCAGAACCTCGTCGGCAGAGCGCTCTTCTCCGTGTTCTCTACCGATGGCAGCGCCAACTGGCTCCTGCCCTGGACATGGTTCACCGCCGCGCGCTGGAGCCGCATCGGGGAAGGCTTTTGACCGACAAGGCAAGGGCCGACTGGATCGCCGCGCTCATCGGGCGCGCGCCCCACAGGCCCGAACTTTTCATTCAGGCGCTGACCCATGGCAGCGCCTCGCCCGATCATTATGAGCGGCTGGAGTTTCTGGGCGACCGGGTTCTC
>CAYOZY010000290.1:0-2441 GCA_964408525.1 uncultured Sphingobium sp. | reverse complement strand
GATCTTCCCGGTCGATGCGGCTCAGGAGGCCTCGGCGCGCGCAGGAATCGCGCGGGCGCAGGCCGACCAGACCGCGCCGGTCGTCACGACCATCGAGCCGCTGGCGCCCTGGTATCCCGCCGAAAATTATCATCAGGATTACTGGAACCGCGTTGGAGGGCAAAATCCCTATTGCATGGCGGTGATCCCGCCCAAGCTCCAGAAGCTGCGCAGGAAATTTGCCGAACGACTTTCGGAATAAACCATCCGGCGCATTTACCGCCTCCGTTCATTTGATCGACATCGGGTGGGATTATGGCGGGTCTTTCATTGACAATATGGGGGAAGGAAATGCGCGGTCTTTTGCTCTTGTTCGCGGCCCTTGCCCTTGGCGGATGCGTTGCCAAGACCGCACTCGATGTCGCGGCTGCGCCGGTAAAGGCCGGAGCCAAGGCAGCGGACTGGGCAACCGCCAGTCAGGATGAGGCGGATCGTAATCGCGGCCGCGAGATGCGCAGGCAGGATGAGCGTCGCCGCAAGGAGGAGCGCAGGGCCTGCCGCGAGGCTGGTTACGAGGACTGCTGAATGGTCAACGCGGCCGCGCGCCTCAGCCGGTCGTTGATCGCTGCGCCAATGCCTTCTGCCGGAACAGGCGCGACCGCGATACGCGGTTTCGTGCTGGCATCGGCAATATGCAACGCTGCGAACAGGCTCGCCGCCGCTTGATCGAGATCGCCGCTTTCGGAAAGGCTGATGTCGCCCGTAATCGCGCCGAACCCAATATGATATTCGTCCGTCAGTGCTTTTGTGGCGTTCAACCGGAGCGGCTTCGAGGGGGCATAGTGGCTCTCCATCTGCCCCGGCGCTTCGATTGCGCCAGTGCCTCCGGTATTCACCGGGACACCGCTCGCCACCCCCAACATATCAGCGGTTATCGGGCCGGGTCGCAGCAGGCGGATATGGTCGAGCGCAGGCGCAGCGATAGTCGATTCCAGTCCGCGCTGGGTCGGCCCGTCATCGAGGATGAATGGGATGCGCCCGCCAAGGCTCGCCTCCACATGCGCGGCTGTCGTCGGGCTGATCGCGCCGCTGCGGTTGGCGGAGGGGGCGGCAAGGGGCACACCGCTCGCCTCGATCAGCGCTCGCATCGCCCGATGAGCGGGCATGCGGAGCGCAACGGTCGGCAGACCCGCCATCACCAGCGGCGAAAGCCCCGCACCCTCGCTCACGGGTAGCACCAACGTAAGCGGCCCCGGCCAGAAGGCCTCGGCAAGGCGCTCCGCCAGCGCATCGAAATGCGCCAGCCCCCGTGCCATCTCCATGTCCGAAACGTGCACGATCAGCGGGTTGAAGCTGGGGCGTCCTTTTGCGGCATAAATGGCAGCGACGGCGCCCGATTCGCGCGCATTTGCGGCAAGGCCGTAGACAGTTTCGGTTGCCACGGCGACCGGATGACCGGATTTTATGACCTCAGCCGCGCGCTTCAGCGCCGCCATGCCGTAACGGCATGTTTGTGTATCGCTGACGCTGGAGTTACTCTGCATTGACATCGCTATAGCGCCGCAAACATATGCGCGAAAGCAACAAAGGACAGCGGGAGTGAACGCGTGACCTATTCAGCCCCCACCACGGAGCATCTTTTCGTCCTCGACCATATTGTCGGCATGGCTGATCTTGCAGCGTATGAACGTTTCGCCGCCGCCGAACCGGACATGGTCGCGGCGATCGTCGATGGCGCGGGGCGCTTTGCCGAGGCGGAATATCTGCCGCTGAGCCGCGTCGGCGACCAGCAACATCCGAAGATCGTCGACGGGCAGGTGCGCATGCCCGACGGCTTCGGCGCGGCGTATAAAGCCTATGTCGAAAATGGCTGGGGCAGTATAGCCGCGCCCGCGGAATTCGGTGGGCAGGGCTTGCCGGTATCGCTTACGACTGTCGTTCTCGAATGTCTTGGCAGCGCGAACATGGGGTTCACGCTGTGTCCGATCCTGACCGTGGGCGCGATCGAATCGCTGGTCCATCATGGCAGTGCGGAGCAGCAGGCGGCCTATCTTCCCCATCTTTCGACCGGCCATTGGACCGGCACGATGAACCTGACCGAACCGCAGGCGGGCAGCGATGTCGGCGCGTTGCGCACCAGCGCGACGCCGGTGGGCGACGGTAGCTACAGGATCAAGGGCACGAAGATCTTCATCACCTTCGGCGATCATGACATGACGGAGAATATCGTCCATCTCGTGCTCGCCCGCACGCCCGATGCGCCAGCAGGCACCAAGGGCATTTCGCTCTTCCTCGTGCCGAAATATCGGCTCGATGCAGATGGAAAACCCGGCGCTTTCAACGATGTCCGCCCGGCTTCGTTGGAGCACAAGCTTGGTATCCATGCCTCGCCGACCTGTGTTCTCAGCTTCGGGGACGATGATGATTGCATCGGTCATCTGATCGGGCCGGAGGGCGCGGGC
>CAYOZY010000289.1:0-2455 GCA_964408525.1 uncultured Sphingobium sp. | reverse complement strand
GGGTCCGCCTCGCTCCAATAGTGTTCAAGGTGCGGCATCCTCTCGGCGCTGCGCGTGCCGTTCCAGCGCGCCGGTTGCAGATAGGTGAACTCTTCAATCGCCCACGTCTCCACCGGCACGCCGGGATAGCGCGCGATCGTGGGCGCGGCCGTCTGCCGGGTGCGAGTATAGGGCGAGGTGACGATAAGCGCGGGCGCTTCCGTCCAGCTTGCCGCCACCGCGCGCGCCTGTTCCTGGCCCAGCTCCGTCAGCTCGATCGTCGCCAGATCGTGACAGGGCACGCCGGCATTGCCGGTGCTTTCGCCGTGACGGATGAAGATGGCTCTCATGGCGCGCGACAATGGGCGGTCAGGCAAGAATCTCGATGCCGTGCTTATCGACAAGCGACAGGAGCTTGAGCGATGGGGCACTAGGCTTCTTCGCCCCGCTTTCCCACTTCTTCACGGTGCTTTCGCTGGTGCTAAGATAGCGGGCGAAAACCGGCTGACTGACCTTGTTGCGCTCGCGCAGCCGCTTGATTTCAGCCGGCGGGATCGGCGGCGGCGTGGTCAGGCAGCTTTCATCGAAATGGCGCATGGTCGCCTTGTCGATCACCCCGACACTATGGAACGCTTCGGCCGTCGCGTGGATCGACTCGAAGGCGTCGCTTTTAAACTTGCGCGTGGTCGCCATTGCATATCTCCGTCAGCCTGCCGTCTGCCAGCAGGGGGGCAATATCCTTGTCCGTGGCTTTCTGGAGATTCTTCGCCAGTAGCCGAAACTCTCTTAATTCGTCGTCGTCGATATTCGCCCTGTCCTTCTTGGCGAATAGATATTGATACAGCCAATAATGGCCGAACTTCGCAAGAATGATGCTCCTATGCCTGTTCTTGTTCAGCCGTTTCTTGAACACGCCGCCGCCCAGGTCGTCGGCCTGCCCTTTCTCTACTTCCTGAATGGCCTCGCATAGTTCATCATCTGAAATACGGGCCTTTCGCGCTGCCTTGGCGAACCAGGCGGTCTTGAAGGTTCGCGCGGTTGCCGTGGCTTCACTCATGGCGATTATGTAGCACTTAGTGTCATAGAAAACAAGGTGGCGATTATGCGCCTGCCGCTGCGCGGCACCGTGGCCCTACTCGCTTCGCTCCCCAAGCCCGCAAGCGGTCTTGGCCCAAGGTGACGACCCACATGGCGGGGGCGAGATCGCAAGCGGATCTCGCTTCATGGTGCCGGCGTGCGCCGGCGTCGATCCTGTTTGAAGGGGGAAAGGCGGTCCCGGCCGCCTCTCCCCCGCAACGGGATTAGACGGGGCCGTGCCTCGCTGCGCTGCGGCCGCTCCACCCCCATCGAATCCCGCTGCCCCCCCTCTCTCGCCGGCGTTCTTGGGCGTCCGTGTTCCGGCCGATGGCATGGCCATCGCCGGACAGGCGATTTGAAGGGAGTAAGGACGATGACCCACGAAACCCGCGAAAGCTGGCTCAATGCGGTGGCGCTGGGTATGGCCCCGCTCTTCGAGGCGCTGGACGCCCCCCTGCCCGATCGCGTGCGCGTGGCGATCGGCTTCACCAGCAGAGGCGCGAAGGCCAAGGCGATCGGCGAGTGCTGGGATAATCGGTTAAGCGCGGACGGGCATTTTGAAATCTTCATCCGGCCTGACCTGGCGCACGCGCCCGACGCCATGCCAGCGCAGATCGCGGCCATCCTCGCGCATGAGCTTGTCCATGCCGCCGTCGGCATCCCGGCAGGGCATGGGAAAGCGTTTAAACGGGTCGCCCTTAGCCTTGGCCTTGTCGGGCCGATGCGCGCCACCACCCCGGCGAGGCGTTCCTTGCGGCCATCGCGCCGATCTTGGAGGGCGTCGGCCCCCTCCCCCATGCCCGTCTCGATACGGACGGAGAGTCGACCGCGCCGAAGAAGCAAAAAACCCGGATGCTCAAATGCGAGTGCGCGACGTGCGGCTATACCGTCAGGACCGCGCGCAAGTGGCTTGAGCTGGCCGGAGCGCCGCTTTGCCCGATCGAGGATCATGGCCGGATGGAGCATGAACCGCTGGACGACGCGGACAGCGAGGGCGAAGGCTAAGACGCTCGCCCTTCCCTTCGCGCAGCCTATGCGTTATGCCCACATGCAAACATGCGGTCATGTAAGGACATTCACATGCCAACAATCGCGATTATCAGCCAGAAGGGCGGCGCGGGGAAAACCACCCTCGCCCTGCATCTGGCCGCCGCCGCCGAGGATTCCGGTCATACCGCGCTGGTGATCGACCTGGACCCGCAGGCGACGGCGAGCCAATGGGCCGCATGGCGCAAGGATGCGCCTCCGGTCGTAATCGACAGCGCCCCCCCACGCCTCGCCGCCAAGATCGAGCAGGCGACGGCGCAGGGCGCGCAATTCATCGTGATAGACACCCCGCCCCATGCCGACAGCGCCGCCAGCGCCGCCGTCGAGGCGGCCGACCTAGTGTTGATCCCTT
>CAYOZY010000288.1:0-2472 GCA_964408525.1 uncultured Sphingobium sp. | reverse complement strand
GATTGCGGCAAAGGCGCCGGTGAAGGTCGTCTTCATGGGCGATTCGATCACCGAGGGATGGCTGAGGATCGATCCCGCCTTCTTCGCCGAGGGCTGGATCGATCGCGGCATCAGCGGCCAGACTACGCCGCAGATGGTGCAGCGCTTTCGCCAGGACGTGATCGCGCTCAAGCCCGAAGTCGTCCACATCATGGCCGGGACCAACGACATCGCCGGGAATACCGGCCCGATGACCCTCGCCCAGACCGAGGCGAATATCCGTCGCATGGCCGAGGTCGCGCACGCCGCAGGCATCCGTGTCGTGATCGGATCGGTGCTGCCGGCCCGCGCGTTCGGCTGGCGCAAGGAGAAGCGTCCGGCGGTAGCGATCGCCGAGCTCAACCAATGGCTGCGCGACTACGCCCGCTCGCGCGGCTTCGCCTATGCCGATTATTATTCTGCCATGGCCCAGAGCGATGGCGGCCTGCCCCTCCGGCTGTCACCCGATGGGGTGCATCCGAACAAGGAGGGCTATGCCGTGATGGCCCCGATCGCGGTGGAGGCTATTCGGGCCGCCGGCACACCGCCTCGACGTTGATGCCGTCGGGGTCGTAGACGAACGCACCATAATAATCGGGGTCATAATGGGTGCGCAGCCCAGGCTTGCCGTTGTCGCGGCCACCCGCCTTGATCGCCGCTTCATAGAACGCATCGACCGCGGCCCGGGTCTTCGCGGTGAACGCCAGGTGCATCCCCGAGCCCCGCGCGCCGTCATTGCCGAACCAGAAGAACGCGCGATCAGTACCCATCCCGACACCGCTATAATCGCCGCCGGTCATTTCCGGCGTCAGCTCGACCAGCACGGTAATGCCGAGCGGGGCCAACGCTGCCTCATAGAAGGCCCGCGAACGGGCGAAGTCGCTGCAGCCAATGCCGATATGATCGATCATGCGGGCCTTCCGTCAGGGATAGAGATCGTCGACCTCCATGCCCTCCCCTTCCTCGCGCAGCAACATCGTACGGTGACAATGTTTCGGATCGTGCTCGAAGCACAGGACGGCGGATGGGCGGCCGGCCGCAAGCGAGCGCAATTGCGCTGCCTGCGCCTGCGCCTCGGGCAAATGGAGCTGGCCGGCATAGACGCGCTCCATCGTCTGCCAATCGCCCTTCTTCGCGGCGTCACGGGCCGGCTTGGGCGTTCCCAGCGCCTTCAGATGGACATAGTCGATGCCGTTGTCCTTCAGCGTCGCGGCAAGCGTGTTCTTGGAGAAGCCGGGACGACGCGATAGCGGCAGCGCGCGGACGTCGATCACTTGCTCGACTCCAGCCTCCTTCAACGCGGCAAGGAACGAGTCCATCGTCGCGCCCTCATAGCCGATGGTGAAGATCTTCATCGGCCTTCCAATGCAGCAGGATAGTGACGACCCCCCAGGCGATCAGCGCCTGCCCGGCGAAATAGAACGGCAAGGTCAGCTTGCCCCAGGCCGACCCCGCCAGCGGCCCCATCTGCGCGAAGATCAGCAGGTCGGAGGCGGCGAACAGCACCGCACCGATTCCGACGCGATAACGCGGGAAACGGCTGATCCAGGCACTTGCCGCCATCGCGCCAAGTCCGGTCGCATAGAGCGCGACGCCCGGCGCGGCACTTCGGTCCGCCGGCAGCAGGAAGGCGATCAGCGGGATTCCGATCAGCAGCAGGATTGCCAGTCCGGCCTGGCTTGCGGATAGCTTCGAGCGACGATGGGATAGGTACAGCACGATCGCGACGATATGCCCCGCCAGGAAGCACAATGCCCCGGCGGTCAGCCCGACCCCCTCGATCACCACGTCCCCGATCGCGCCCAGCGCCAGTACACCGGTGATCAGCCAGCCATCGCGATTCCGGGCATTCAGCGCGGCCCATACCGCCAGCAAGCCGACGCACAGCGCCTTGAACGCGATGTTCGTGGCGGGATCGGTAACGACGTAACGCACCAGGCAATACGCCGTCCCCGCGATGACCGCCGCAGCGAACAGCCAGCGATAGCGGGGAGCGGAAACGGGCATCGTCATGTACCTGTGATGATCCTGTAGCGGCCATATCGCAAGTCTGTGATCTACCGCTTGCCCTGCCCCTCTCCATCTGTTATTTCTGTTTTTACAGAAATGACCACATTATATGATCATCCCGACGCTCGCGCCTTCATCCTCCACTGGGGGGAGATGGGGACGCATTGGGGCGTCAATCGCTCGGTCGCGCAAGTCCATGCGCTGCTGTATCTCTCCGAACGTCCGCTCGACGCCGACACCATCGTCCAGGCGCTCGGGCTGGCACGTTCCAACGTGTCGACCGCGCTCAAGGAACTGCAGGGCTACGGCATCGTCCGGCGCGTGCATATCGAGGGCGACCGCCGCGATCATTTCTCGGCCGAGACCGACCTCTGGGAAATGCTGATGCGGATCAGCGCCGAGCGCAAGCGGCGCGAGATCGATCCGACCATCGCTCTGCTCGCC
>CAYOZY010000287.1:0-2482 GCA_964408525.1 uncultured Sphingobium sp. | reverse complement strand
GTCGCGGATCGAATCGTCGAGATTGTACATGCCCATCGCGACGCCCGATGAGGGAAATTGGAACACTTCCTCCTCGATCTTGTCGCCATTGTCGCCGACCCAGGTCATGGTCAGCTTGCCCGGGCCCGGAACGCGGAAATCGGTCGCGCGATACTGGTCGCCAAAGGCGTGGCGGCCAACAACGATGGGGTCGGTCCAGCCGGGGATCAGGCGCGGGACATTCTTGATGACGATCGGTTCGCGGAAAACGACGCCGCCCAATATGTTGCGGATCGTGCCGTTGGGCGATTTCCACATTTTCTTGAGGCTGAACTCCTCGACGCGCGCTTCGTCCGGCGTGATGGTCGCGCATTTGACGCCGACGCCATGTTTCTTGATCGCGTTGGCGGAATCGACCGTGATCTTGTCGTCGGTGCGGTCGCGTTCCTCGATGCCGAGATCATAATAATGCAGGTCGATGTCGAGATAAGGCTTGATCAGGCGTTCGCGAATCCATTCCCAGATGATCCGGGTCATTTCGTCGCCATCGATTTCGACAACGGGGTTCTTGACTTTGATCTTTGCCATGAGCGGGAGTTCGCTTTCCTGTCTGGGGATGGATTGTGATGCGCTCTAGGCAAAGCGCGCGAAATGTTCAACCTTTCCGGCTGAATAATATTGACCGGGAAATGAGATTTTCCATTATAATAGGCAGCCTGCGAGGCATGGAGAAGCCTGCCGGCACAGGTGCTTAATTTGCGCGAGGCCGTTGTCATTGTCCCAAAGCCCGCCTAAACACCCGATATGCAAGCAGAACCAGATAACGCGTCGCCACAACACCCCTCATCCGCCACTTCTCTTAACGCGCCGCAATCAGGCGTGAAATGGCGCTTCCCGGCCATTCATCCTGAAGGCCGGAAATTTGGAGCAATAGCGGTTGCGATTACCGCGCTGTTCTTCTTCATGGGGTGGGAACTCCCGGCCTGGCTGATGGCGGGCATCAGCATCTGGGTGTTCGCCTTTTTCCGCGATCCCGTGCGCGCGACCCCCGTCGACCCCATGTTGCTGATCGCTCCGGCAGACGGGCTGGTGACGCTGATCCAGCAGGTGATGCCGCCGCGCGAGATAGCCGGACCGGAGGGGATCGGGACCGAGCCGATGATCCGCGTCTCGATATTCATGAGCGTGTTCGACGTGCACATCAACCGGACGCCGATTGGCGGCATGGTGAAATCTGTCGTTTATATCTCCGGCAAATTCATCAACGCCGATCTCGACAAGGCGAGCGAGGACAATGAGCGCCAGCATATCGTCGTCGAACGGCAGGATGGATTGCGCATCGGCTTCACCCAGATCGCGGGGCTGGTGGCGCGCAGGATCGTGCCGTTCGTGAAACCCGGCGATGTGGTGGCGGCGGGACAACGCATCGGCCTGATCCGCTTCGGCAGCCGTGTGGACATATATCTTCCCGCCGGGACCGCGCCTCAGGTTGTTCTGGGCCAGCGCACCGTTGCAGGAGAGACGGTGATCGCGCGGCTGGGCGAGGGCGATGCGCGATCGGGGATACTTCAGTGAACCGCCGTATTTTCTCGCAGGGGTCGCGGCGCGGAATTTCGCTGCGACAGGTCGCGCCCAATGCCGTGACGGCAATGGCGCTGTGCTTCGGGTTGACGGGTGTGCGGTTTGCCCTTTCCGAACGGTGGGAAACGGCGGTGGCGTGCGTCATTCTCGCCGGTGTGCTGGATGGACTGGATGGACGGATCGCCCGCATGGTGCGCGGGGAAAGCCGTTTCGGCGCGGAACTTGACTCGCTGTCGGACAATATCGCGTTCGGGGTGGCGCCCGCGCTCATCATCTATCTCTGGTCGCTGCAATATATGCCCAAGCTGGGCTGGGTGGTGGCGCTCGCCCATGCGCTGATGTGCGCGCTTCGCCTTGCGCGTTTCAACGCCGCGATCGATGCCGACGATCAGCCCCATAAATCTGCTGGCTTCATGACAGGGGTTCCGGCGCCCACCGGCGCGGGGCTGGCATTCGTGCCGATGTATTGCTGGTTCATCACCGGCGAACCGATCTTCAGCCAATGGTATGTGGTCGCTCCATGGACGGCCTTTGTGGCGTTTCTGATGATCTCCAGCCTCGCGACTTTCAGCTGGAAGGCGCTGCGCCTGCGCCGGAATATTCGTCTGGAGGCGATTGCCGTCGCCGGTCTGCTGGCGGCGATGCTGATAACGGTGCCGTGGCTGACTCTGCTGGCGATTTCCGCGATCTATCTATTCCTCATCCCGTTCGGAATGGCCAGCTACCGTAAGGTGCGCACCTCGATGCGTTCGGCGAACCCGTCCTGACAGTTTCAGGCTATCCGGGGAAGGGGTGGGATTTTTGCGGGCAGGGGGCGTGTGCCGTTGCTCCGGAAGGCGTTGTAGCCTCTGCCCCGATATTCCGGAACCTCGCGGACCCCCGCAGAGGGAACATGCTCCATTCTGAGCGCCGCAAGCATCTT
>CAYOZY010000286.1:0-2498 GCA_964408525.1 uncultured Sphingobium sp. | reverse complement strand
CGTGGCGTACCGCCAATGATGATCGCTGCCGCGTTGGGCGTAGACGAGAAGGCCGTCATACGTAGGCGTAACCTGCTCGACGGTATCGCTCCCGGCGCCACCGAAATTCTCAAGGATCGGCCGGTTAATCCACAGGTCTTCGACATTCTACGGCGCATGAAGAAATATCGGCAGGTTGAGACTGCCGAATTGATGGCCTCGATGAACAATTTCACCGCAGCTTATGCCAAGGCAATCCTCGCGGCCACGCGTCAGGACGACCTCGCTAAGCCGGATAAGCCCAAGAATATCGCAGGGGTGACCGCCGACCAGATGGCGCGCATGGAGCGCGAGCTAGAAAATCTCAACCAGGACTATCGCGCGATTGAAGCGACTTTTGGTGATGACGTGCTCCAATTGGTGCTGGCCTCTCGCTATCTCAATCGTCTGATCGAGAACGAGAACGTCGCGGCATATCTCGAGACCCGCCATTCAGATATCTTGGGTGAGTTTCGAACCATCGTATCGGCAACATCGCTGGAAGCGACGCTGTAGACGCTTGAACGATGTTCGGCTTAGCCTCTCGAAGGCCATTGCGGGCATGTTCGATATCACGCGTGCCAGCCTGGCAGCAGCTCGAAGGCGGCCTCGCTGTCTTTTCCGGGTCTCCTAAATAATCAGAGTGTCGAGGGCATTCGCCGCATCATCGCCAACCAAGTGGCCATAGTGACGTTCGATCATTTGGACGCTGGTATCGGCGATCTGGGCCACCGTGAGGATCGGAAGCCCGGCGATGATAAGATCGGTCAGGACACAATGTCGCAGGGTATATGCCGTCGCACTTGAGGGGAGGCCGGCCAGCAGCACCGCTTCCTTCACCGGCCCCTTCCAAGCGTCCTTATCCCAATGTCGACTATCTTGCCGCGTGAACAGGTGGACGTCCGGCAGTTTGCCTTTCAACTGTTCAGTCAAAAAGTCGGTCACACGTTGCGGCAGCTTGATCTGCCGGGGCTTGCTGTTCTTATCCTTGCCGATCGTGAGGCTTCGCGTTCGTTGGTCGAAATCTCTCACCCTCAGATGAGCTAGTGCACCTGGCCGGAGGGGTAACAGGCACATCGCGCGCAAGAACGGACGAATTTCCTCACTTGCAGCATCGAGGAGCTTCTTTCGCTCGTCACGGTCAAGATAGAGGTCGCGACGTCGATCGCTCCCCTTGGCTTGCTTCAAAGCCTCTTGCCAAGCTGCATCCGTGTTCGGTGTGCCGAGGGGCAGCACGCGTCCCAGCGCCGCACGAAGGGGAACCATATCGCGATTGACGGTGGAGACCGACCTGACCTTGGTGACAGGTTCGTCTCCCTTGTGTCGCGTGACTGCCGCGGGCGCGTCTTCCAGCCGTTTTCGCCATTCCCTCATGTGGCGTCGGCGGAGCTTGTCGAGTTTCATATTGGCAATTGGGTCGCTGTAGACGTGCCGCCGAAACACGCCTTCAGCGATCGAGCTTGGCTTTTCCTTGAGATAAGCTCGGCAGGCATCCGCCACAGTCTCGAGTTTCTCCGTCGGCGCGCCACCGCTTTCCACTCTGTCGGCCCAAGCTTCGGTATCCTTTTTGGCTTGAGCAAAGACGTCGTGGCCATTCAGTTCGCCGTAGTCGCCCAACGCCTTTCGGGCGTATTTTGTAGTGTCCGCGTTGTACACGCGCGCGAGCCATGTGCCTTTTCCACCGCGCTTGGACGGACGAAAGCCGAGGTAGCATCCCGCCCGGAGCCGCTGCCAGTGCGGCTCGTTATTTTTGTTGGGCTTCAGATTGTCCCGTCTACCGATCTTGCTGAGATCAACCATGGCCGCTTCGTTGTGCCGTTCGTATGAAAATATGAAACACGTATGAAATACACCGATGAACGGCGGAGAACAAGGGTGTACTGATTTCTGATACTTAGCTGTACCAGGGCGTTCCAGGGCGTCCCGAATACTATCTTTCACACGGGTGGGGTCACAGGTTCAATCCCTGTCGCGCCCACCATCGCCGGCCGGACCGGGATGGACATCGGCAGATTTCGGATCATGCAGACTGAGCCCGGCGTCGCCGTCGATGTGACGCTGTGCTTCGGCAATAAAAGAGGGCGGCCGAAGCCGCCCTCAGTACACGACGGACCTGGTCTCAGAAGGTGACGCTGGCGCCCAGCGACACGCTCGTCCCGACATCGTACCGGTTGTAATAAACCCGGTTCGGGCCGCTCTCCTGATATTCCTGATATTTGGTGCCGGTGATGTTGCGCACCTCGAACTTGATCTCGGTATTCACGCCCGCGATCTTGACCGCTTCGCGCGCCACGAAATCGAGATGGAAGCCGGGATATTCGTAGATGTCCGGCTGCCCCGAGGGGCCGCGGCGTGTGATGCGCTTGCTGGCGTAGGACAGCAACAGCGTCTGCTGCGACAGCGTATTGGTGTCCTCCAGGCCGATCTCGAGATTGGCGAGATGGTCGGACTGGCCGGTCATGGGCGACCCGTCGCGGAAC
>CAYOZY010000285.1:0-2510 GCA_964408525.1 uncultured Sphingobium sp. | reverse complement strand
TTGGCCTTCTTTTCCAGATAGGTGGAATAATTGCCCTCATAGGGGAAATATTTCCCCCTATCGAGTTCGAGGATCCAGCCGGCGACGTTGTCGAGGAAATAGCGGTCGTGGGTGATCATCAACACCGCGCCGGCGTAATTTTTCAGATGCTCCTCCAGCCACTCCACGCTCTCGGCGTCGAGGTGGTTGGTCGGTTCGTCGAGCAGCAGGATCGACGGCTTCTGGATCAACAGGCGGGTGAGCGCGATGCGGCGCTTTTCGCCGCCCGAAAGCTTGTCGACCGACCAGTCCGACGGCGGACAACGCAGTGCTTCCATCGCGATTTCGAGCTGGTTGTCGAGCGTCCAGCCATCCACCGCGTCGATCTTCTCCTGAAGCGTGCCCATCTCCGCGGCGAGCGCATCAAAGTCGGCGTCTTCCTCGCCCATTTCTATGCCGATCTGGTTGAAGCGCTCAACCATATCCGCGATTTCGCGCGCGCCATCCTTCACATTTTCCAGCACGGTTTTGGCCGGGTCCAGCTCCGGCTCCTGCGGCAGATAGCCCACGGTGATGTTCTCGCCGGGCCACGCCTCGCCGGTAAAATCGGTATCCATGCCCGCCATGATCTTCATCAGCGTCGATTTGCCCGCGCCATTGGGGCCGACGATGCCGATCTTCGCCCCGAAATAGAATTGCAGGTTGATATTGTTCAACACCGGCTTTTGCGCACCGGGGAAGGATTTGGTCATGCCCTTCATCACGAAGGCATATTGGGCGCCAGACATGTAGGAAAACTCCGCCTCGAAACTGGTTGTGATGGTCTGCGGCTCCGTTAGCCCAGCGCAACCCCATTGGCAAATAGGTTGATCGCATATTCATCAATCCGCTTGCACAGAATTAAAACTGATGTAGTAGACAAGATATCGCACCTTGATTCTCGTCGGGGGGCGGTGGCAAAAATAGGTTGATTTGTTCAACCGAGCCGTTATTGCGATGCGCTCGCGCGTACGTAACTGTGAAAGTTTGCATGCGTGAGACATGCTATTGGGAGCCTAACAAGATGAAGAAGATCGCTGTCGTTTTTGCTTCGGCTGGCCTGCTCGCTCTGGCCGCCTGCGGTGAGCAGCCTGCTGAAGAAGCCAACAACGCTGTTGAGAACGTTGTAGAGAACGCTTCGAACGTCGTTGAGAATGCCTCGAACGTTGTTGAGAACGCTTCGAACGTCGTTGAGAACGCCGCTGAAAACGCGATGTAATCTCGCGTAAGCGAAAGCATTAAGGAAAGGGGTGGGAAGCCGATCGGCCTCCCGCCCCTTTTTCTATGGTGCGCCATGCAAAGCTGCAGCGCGCTTCAAATGTGCAGCGCCCGCCCATAAGCAGCGAGCGTGCTTTCGTGCATCATCTCGCTCAGGGTCGGATGCGGAAACACGGTGTTCATCAGCTCGGTTTCGGTTGTCTCCAGCGTCTTGCCGACGACATAGCCCTGGATCAGCTCGGTCACTTCCGCGCCGATCATATGCGCGCCCAACAACTCGCCGGTCGCCTCGTCGAACACGGTCTTGATGAAGCCTTCCGCCTCGCCCAGCGCAATCGCCTTGCCATTGCCGATGAACGGGAAGGTGCCAACCTTCACCTTGTATCCCGCCTCCTTGGCCTTGGCTTCGGTCAGGCCGACAGACGCAATCTGCGGATGGCAATAGGTGCAGCCCGGAATATTGCGCACATCCATGGCATGCGGGTGGACATCCTTGTTGCCCAGCGCCTGCGCGATGGCTTCGGCGGCGATTACGCCCTCATGGCTGGCCTTGTGCGCCAGCCATGGCGGCGCGGTAATGTCGCCGATCGCCCACAGACCCTCGACATTGGTACGACACAAGCCGTCCGTCTTGATATGGCCCTTGATCTGCTCAACGCCCAGCGCTTCCAGCCCGATATTCTCACTATTGGGAACGATGCCGACGGCGACGATGCAGTGGGAAAATTCGGATGTCGCGACCGAGCCGTCCTTCGCCTTGATATTCGCGGATACGCCGCTCGCGCCCGCCTTTATCTCCTCAACCCCCGCCCCGGTCATGATCGTCATGCCCTGCTTCGTCAGCGCCTTTTCGAGGAATGCCGAAACGTCGGCGTCCTCGACCGGCACGATCCGGTCCATCATCTCCACGACCGTCACTTCCGCACCCAGGTCATTATAGAAGCTGGCGAACTCGATGCCGATCGCGCCCGATCCGATCACCAGCAACTTGGTCGGCATTTCCGGCGGAGTCATTGCGTGGCGATAGGTCCAGATGCGCCCCCCCGGTTTATGGCCATCCGCAGGAGCGAAAGGCAGATCGCGCGCGCGTGCACCGGTCGCCACGATGATATGTTTGGCCGAAAGCTCCTCGGTCTTGCCGTCCTTCATCACCGACAGCTTGCCTTTGCCGGTCAGCTTGCCCTCGCCCATATGCACGGCGATCTTGTTTTTCTTCATCAGGTGGGTGACGCCCTGATTGAGCTGCTTCGCCACCCCGCGCGAGCGCTTCACCA
>CAYOZY010000284.1:812-2528 GCA_964408525.1 uncultured Sphingobium sp. | reverse complement strand
ACCTGTTCCAGAAGCTCTTCCGCGAGACGCTCGGCACGTATAATCTCGACCACCGCGCCGGCACGCCCGACGAGCCGGCCACGCTCGACGACCTGCCGAACATCATTGGCGTGGGCGCAGGCGAAAGCGCGGCGTAGGCTGCCGGAGCGTGGACATGAGATTCAAGAACGCGAACGTGTAATGAGCGTCTGGAATTCGAGGTACGAAGTAGCTTAGGCGGCTACTGAACGATTACAGCAGGTCACGCCGCACGCCGATCCAGGCACCACACACTGAACGCTATTCGTACCAACCAAAAAGTCTATTCGCACAGGCGCTCTGAATTGTTCTGAGGGGCTCGCACGGCTACCTCTGCCGCACCAGAAATGTTTGGTGTACTCTGTACTCTTACAGGCATGAGACAGGCATGAGACTGCAGAGGCGCGCTGTACCGCACGCCGACATTTCCATTGAAGTCACATAGAGCTAAGACTCACAACTTCACAATGCATTCAATTACATCGCATCGCAGCCCGCCGCGCCGGTAGAATCGCTCAGCATCAGTGGCCAGATTACACAATTGCATGGAGGATCGGTCATGTTCCATGTGACGCTTAATTCGCTTTAAACCGGTTGCTTTCGTTGCTTTAGTTGCTGCTGCTGCTTTCGTTGCTTTCGTTGCCTTCGTTGCTTTCGTTGCTTTTGTTGCTTTCGTTGCCTTCGTTGCTCTCGTTCCTGTCGTTGCTTTCTTTGCTGCAAGTAGACCTTCTTCTCTGTGCAAATAGCATTGCTATTCGAACTAAAGGTCCCTGCCGCCGGGTTGAACCAGGGGGTAACTGTGGTAGGTCTGCGATAAGACCGGCGGTGGGGTCCGGCAGAACGACGATAAGGCCCTCCACCGCCTAAATTTTTGGACCAGCTTCGTCTGCCCGCCGCATGCGCCCGTCCTCACTTTCACTTTGTTAGCCACGTCCTCGTCACGCAGACCAATTGGTCACGCCGTCATGTATGCGAGGTACGTGCCGCCGTCAAAAGGCTCAAAACCTTCCTCGGCGCCCTCATCCTCGCCGGCAGCGGCTCGATCAAACCCCGTCCTCGACTCTCCTGCCGCGGCGCCGAGCGACGGCCCCAGCTACGCCCGCTACGTCCCTCCGGCCAAAGCAGTACCGACGAAGCCAGAGCGACCTGAGACGGAACCGTCTTCCAGCGTGATGTATTTTGACGACGAACCTAGTCCGCCGAAGCCCAAGCGCAAGCGGGACGCGGAGGAGACTCGTCCGCAAGGAGCCAAGAAGACGAAGAAGACGGAGGAAGAAAAGACCCCCGCAAGGGTGGCCACCATGTCGGCCGAGCCGGCCGGCGATGTCGCGCCCAAGAAGAAGAAGAATAGGCGGAAGCGCAAGCAACGAACGAGGGCAGCAGAGACCGACTCGGACGACTCCGGTGATGAGGCACCTCGCCCCGAGCCCGCCCCCGCGAAGGCGACCGACGACGAGGAAGAACGGGCGGTCACCCCGGAAGCCACCAAGAAGGATATAAAGAAAGAGAAGCAGAAGAAGAAAAAGGACAAGGCGAAACGTCGAGAGCCTGAGCCCGAGCCCCAATCCCAGCCTGAAGCTGAGGGCGCACCGGAGCCGGAAACGACACTTGAAGATGCGAGCGCGCCCGATGGGGAAGGCGATGTTGCGATGGCTGACGCGGACCACGATGCCGACGACACGGAAATGCTGATATCGC
>CAYOZY010000284.1:254-789 GCA_964408525.1 uncultured Sphingobium sp. | reverse complement strand
AACAAGAAGATGCACGGCACAAGGCAGTCCTCGAGCGCAAGGCCAAGTCGCTCAAGCTGGCACAAGAAGCCGCAAAAGACGCAGACGATTCCGACCAGGAGCCAGAGGAGCTCCACGGCCTAGAGCCCCTCCCACAGCCCAAGGTTGTCGAGGAGGAAGAAGTCAAGCCTACCTACGACACTCTGCCGCCCTGGTTAGCGAACCCAATCCGTGTCTCTCAAGACACGCGGGCCCCTTTCAAGGACCTCGGAATTCTGCCAAAGGCCGTACGTGTTTTGGAGCAAAAAGGTTTCCCAGAAGCATTCGCCGTCCAAACAGCCGCAATCCCGCTATTGCTGCCAACGAGCAAACAGCGCCCAGGAGATGTCTTGGTCTCTGCCGCGACTGGTTCCGGAAAGACGCTCGCATATGCCCTGCCCATTGTGCGGGACATAAGTCAAGGGGTCGTCACAAGGCTGAGAGCTCTTGTTGTGCTTCCCACGCGAGAGCTTGTCAAGCAGGCGCAAGAAGTCTTTGAGGTCTGCGCGAGAGCTTT
>CAYOZY010000284.1:0-244 GCA_964408525.1 uncultured Sphingobium sp. | reverse complement strand
CAAGAGAGTTCGAATCGGCGTGGCTGTTGGTAGTCAGTCGATCAAAAGCGAGCAGGAGACGCTGATGAGCAGCGAGTCTCGTTACGATCCGGAAGCTTACCAGGAGATCCTCAAGCAGTCGCAAGAGCGGCGACGGCAAAATACAGCCTTCGACGACGATGACGAGCTTCTCGGCGAGGAGAGGGATCCACGATTAGGTCCCTGGGACGGCCAAGTCGTTGATTATTCGTCCACCGTTGACGTC
>CAYOZY010000283.1:0-2538 GCA_964408525.1 uncultured Sphingobium sp. | reverse complement strand
AATCGCGCCTATCAGGCCGGGGCCAGCGGCCTTGCGGATGATGACGTCATGGCGGCGCACCGCATCGGTTCGCAAGGCCTGATGCCTGACAGAACTCTGCTGCTCGCCTTGCCGCTCGATGTCGCTGCAGAACGTGCCGCGCTGCGCGATGCTGGACGGGCGGATCGCTTCGGGGCGCGAGGCCGGTCGTTTCACGAGCGCGTGGCCGCCGCATTTTCGCGCTATGCCGAAGCGGAGCCGCGGCGCTTCCGGCAGATCGATGCCTCCGGTGCACCAGAGATCGTGAACAGGCATATCGTCGGAGCAATTTCGGACCTGCTGCCATGAGGCGTATCCGGGGCCATGATGAAGCTGCGCTCGAAATATTCAGCGCTGCCCGTGCGGGACGGCTGCATCATGGCTGGATACTTGCCGGCCCCGCCGGCATCGGCAAGGGGAGCCTTGCGCGCCAGATCGCCCTGACATTGCTGGCGGGGGAAGAACATGTCGGTATGGTTTCCGACAACCACTCCGCAGCGCATCTTTTTTATGCGGGAACCCACCCGGATTATGCCGAACTGGCGCGGCTCGAACGCGACAATGGCGATCTCGCGCGCAATATTTCGGTCGATCAGGTGCGCGGGCTGGGCAGGCTTTTGTCCACGGCGCCTTCCATTTCCGCGCGCCGGGTGATCCTGATCGATGCCGCAGACGATATGGAGCGAAGCGCGGCCAATGCGCTGCTCAAAAGTCTGGAAGAGCCACCGCGGGATGTCGTGTTTCTTCTGATAAGCCACGCGCCATCGCGGCTTTTGCCTACCATTCGTTCGCGCTGTCGCATGCTGCGACTGTCTCCGCTGGGGGACAATGACATGGATGCCGCCCTGCGCGGCGCGGCACCGGAAATGAGCGACGCCGAACGCACGAAGCTAGTGCATATCGGTCGGGGTTCGCCGGGCAGGGCGCTTGCACTGTCCGGGCTTGGTGTTGCCGAAATGCTCGATGCGCTCTCCCGCATCGCAAAGACCGGCGATCCGGCCAATGGGGAGCGCATTGCTCTGGCCAAGGCGCTGTCCGCCAAGGCAGCGCGCGCGCGCTATGAGGCCTTTCTGGAACAGGCGCCGTCCTTCATTGCCGCCCAGGCGAGAAACAGGGGGGGAGATCGCCTTGTCGCAGCGCTTTCCGCCTGGGAAGCCGCGCGAGCTTTGGCGGGGCAGGCCATCACGATCAGCCTCGATCCCGCCGCTACCGTTTTCGAATTGTGCACGCATGTTGCTGCTTTGGCTGACAAAAGCATGGAAGCGGCCTGACGCGCATAAACGCCTTGGCCTGATGCTGCGCTGCGGCTAGACAGACGCCAATACCAAGCCTTCGCGAGTTTTCATGGCAAAGCCCTATACGATCACCACCGCCATTTCCTATCCCAATGGGCGGCCGCATATCGGCCATGCCTATGAGGCGATCGCGACCGACGCCTTTGCCCGGTTTCAGCGGATGATGGGTCGGGATGTGTTCTTCCAGACCGGCACGGACGAACATGGCTTAAAAATGGCGCAGACAGCGCGGGGCAGAGGCGTATCTCCCGCTGAACTTGCGCAGGAAATGTCATCCTATTTCAAAGAAATGGATGATAAACTTAACATTTCTTATGATCGCTTCATACGCACCACCGAGCCTGACCATCATTGCGCCAGTCAGGCGCTCTGGCAGGCGATGGAGGCGAATGACGACCTCTATCTAGATCGCTATGAAGGCTGGTATTCGGTTCGCGACGAAGCCTTTTACGATGAGAAGGAACTGGCTGAGGGGGAAGGGGGCACAAAGCTTTCGCCGCAAGGAACGCCGGTCGAGTGGACGGTGGAGGAAAGCTGGTTTTTCAGGCTCTCCCGTTATCAGGAGCCGTTGCTAAAGCTCTATACCGAGCATCCCGAATTCATCCAGCCCGAAAGCCGCCGCAACGAGGTGATGCGCTTTGTCGAAGGCGGGCTGTCCGATCTTTCCGTCTCGCGCACCAGCTTCGACTGGGGGGTGAAGGTGCCGGGCAGCGACGGGCATGTCATGTATGTATGGGTCGATGCGCTCACCAACTACCTGACCGGCTGCGGCTACCCGGACGACGCGGAGCGCATGGCTCGCTATTGGGCGGAAGGCGGCGACATCACGCATATCATCGGCAAGGACATCGTGCGCTTTCATGCTGTCTATTGGCCGGCCTTCCTGATGAGCGCCAAGCTGCCCTTGCCTAAGCAGGTGTTCGGCCATGGTTTCCTGCTCAATCGCGGCGAGAAAATGTCGAAATCGGTCGGCAATGTCGCTGATCCGCTAGAACTGGCGGAGGCATTTGGCGTGGATCAGCTGCGCTATTTCCTGCTTAGAGAGGTGCCGTTCGGCAACGACGGCAGCTATAGCCCGGAAGCCATCGTGATGAAGGCGAACAGCGACCTCGCGAACAGCTTTGGCAATCTTATTCAGCGAACACTGGGTTTCATCGCAAAGAATCTTGAGGGTAATCTCCCTGAGCCGACGGAAGATGTGCAATTAGCCGCACCGGATCGCGAA
>CAYOZY010000282.1:0-2540 GCA_964408525.1 uncultured Sphingobium sp. | reverse complement strand
GAACCGCGCGGCCTGATCGACTCAAGAAGAAGAGTCCGCCGACCGGCGTGATATTCATGCATCCTGGCTTTTGCGCCAGTAGTGCCCTGGAACGAACGCGCCATCCGGTTCTACCGGCGTGAAGGCGCGGCCGCTGCTGTGAAGTGCGTTCGTCCCCATAGCTGCCACGCATGTTCGTGGGTGATCATCGCCCTGTTTTCGTCGGCTTGCAGGCGTGGGTCCGGGGCGTGACGTCGCGGGCGATGAGAATGCCGGTCTTTTCCAGTCCTGATGGAGGCAGCGCTTCAAGTGCCGGTCGCATGCGCGTCTCCCAGCGACGTCGCCGCATGCGAAGGCGGGCGCTGCCGCAAACACTGGAAGGTAGCCGCATTGATTCTTTGGATCTCGATGCCGCGACCAACTGCGGAGGCGGTTACCGTTAAGTGACGCGCCGCCCCGTCAAGAAGCGCAAGTGGAGAGCCACCATGCATATTCGGGTGCCAAAGCCGCTCCATGGCTGGCGCGAATTTTTGGGGGAGGTCGGCATCATTGTGCTCGGTGTCCTGATCGCCTTGGCCGCAGAGCAATCGATTGAAGCTTGGCGCTGGCAGAGAGACGTCGATGAGGCAAAGCAGGCCCTTCGCCAAGATTTCGTCTCACTACTGGTGTTCTCGAGCGAACGGCGGGCATATGATGCGTGCGCGCGAGCGCGGCTCGGCGAACTTCAATATTTGGCACGCTTTCCCTCTGCCTTTCCGGCGATCACGCAGATCGGCACACCGCCGCTTCGCGTTTGGTATCCGGTGAGCTGGTCGAGCACGGTTTCCTCGCAAGTTGCAGTCAAATTTCCGCGTGCGGACTTGCTGCTAATCTCGCGCATTGCGGCCGCTGCTGATGTTATTGGAAGGGCGAACAACCAGGAACTCGACGATTGGGCGCAACTTCATGTGCTCGTCGGACAGCGTCGTCCCCTTTCTTTTGAGGAACGCGGTCGGGTTCAGGCGGCGATCGCCGATGCCGCATACCGTTTAAACCTCATCCGCCTATATGTCCCCAATCTTCAAAAGGCGTTGCTTGCATCGCACATATTGCAGCAGAGCGACTTGGCGACTGCCCAGAACGACTTTCGGAGCTTTTTGCGCGCGCCGGAACGAAGAGCTCTCTGTAGGCACCTTCCTCAGGTGAAGAGCGTTCGGTTTGAAGCCCCTTATGACCCCCAGATCGAACCTTAAGCAGCCGCTCATTGAGTCATCATGGAACGGCTGGCAGACAACAACGGAAGCTGATCGTAAATTCCGGAAGTGTGGGCTTGCCTGCATATGAAGACGATTGGCGTGATATTCATGTAGATTGGCTTTTGCGCCAATTGTGCCGCCGCTCGCCCCGCGCTCCGATGGACGGGAAGGAGCGAGGTCCATGATTCTTCCTGTCCGTAGGAGCGCAAATCGTCGTCGGCATCCCTTGGGCGGGATGTCCGGCCGCGGGATTGCGTGGCGGATCGGATCGGCTGGATGAGCTTCGAAATCCGCCGTGCCGCTCCGCAGGACGCTCGCGCCCTCCTCGCGTTGATCCACGCCCATGCTGAATTTGAGCGCACGCGTGCCAGTATAGGTGAGCGACAGCTCGGCGAATTGCTGGCGAGCGTCCATGCTCCGGTCCGGGTCTGGGTCGCTTCCGCGCCGGACCTTCTGGGCTACGTCGCCCTGACGACCGATTTCTCGCTTTGGCGGGGCAGGTACTGGGCGCATCTCGATTGCCTTTTCGTAAGCGACGCCTGCAGGGGTGCCGGGATAGGCCGGGCGCTCCTGGCGCATGCGCACGGGGCAGCGCGGGCGGGCGGCGCCGACCGGCTGGAGTGGCAGACGCCGGCCTGGAACGAACGGGCGATCCGCTTCTACAAGCGGGAAGGTGCAATTGCGGCAGCAAAGACCCGGTTCAGCGTGCCGCTATGAAGATGCGTTCGTCCCGTAGCCGCCGCGCATGTTTCGTGGGTGATCATCGCCCTGTTTTCGTCGGCTTGCGGGCGTCGGTCCGGGCGTGACGTCGCGGGCGATGAGAATGCCGGTCTTTTCCAGTCCTGATGGAAGCAGCGCTTCGAATACCGGTCGCGTGCGCGTCTCCCAGCGACGTCGCGGCATGCGAAGGCGGGCGCTGCTGCAAACACTGGAAGGTACGGCCCGGCATCGCACGCGCCTGCCCCTTCCGTTTCGCAGAGCTATTTATCGGGGGATCAGATGACTGTCAGGGTTGGTCGAAGGGAATTCATCGCGGCTGCGCTTGCCGCTGCCGTCATTCCGGCCTGGCCCGCGCGGGCCGGCGCAGACCAGGGGCTGGAGAGCCTTCTCGATGCAGTGATGGACCAGGTCCTCGACGCAATGCCCCAGCTGTTGACGCTGACGGGCCTGGACGTGGGTGCGCGGGCAGGCGCGCGCGCGCAGCTTGACGACCGCTCACCGCTGGGGCTCGCGCGAATCCATACGATATTCGAGCAGTTCCGGTCGGGTCTGGCGCGCTATGATCCGGCGACCCTGAAAGGGCGGCCATGGGTCGACCATCAGTCG
>CAYOZY010000281.1:0-2572 GCA_964408525.1 uncultured Sphingobium sp. | reverse complement strand
ATCGCTGCCGGCGAATACCTGATCGCGCAGGGCATCACCCCCAAGGGCGGGCTCGCGATCCAGGGCGGATCGAACGGCGGCCTGCTGGTCGGCGCGGTGGTCAACCAGCGGCCCGACCTGTTCGCTGCCGGCAATGCCGCAGTCGGCGTGATGGACATGCTGCGCTTCGACAAGTTCACCGCGGGCCGCTATTGGGTCGATGACTATGGCTACCCGGACCGGGAGGCCGATTCCCGGGTGCTCCGTTCCTATTCGCCCTATCACAATATTCGCGAGGGGGTGGACTATCCCGCGATCCTCGTGACCACCGCCGACACCGACGACCGGGTCGTTCCGGGGCACAGCTTCAAATATGCCGCCGCGCTGCAGGCGGCGAGGCTGGGCGACAGGCCGCGCCTCATCCGCATCGAGACGCGCGCGGGCCATGGATCGGGCAAGCCTACGGACAAGGTCATCGACGAATATGCCGACAGCTACGCCTTTCTTGCACATTGGACCGGATTGAAAATCCACGCCTCGGATGGCGCACAGGGGCAGCCATAGATGCGCCATCGGTGGCGTGACATATGTTTACGTCCCTGTCGGGATGGCGCGGGCGCCGTTCAGGCAACAGACAGTGGCGCGGTGATACTGCGGCAAGGATCGCCGTTGCAGGCGGGTCTGGGTGAAAGGCGAGCAGGATGATGCGGAAATCAGGGTTGAAGATGCGCATGGCGGTTGGTCTGGTCAGCGCCGTCGCGATGCTGGGCGCGAGCGCTGCTCCGGCAATGGCGCGCAACTATGGCAACCATGGAGGCTATCGCGGCGGCTATGGCTATCCCGGCGGCTATTATGGCGGTTACGGCTATGGGCGCCATTACCGGCATTATCGGCATCGGGACAGGCTTGATGCGGGCGAGGTGATCGGCATCGCCGCCCTGATCGGCGCGGTCGCGGTCATCGCCTCCGCCGCCAGCAAGGAAAAGAAGAGCAGGTCCGAGCCTTATCCGCGCAGCAGCGAGCCGCGCTATGACGACCGGCGCTATGATGATCGTCGCGATGATTATGGCGATGCGCGCAGCGAGGATGAGGCTGTCAATGCATGCGCATCTGCGGCGCGCGACAAG
Source organism: uncultured Sphingobium sp. (assembly GCA_964408525.1). Taxonomy (GTDB): domain Bacteria; phylum Pseudomonadota; class Alphaproteobacteria; order Sphingomonadales; family Sphingomonadaceae; genus Sphingobium. Next base: position 1,466 of record CAYOZY010000281.1, on the reverse strand, counting down.
GCCGAACGCGATGGCGGCGGCTATGCGGAAATCGTCGATGTCGAGCGGCCGCGCGCTTCCGGCACCAATGGCTGGGATGTCGAGGGCCGGCTGGAGCAGCGCCGCAACTATCAGGACAAGAGCGGCACCACCAAGCGCTTTTCCTGCGATGTGCAGGGCGGGCGGGTCGCGCATGTCTATGTGACGGATTCGGCCGCCTGAATATCGGCAGGGCACTGGACAGGCGAGGGCGAGCGGCTTAACCGGCTGTCTCGTCCTCGTTGTTTGTTCGTCGTGATTTCCGAGTCGTGAGAAGGTTCGTTCCGCTCGAAATCGCCCCAGCCCGGAAAGCCGCTTCCCATGACCGCGCCTGCCAGCAGCCACCAGTCGATCCTCATCGTCGATTTTGGCAGCCAGGTGACACAGCTCATTGCCCGCCGGGTGCGCGAGGCGGGGGTCTATAGCGAGATCGCGCCCTTTTCCTCTGCCGCTGAAGCCTATGAGCGGATGCGGCCCAGCGGCATCATCCTTTCCGGTGGCCCGTCCTCGGTGATGTGGGAGGATAGCCCGCGCGCGCCGCAGCATTTCTTCGACGCGGGAGTGCCGGTTCTCGGTATCTGCTATGGCCAGCAGACGATGATGGAGCAGCTTGGCGGCAAGGTCGAGGGCGGCGACGGCGGCGAATTCGGCCGCGCCTTCATCGACATTACAGCGCCCTGTAAGCTGTTCGACGGCCTCTGGCGCGCGGGCGAAAAGCATCAGGTCTGGATGAGCCATGGCGACAAGGTGACGCGCCTCGCCGAGGGCTTCGAGGTGGTGGCGCAAAGCGAGGGCGCTCCCTATGCCATCGTCGCCAACGAGGCGAAGCAATTTTATGCGATGCAGTTTCACCCCGAAGTGGTGCACACGCCGGATGGCGCCAAGCTGATCGCCAATTTCGTGCGCCACGTCTGCGGTTGCGCGGGCGACTGGACCATGGCGGAGTTCCGCGCGACCAAGATCGCTGAAATCCGCGAGTTTGTGGGGCAGGGAAGGGTGATTTGCGGCCTTTCAGGCGGCGTCGATAGCGCGGTGGCGGCGGTGTTGATCCATGAGGCGATCGGCGACCAGCTCACTTGCGTGTTCGTCGATCATGGCCTGATGCGGATGAACGAGGCCGAACAGGTCGTCACCCTCTTTCGCCAGCATTATGGCATCAACCTCGTGCATGTTGACGCTTCGGAAATGTTCCTGGGCGGTCTTGCGGGCGTCACCGATCCCGAAGCCAAGCGCAAGTTCATCGGCAAGGCGTTCATCGACCTGTTCGAGGAGGAAGCGCGCAAGGTCGGCGGGGCGGATTTCCTCGCTCAGGGCACGCTGTATCCCGACGTGATCGAGAGCGTCAGCTTCACCGGCGGGCCTTCGGTGACGATCAAGAGCCACCACAACGTCGGCGGCCTGCCCGAGCGCATGGACATGAAGCTGGTCGAGCCGCTGCGCGAGCTGTT
>CAYOZY010000280.1:0-2632 GCA_964408525.1 uncultured Sphingobium sp. | reverse complement strand
CCGAGGGCATCCTCGAAGCGCTTGGTCTGCCGTATCGCAAGATGCTGCTTTGCACCGGCGATATGGGCTTTGGCGCGCGCAAGACCTTCGATCTCGAAGTCTGGCTGCCCAGCCAGAACTGCTATCGCGAGATCAGCTCCATCTCCAACTGCGGCGATTTTCAGGCGCGGCGCATGAACGCCCGCTATAAGCCCGAAGGCGAGAAGACCACGCGCTTCCTGCACACGCTGAATGGCTCCGGCCTTGCTGTCGGACGCACGCTCGTAGCCGTGCTGGAAAATTATCAGCAGGCGGACGGCAGCGTTCTTATCCCCGAAATATTGCACCCCTATATGGGCGGCATGAACAGGCTGGAGCCACGCAGCAAATGAGAATACTCCTCACCAACGATGATGGCGTTCATGCCCCCGGCCTGAAGGTTCTGGAGAAGATCGCGCGCGCCATATCCGACGACATATGGATCGTCGCGCCATCGGAGGAACAATCGGGCGCGGGCCACAGCCTGACGCTCACTCGCCCCCTGCGCTTGCGTAAGCATGGCGAACAGCATTTCAGCGTCACCGGCACACCGACCGACAGCGTAATGATGGCGATCAGCCATCTAATGAAGGATTGCCCGCCCGATCTCGTGCTTTCGGGTGTCAATCGCGGAGCCAATCTCGCCGAGCATGTCACCTATTCGGGCACGGTTTCCGCCGCCATGGAGGGCGCGATTTCGGGCATCCCCTCCATCGCCCTCAGTCAGGTCTATTCGAAGGAGGGCATGGCCGACGATGTCCCCTTCGCCTGCGCGGAAGTCTGGGGCGAACGGGTGGTGCGCAAGCTTATCGACATCGAGCTTGGCCATCGCAAGCTCATCAATGTGAATTTCCCGGCCATCGATCCCGGCGCCGTCAAGGGCATCCGCGTCGCGCGGCAGGGCTTTCATGATGTCGACATGACCTATGTGATTCAGGGCAAGGATCCGCGCGGATACAGCTATTACTGGTTCGGGCTGGACATGAAGGAGGCGCAGGCGCCGGATGGCACCGATCTCGCCGCCATTCGCGACGGCTATATCAGCATCACGCCGCTGCATTTCGACCTGACCCATGACGACTCGATGAGTGCACTCGCGCAGGCCTTCGCCTGAACCGATCCACAATCAACTGGGCTACAGATGCGCGGTGACAACGCCGATCGACTTCTGAAGCGTCTCGAACATCAGCGTGGCTATAACCAGCGCGCCGCAAACACCGGCGGCAACCAGCACCGCTTTCTCGAATATTCTGGCCCTGAGCCGGTTTTGCTCGGCGGCTTCCTGTGGCGTCATGACGCGCGCAGTCGCGCGACGATCCACAAAGTCTTTGTCGCCGGGCTTGGGCGTATTCGGCGCGGCCCCGTCTCTGTTCGCCATAAGATGTTCGACCGGCACCTTGTCCTGCGTTCGCAGGCCGCAGCAATCCTGCCCCAGCCAACGAACCTGCCCGACGATGACGACATCGCGCCGGCGGATTTCGATATAACTGCCCTTGGGCGGCGGAGAACTGATCTGCAACAGCACGCCGCGCGAGGAAACATTGCGGATACAGCCGTCCGTCCAGCCCGAATCCAGCCGGATGCGGACAGGCAGCATGACCGATATTCGCGCTTCCCGTTTTGTGAACATTATCATTCCAAATCGAATATCTTGTCCGATAATAAGCGATTAGGGTTTACGAGTTATTGAGAACGTCGCGCCTCATCGCAGCGCGTGACTTTCCTTGCGTGAGCGACTATGCGCGGCGCGATCATGGCAACGAAATTCCCTCCCGCCCCCAAAGTCGGCATGGTATCGCTGGGCTGCCCCAAGGCATTGGTGGACAGCGAGCGCATCCTCACCAAGTTGCGGTCGGATGGCTATGCGCTCTCGCCCGATTATGCCGGGGCCGATGTCGTGCTGGTCAACACCTGCGGCTTTCTCGACAGCGCCAAGGAGGAAAGCCTCGAAGCCATCGGCGAAGCGATCGCCGAGAACGGTCGCGTCATCGTCACCGGATGCATGGGCAATGAGGCGGAGTTGATCCGCCAGCGCTTCCCGCAAGTGCTCGCCGTCACCGGTGCGCATCAATATGAGGCAGTAGTGAATGCTGTGCACGAGGCTTCGCCGCCCGTCCCCAATGCGTTCGTCGATCTGGTGCCTGAAGGCGGCCTCAAGCTCACGCCCCGGCACTACAGTTATCTCAAGATTTCAGAGGGCTGCAATCATCGCTGCGCCTTCTGCATCATCCCCAGCTTGCGTGGCGACCTCGTCTCGCGCCGGGTGGACGCGGTGCTGCGCGAGGCGGAAAAGCTGGTGGAGGCAGGCACGAGGGAGCTGCTGATTATCAGCCAGGATACTTCGGCCTATGGTGTCGATATTCGCCACGAAACGCGCGAATGGCGTGGCCGCGAAGTGCGCGCGCACATGACCGATCTGGCCGAGGCACTGGGCCATCTGGGTGTCTGGACCCGGCTCCACTATGTCTATCCCTACCCTCATGTCGATCAGGTCATCCCGCTGATGGCGGAGGGCAAGCTAACGCCCTATCTCGACATTCCGTTCCAGCATGCCGCGCCGTCCGTCCTCAAGGCAATGAAACGCCCCGCGAACGAGGCCAAGGTGCTGGAGCGT
>CAYOZY010000279.1:0-2635 GCA_964408525.1 uncultured Sphingobium sp. | reverse complement strand
GCTACGGGCGTATCGTGATGACGACGTCGTCCTCCGGCCTGTATGGCAATTTTGGTCAGGCGAATTACGGCGCCGCCAAGATGGCGCTGGTCGGCCTGATGCAGACGCTCGCCCTGGAAGGCGAACGATACGGCATTCGCGTCAATTGCCTCGCGCCCACCGCCGCCACGCAAATGACCGAGGGCGTGCTGTCGCCCGCGGCGTTGACCCAATTGTCCCCGGAACTGGTCAGTCCCGGCCTGTTCGCGCTCGTGCGAGACGAGGCGCCGTCACGGACCATCCTGTGCGCCGGCGCCGGCCATTTCGCTCAGGCCAACGTTACGCTCACCCATGGGATATATGTCGGTGATGCGGGTGCTGACGGCGCCGAGCGTGTGGTCACCGCCTGGACCGAAGTTGCCGAGCGAGCGGGGGAGATTGTTCCCGCTTATGGTTTCATGCAGGCCGAGCGTGAACTCGCGAGTGCCGGCCACGATTTGCCAACCATGGCGATCCAGCACTGACGGATAATTGCACCGCACTGTTTTGGCGGTGTTTCGAATGCGCGAGGCACCATTGTCGCTTTCTTCGAAGCTTGACGTCCGGTGGACTAAATTGAGAGGAGCATGACCGGACAGAAGGAAGAATGGGTGACTCAGGTAAAATCATCGTCCCCGCCCACCGCGCGTAGTAGGGCCGCCGCCAGCACAGGTCGGGCGAGCAAGCGCAAACCGAGCACCAAAGCGGAGCAGCGCGCGGAGACGATCGAGCAGATCCTCGATACGGCCGAGTACCTGTTTTCGCGCCATGGACTCTATGGCGTGACGCTGAAGGACGTCGCCAAGCAAGTCGGCGTGCATCATACGTTGCTCAATTACTATTTCGCCGACAAGCGTGCGCTGTTCGATGCCGTTTTCGCCCGACGCGCCGAAGTTACCAGCGAACGGCGGATGAAGGTTCTGGAGGATTATGACCGGGAAACCGGAGGCCGGCCGACGGTCGAAGGTGCGCTGCACGCGTTTCTCGATACCGACCTCGATCTCTACATAGAGGGCGGCGAGGGGTGGAAGAACTATGCCGCCCTGGGCGCCCAGGTCGCCAACACGCCGGAATGGGGCGCGGAGTTGATGGACCAGCATTTCGATCCGGTCGTCTTGCGCCTGATCGACTTGCTGAAGCGCGCGTTGCCCGATTGCGAAGAAGACGACATCTTCTGGGGTTATCACTTCGTGACCGGCGCGCTGATGCTGACGCTCGCGCGGACGGGCCGGATCGACAAGCTGTCGCATGGCCTGTGCCGATCCGACGATTTCCTGGCGGTGAAGAAGCGCATGGCGACATTCATGGCCGGCGGGTTTCGGGCGGTCTGCGCTGCGCGGAAGGCCGAGCGAGAAGAAAACAAGTAGCCGCCGGACGGTTCAGCGCACGACTCGCGACGCCATATCGATCATCCGCGAGCCGCGCGGAACGATGGCCCGTTGGCGTTCGGAACTTAAAATTGACTATCACACAAGTGAGTGACTTGCGGGTGGCGCAGGCCGCGTTATGCTTCGCGTTCCAGATCACCGAACAGCGGTGGCGGCAGGCGAGGATGTCATCCAGATGGCAGTCGAAACACAATCTGCGCAGCAATCGGCCGACGCGCCGGGCGGCAGAGACATCACCAAAGTGGCGCTCACGTCATCGGCCGGCGCCGCGGTCGAATGGTACGACTTCTTCATTTACGGGACGGCGGCCGCCCTGGTCTTTCCGAAGCTCTTCTTTCGGCCCGACCTTCCGCTGTTCGTGGCCCAGCTTGCCGCGTTCGCGACATTCGCCATCGGCTTTATCGCCCGCCCGCTCGGAGGCGTTTTGTTCGGCCATTTCGGCGATCTCATCGGCCGCAAGCGAGCTTTGGTCTTCGCGCTGATCCTGATGGGCCTGTCGACCGCGCTGATCGGCGTGCTTCCGACCTATGATCAGGTGGGTATCGTTGCGCCGCTATTTCTCATCGTGCTGCGGCTGTTGCAGGGGCTGGCGATCGGGGGGCAATGGGGCGGCGCCGCGCTCCTGGCGATCGAATCCGCTCCCCGAGACAAGCAGGGTTATTACGGCAGTTTCGTCCAGGTCGGCGTGCCGCTTGGCGTGATCCTCGCCAACATGGTGTTCCTGCTCGTCACCTATCTTCTGCCCAAGGAGGATTTCGCGATCTGGGGCTGGCGCATCCCATTCCTGCTCAGCCTGATCCTGGTATTCATCGGTGTCTTCGTTCACTTCCGCATCGAGGAATCCGCCGACCACATGGTCGAATCGCCCAAGCGCGGGCGCTCTCCGGTGCTGGAAGTTGCGCTGCGGCACCCCAAGCAGCTCCTGCTCGCGGGCGGCGCCTTCATCGCGAACAATGTGTGCTTCTACATCATCATCACCTATTCCGTCGCTTATGGGACCGGGACACTCGGCCTGTCTCGGGAACTGATGCTGGGGTCAGTCGTCGGCGCGAGCGCGCTGATGATACCCGTCCTCATCCTCAGCGGCTGGATTTCGGATCGATGGGGCCGGCGCATACCCTTCATGATCGGTGCAGCGCTTAGCGGGGCTTGGGCGTTCGCCTTCTTCCCGCTCATCGAGACGGGCGCGCCGGTGGTGGCCCTGGTGCGCGGCCCGACGGGGGAGCGGG
>CAYOZY010000278.1:0-2646 GCA_964408525.1 uncultured Sphingobium sp. | reverse complement strand
GCTCCCGGCCAAGGTCAACCTGATCCCGTTCAACCCCTGGCCCGGTGCGATCTATGAGTGTTCGACACCGGAGCGGGTGAAGCGCTTTTCCGAGATCATCTTCCAGTCCGGCATTTCGGCGCCGGTGCGCACCCCGCGCGGGCGGGATATCGCGGCGGCTTGCGGCCAGCTCAAGACGCAGGCGGCGAAGATGAGCCGCGCGGAGCTGGACCGGCTGGCTGACGAAAAACAGGCTGCGCTGGGCTGAATCCGTTCGCTTCATAAATGATTGGCGCAAAATCTCCGCGCCCGCTAATACTGTATGCACTTATAAGCAGTGAACAGCGGATGGAGGATATATGGCGCACGGGAACCCCACGTCAATTGGCGGTCAGACTGATCGTCCGGCATTGATCGATCGGGGCAAGCGCGTCGCATTCCTGCTCGTTGCGAGCCTGTTCTTTTCCTGGGCGCTCGCCAACAGCCTCAACGATGTTCTCGTGCGGCATTTCCAGAAGGCGCTTGACCTCACTCGCGGTCAGTCGGGACTTATCCAGTCCGCCTTTTATGCCGGCTATTTCGTTGCCGCGATTCCCGCAGGCATCCTGATGCGCAGGGCTGGCTACAAGGCGGGGATCATTACCGGCCTCACCCTTTATGCTATGGGGGCGCTGTTGTTCCTTCCCGCCGCCGATGCACGCATATTTGGGGTATTTCTGTGTGCACTTTTCACGATTGCTTGCGGCTTGGCCTGTCTGGAAACCGCCGCCAACCCGTATATAGCGGTGATGGGCGATCCTCGCACTGGCGCCGCGCGGCTCAACATAGCGCAAGCCTTTTTCGGCCTTGGCTCAATCCTCGGCCCGATGGTCGGCGGCTTGTTTATCCTCTCCGGCGTAGAACATAGCGCGGCCGAAATGCAGGCCATGGGTCCGGCGGCGGTTGAAGCCTACCGGTTATCCGAAGCGCAGGCGGTCAAGGGTCCCTATCTCGTTGTCGCCCTGATCGTCATCGCGCTTGCGGTGATTTTTTATTTTGCCCGGTTGCCTGCGCCTCCGGGTGAGGAGGACGGAGAAAGCAATGGGGTCCTGCAAGTGCTGAAGAACCGGCGTCTGCTTTTCGCGGTCGCCTCGCAATTCTGCTATATCGGCGCGCAGGTCACGCTGTGGAGCTATTTTATCGATTTCAGCCTGGAGATGGTGCCGCAATTCCCGGAAAAGACGGCTGCCTTCCTGTTGTCGGGCAGCCTGGCCGCGCTGATGATCGGGCGCTTGCTGGGCGGGTTCATTCTCAATCTGGACCGGATCGCTCCGGCGCGGTTGCTTGCTTTCTCCACGCTGGTAACGATTCTGCTCGTGCTCACCGGCATGGTGGCAGGGGGATATGTGTCGATCGGAGCGATCTGGCTGACCAGCCTGTTCACATCGATCATCTTCCCCACGATTTTCGCGATGGGCGTGCGCGATCTGGGTCCACTGACCAAGGCGGGCAGCTCGCTTTTGATCATGTCGGTGGTTGGCGGCGCTATCATTCCGGCGGCGACGGGATGGCTCGCCGATTGGGCTGGCAGCCTGCGCTTGGGCTTCGCGCTGACAATCCTGTGCCTGACGGTGATACTCGCCTTCGCGCTGACCGACCGGCGGCAGTCAACCGGATAGGCCGGAGCTTTTCAGGCCGCTTTCGCCAGCTCCAGCTCCATCCGGCTCCAGATTTCCACCAGCGCGGCAACCAGCTCGATCATCATCGCTTCGCTGTGCGCGGGACCGGGGGTGAAGCGCAGCCGCTCCGTGCCGCGCGGCACGGTGGGGTAATTGATCGGTTGAACATAAACGCCATATTCGGCGAGCAATATATCGCTGATCTTCTTGGCCTTGACCGGATCGCCCACCATCAGCGGCACGATATGGGTGACCGACGGCATGACGGGCAGGCCCGCGTCCGCCATCAGCACCTTGAGCTTCGCGGCTGACGCCTGCTGGCCTTCGCGTTCCTCGCTGGACTGCTTCAAATGCCGAACCGCCGCCAGCACGCCCGCGACCAGCACGGGCGACAGCGAGGTCGTGAAGATGAAACCCGGCGCATAGCTGCGGATGCAATCAACGATCATCCTGTCGGCGGTGATATAGCCGCCCATCACGCCGAACGCCTTGCCCAGCGTGCCCTCTATGATGGTGACGCGTCCCGCCACTTCGTCACGCTCGGTGATGCCGCCGCCGCGCGGACCATACATGCCAACCGCGTGCACCTCGTCGCAATAGGTGAGCGCGTTAAATTCATCGGCAAGATCGCAGATCGCGGCGATCGGCGCGACATCGCCATCCATCGAGTAGACGCTCTCGAACGCGATCAGCTTGGGGGCATCCGGGTCTTCGGCGGCGAGCAGTTCGCGCAGATGATCGAGGTCATTATGGCGGAACACGCGCTTCTCGCAGCCGGAATTGCGGATGCCCGCGATCATGCTGGCGTGGTTCAGCTCGTCAGAAAAGATGATGCAGCCGGGCAGCAGACGGGCGAGTGTTGCCAGCGTCGCCTCGTTCGAGACATAGCCCGAAGTGAAGAGCCGCGCGGCTTCCTTGCCGTGCAGGTCCGCGAGTTCGGCCTCCAGATCGACATGATAATGCGTGTTGCCGCAAATATTGCGTGTGCCGCCCGAACCCGCGCCGACAT
>CAYOZY010000277.1:0-2668 GCA_964408525.1 uncultured Sphingobium sp. | reverse complement strand
CTCATGCCAACGCTGAATCACAAATCCAGCCCCGGGGAAATCCTATTTATGAATTCACGGCCTAAGTGTAGGGGTCTGGGTAGGTTCCGGTCAGGCTCATGATTACGGCGCGTGTTTCCAGAAAAGCGTCCAGGCCTTCCGGACCGTTCTCGCGGCCCAGCCCACTCAGCTTGAATCCGCCATAAGGCACCGATGCACGCAGATACCGCGAGGAATTGATCCAGACCGTTTCCGCCCGGATCGCCCTCGCATCACGGTGAGCGCGACCGGCATCGGCTGTCCACAGCCCGAACGTGAGACCATGAAAGGCCCCATTGGCATGGCGATCGTCTGTTCTTCCCGGTCGAACGGTATGATGTTGCAGACCGGCCCGAATATCTCCTCTTGTGTGAGACACATCGCCGGGTCCAGCGGCGATCCCCACCGATACCGGGCGCGGCGGCGGCCTCTCGCTCGTATATTTCGATGGCATCGTGAACAGAACCCAGCTTGAGCAGGATATTTTGCCGCACATGCAGGCAGGCACCTCCCGCGTTGCGAATGATGGGAGCGCCGGTGGGTGCCTACGAAAACATCTTCCGCTCTATCGTCTCGGCAGCAGCAGGCTGGCGTCGCCATAGGAATAAAACCGATAGCCCTGACGAATGGCATGGGCATAGGCCGCCTGCATCCGCTCCAGTCCCATCAGCGCGCTGACCAGCATGAACAGCGTGGAGCGGGGGAGGTGGAAATTGGTCATCAGGCCGTCAATGGCGCGAAAGCTGTAGCCGGGCGTAATGAAGATGCGTGTCTCGCCGGCCCAGCCGTGCAGCGCGCCCGCTTCGTCCGCCGCGCTTTCCAGCACCCGCAGCGAGGTCGTGCCCACGGCAATGATCCGACCGCCCATTGCGCGCACAGCGTTCAGCCGCGCGGCCGTGTCAGCATCGATGCTCCCCCATTCGGCATGCATCCTGTGGGCGTCGGTGTCGTCGGCCTTGACGGGCAGGAAGGTGCCTGCGCCGACATGAAGCGTCACGGTCTCGGTGGCGACGCCCGCATCGCCGAGAGCCGCCACCAGTTCCGGCGTGAAGTGCAGCGCGGCGGTGGGGGCGGCGACGGCGCCGTCGCGCGCGGCGAACATGGTCTGATAATCGCTGCGGTCGCGCTCGTCGACGGCGCGCTTCCCTGCGATATAGGGCGGCAGGGGCATGGTGCCCGCCCGTTCCAGCAGCAGCTCGACCGGCTCCTCGCCTTCGAAAAGCAGGGTGAAGCCGCCTTCGTCATCCCGCGCTTCGGCGAGCGCGGTGACGCCCGGCCCGAAATCGACGCGTTCGCCGATGCGCAGCCGCTTGCCGTTGCGCACAAACGCCTGCCAGCGGCGCAGGTCGATGCGCTTGTGCAGCGTCGCGCCGATTTTCGCCTCGCCGCGCCGCCCTTCGAGCTGGGCCGGGATGACGCGGGTGTCGTTGAACACGAGGCAATCCCCGGCGCGCAATATGGCGGGCAGATCGCGCACATTTCCGTCATGCGTTCCCGCCCCGTCGAGCACCAGCATACGGGCGCTGTCGCGTGGCTGGGCAGGGCGCAGCGCGATCCGCTCTTGCGGCAGATCGAAATCGAACAGGCCTACATCCATCGAAAAGCCCGCATCGGGCCAGGAAGCGTCTAGCCCCCGGCGGCTTCCATATGCGCGGAAACGATCTTCGCGGGTTCGGCCGGCGGTTCGCCCTTCGGGATCGCATCGACATATTGCATGCCTTCGATCACCCGGCCGAACACCGTATATTTCCGGTCGAGCTGCATGCGCGGCATAAGCATGATGAAGAACTGGCTGTTGGCACTGTCTTCGCTGGCCGAACGCGCCATTGAGAGGGCGCCGCGCACATGGGGCAGATCGTTGAACTCCGCCTTGAGATCCGGCTCGGTCGAACCCCCGGTGCCATCCCCCTGCGGGTCGCCGCCCTGCGCCATGAAGCCGTCGATCACGCGGTGAAAGACCAATCCGTTGTAAAATCCGCGCCCGGTCAGTTCCTTGATGCGCCCGACATGGGCCGGCGCGACATCGGGGCGAAGCTGGATACGCACGGTGCCGCCGGTCGAGAGCTGCAACACCCAGACATTGGCGGGATCAAGCGCAATGGAAGCGGGCGGGGTCTTGCGCGGGCCTTCCTTGCGCAGTTCTTCGGCCTGCTGCGCTGCTCTGGCCGCGCGCTCGGCCTTTTCCATTTCTTCGGCCTGCGCCTTGCCGCCCTGTGCATGGGCCGTGTTTGCACCTGCCAGACCTGCGATCAACAACGATGCGAGAAGCGGACGGAAAAACGTCTTGAGCCTCATGAATTCTCTCCGGGGTACGAATCTGTGTGTCTTATGCGCGATAAGCGACGAATACTGAACCGCAAATGATCGTCATGATCCTTTGCGTCCGAGTTTTTCGACGCGGGCTGCTACATCGTCACGCACGCTTGGGCTGACGAAGCGGTCGATGGGCCCGCCATAGAGCGCGATTTCCTTGACGAGGCGCGACGCAATCGGTTGCAGCGACACGTCCGCCATCAGGAAAACCGTTTCCACCTTGTCGTTGATCTGCTGGTTCATGCCCGCCATCTGATATTCATATTCGAAATCGGCGACGGCGCGCAGGCCGCGCACGATCACCGAAGCGCCCGCTTTCTCGGCGAAATCCATCAGC
>CAYOZY010000276.1:0-2680 GCA_964408525.1 uncultured Sphingobium sp. | reverse complement strand
AACATCTCGCCGTTGAGGAACACGGTCGGCACCGCCATCACCTTGCGGCCATCGACCTCTTCCTTGAACAGCGCGCCATCTATCGCGACATGGGAAATGCGCGGATTGAGCACGCTCATAAGATTGAGCGCCTGCACGACATCTGGGCAATTCTGGCAGGAAAGCGAGAAGTAGGTCTCGAAACGATAATCGCCTTCGAGGCTCCGAACCTGTTCAATCAGCTCCGGTTCGACCTTGGGCGGATGTCCACCCACTTGAAGCAGCGCGAGCACCAACGATGTGAACTCATGGCCCAGCGGGATACCCGCGAAACTAACGCGGATGTCAGTGCCGGTGCGGCGGATCAGGAAAGATGGCTTGCGCGCGTCCTGACCCTCGCGAGATACACCCACCTTGTCGGAAAGCGAAGTGATCTCGTCGAGAAGATCGCTCAGCTCCGTCGACTTGGCGCCATCGTCCAGCGAGGCGACCAGTTCGATCGGCTCGCGGATATTGGCCATATAGGCCTTGAGCTGTTCCTTCATCGCGGGTTCGAGCATGACACAGTCCTCCTGTCGCCCGAAACCGGGCGGGCCGAAATTGTTCGGGTCTGTTCGCTAGCGGGGGCCGCCATCTCGCGGCCCCAGAGCACTTCTGACGTCAGATCTTGCCGACAAGATCCAGCGACGGCGCAAGGGTCTTTTCACCCTCTTCCCACTTGGCGGGGCAAACCTCGCCGGGGTGGGTCTGCCAATATTTCAGAGCCTTCAGCTTGCGCAGCAGCTCGGCGGCATTGCGGCCGACGCCTTCGGGAGTGATCTCGACGAGCTGGATCACGCCTTCAGGATCGACAACGAAGGTGCCGCGGTCGGCCAGACCTACACCGGGGCGCAGCACATCGAAATTATTGGCAAGCACATGGTTTTGGTCGCCCAGCATGTAATAGTTGATCTTGCCGATGGCGGGCGAGGTGTCGTGCCATGCCTTGTGGCTGAAATGGGTGTCGGTCGACACGGCATAGATCTCCGCGCCCAGCGCCTGAAACTCGCCATAAAGATCGGCAAGGTCTTCCAGCTCGGTCGGGCAGACGAAGGTGAAGTCGGCCGGATAGAAGAAGAAGATAGCATATTTGCCCTTCACGTCCGCATCCGTCACGTCGACGAATTTGCCTTGCTTGAACGCGGTCGCGCTGAAGGGTTTGATCGGGGTATCGATGACAGCCATGATTGTCTCCACTATTTGGCTTGGGAACTGCTAGGGTGCTTTTAGCAATCCCGCCTTCATGCGTAAAATTGCTTTTATTCCGAACACAGATTGAGAAATTCGATCAATAGGACCGGATTGTTCAGAGTTCACCACGTTCCCGGCGGATGGCGAACCATTTCCGTACATTCTCATTATGCTGTTCCAGCGTATCCGCGAAAATATGCCCGCCTTTACCATCAGCAACGAAATAAAGTGCATTTGTTTCCGCTGGGTTCAGCACGGCCTCGATGGCGGCCTTGCCGGGATTGGCAATCGGCCCTTTTGGCAGGCCGGTCATCGTATAGGTGTTGTAATCATTCACCGCCGCGATCTCGGATTTCCTGATCCGCCGCCCCAGCGGCTTGCCCTGCGTGATCGGGTAGATGATCGTCGGATCCGCCTGAAGCATCATGCCGATACGCAGACGGTTGGAATATACGCCAGCAACCGTGGGGCGTTCCTCCGCGACCGCCGTTTCCTTCTCGACGATGCTGGCGAGTGTGAGCGCTTCGGCCTTGCTCTTCACCACAGCACGCGGCGAGCGCTTCGCCCATGCCTCATCCAGCGCTTTCGTCATCGCCGCCTGCATCCGCGCGAGCACCGCCGCCCTGCTCTCGCCCTTGTCATAGGCATAGGTATCGGGCAGCACGCTGCCTTCGGTCGGCACATCGACCTCGCCGACAAGCTGGTCGGCGGCCATCAGCTTCTCCTGCACGAGGATGGACGGCATACCCTCAGGGATCGTTAAGAAGCGGTTGATGCCGACGCCGCCTGTGATAATCGCCACGATCTCGCGATTGCTGGCGCCCTTGGGAATGAGATATTCGCCAGCCTTGACCAGCGGCGCGCCCGCGAACAGCCGTGCCCGCGCATAAAAAGCGTCTCCGGAGCCGATGAGTCCGGCCTTTTCCAGCAACCCGGCGGTGCTTCTGAGCGTCGCGCCTTCGGGGACAACGAAGGCTGCATCCTCGGCGGATGGTCCGCTTTCGCTCCATCCATGGACGAAGCTGACCGCCGCCACCGCGATTCCCAGCAGGACGACCCCCAGAACAGCAAGAGCCGCGCGGCGCATGGGGCTATCAGATTGCCTTCATCACCAGGCTGGCGTTGGTGCCGCCAAAGCCGAAGCTGTTGTTCAGCACCGCCTTCACCTTGCGCTCCTTCGCCTTGTGCGGGACAAGATCGACGCCCGCGCAGCTATCGCTCGGATTGTCGAGATTGAGCGTCGGCGGCACGATCTGGTCGCGCAGCGCGAGGATGCAGAAGATGCTCTCGACAGCCCCCGCTCCGCCCAGCAAATGGCCGATGGCGGATTTGGTGGACGACATGCTCATCGTATCGATGCTGCTGCCGAACAGGCGGCGCACCGCGCCCAGCTCCAACTCGTCGCCCAGTGGCGTCGAGGTGCCGTGCGCGTTCACATAGTCGATGTCGGCGAGGGAAAGGCCCGACTTCT
>CAYOZY010000275.1:1128-2687 GCA_964408525.1 uncultured Sphingobium sp. | reverse complement strand
CCAAGCGGTCCCCGATGGGTGACCTGGTGTCGAAGGACAAGCGCGGAAGTCCGCGCAAGATCGACGCCGCCGTAGCCGCAATCGTGGCCTTCGACCGTGCCGCCTGGCACCAGACCCGCAATCGCAAACGAGTGAGGAGCTTCGCATCATGACCCGAGATGAACTGCTGACAGCGCTGTTGCAGCGCCTGTCCGAACCGTCGGCCCGTTACGCCGACCTGGACCGCTACTACAGCGGCAAGCAACCGCTGGCCTACCTCTCGCCGGAGGCCAAGACCGCGCTGGGTAACCGCTTCGGCGTCATGGCATCCAACATTCCGCGCCTGGCCGTGACGGCGCTGGCTGAGCGGCTGCGGATCACCGGATTCAGCGGTGACCCCGCCCTGTGGGCCGACTGGGTGCGCAACGACATGGACCAAACCTCTGGTGTCGCGCACCGCGAGGCCCTGCTGCTGGGCGACAGCTTCGTGATCGTGTGGGCCGACCAGTTCGGCCGGCCCAAGGTCACCGTCGAGAGCGCGAAACAGGTTGGCGTGCTTACCGATCCCGGTAGCCGCCAGATCGTCGCCGCGCTCAAACGGTGGGAGGACACGACCCGCAAGACCACCGAGGCGGTGCTGTATCTGCCGGATCGGATCGTGCGGCTGCGGGCCAACCAGGTCGGCGCGGTCACCGCGCAAGGCCTGGCCGCCGTCGAGGAACTGGCCAACCCGCTCGGTGTGGTCCCCGTGGTGAACCTGCGCAACTCCGACCGCATCCTCGCCGAGCACGGCAGCTCGGAGATCGACGACCTTAAGCCGCTGGTGGACGCGCTGAATAAGTCACTGGCCGACATGATGGTCACCTCCGAATACGTCGGCCGCCCGCGCCGCTGGGCCACCGGGATCGAACTGACCGAGGAACCGGTCCTCGACGACGAGGGCAACGACACCGGCGACACGGTGGAAGTCAACCCGATCCCCGAAGGCGCACGAGCCATGATCTCGGAGAACGACGCCGCGAAGTTCGGCCAGCTCGCCGCCGCCGACCTCGGCGGATACGAGGCCAGCGTGCGCGTGTTACTCGGTCAGATCATGGCCGTCAGCACGCTCCCGGCGCACTACGTCGGAGTGTTCACCGACAACCCCGCCAGCGCCGATGCCCTCAGGGCTGCTGAGGCCAGCCTGACAGCGCGCGCCGAGGCCCGGCAAGCCACGTTCGGCAGAGCCTGGGAACAGGTCGCCAAGCTCATGACCGCTGTCCGTGACGGCCGCGACCCGAGCATGATCGACGACATCCGCGTGCTGTGGGCCGACGCCGCGACCCGCAGCGTGGCCCAGGAGGCCGACGCCGTGGTCAAGCTGTACTCCGCCGGACTGCTGCCCGCCTCCTATGCGCTGGGCAAGCTCGGCTACTCCGCAGACGAGGTCGCCGAGATCCGCGCGGCCCGCGCCCTGGACTCCACTGCCCCGGCGACCGGCGCCGGGGCAGTGGCCTGACCCCGTCAACAACTCCCGAGAGGATCGAACGAGATGACCGTGACCGACTCCGACGCGACCACCGAGGACGCCGTCGAGGACG
>CAYOZY010000275.1:357-1118 GCA_964408525.1 uncultured Sphingobium sp. | reverse complement strand
CGAGGACGGCCTGAGCACGGAGGAGCAGGGGAGCGCACTCGACACCGACACCGAGGCCGTCGAGGCCGACCACACCGAGATCGAGGACACCGACCAGACTCACGCCGAGGGCGACCAGGACGGCGACACGTTCCCCCGCGCCTACGTCGAGAAGCTGCGCAGCCAGAATGCCCGCTACCGCGAACGCGCCAAGACCGCCGACACCTACGGCAGACGGCTACACGCTGAATTGGTCCGCGCGACAGGACGATTGGCCGACCCCAGCGACCTGGAGTTCGACGAGGACCACCTCGACGACCCCGACGCCCTGGCCGCCGCCATCGACGACCTGCTCGGCCGCAAGCCGCACCTGGCCAGCCGCCGGCCACTCGGCGACATCGGGCAAGGCGCACGCGGCAACGGCACCGAACCGGTCGGCCTGCTCTCAATCCTCAAGGGCCTGACCTGAATCGACTAGACTGGCCAACCAGAAGGGCCTGATGCCCAACACGATTGACGTCCCGGCGGCGTGTCGACTCCCCACCCCGACACAACGTTAGGACGTCAATCGTGGCCATCGAAGTCACTTCCGGCAATTCCACTCTCATCCAGTCGCAGGTAGCCAGCCTGCTCGTTCAGCCATTGGAACAGGCGAGCACGTTCCTGGCCGCTGGACCCGTCGTGCTCGACAGCTCGAGCCCGGTCCGCGTGCCCCGGATCGCCAACGGCGTCACCGCCGGATTCGTTCCGCAGGTACCTATGGCAACCTCAGATTCCCTGGC
>CAYOZY010000275.1:0-347 GCA_964408525.1 uncultured Sphingobium sp. | reverse complement strand
GACGAGGTCACCTTGCTGCCCTCGACCCTCAAGGGCCTCAAGGTGCTCGTGAAGCTGTCCAACGAGCTCATCCGCACCAGCGTCGTCGGCCTCGAAAGCGTGCTGCAGACCCGCCTGGTAACCGACGTGGCCAACGCCCTCGACGCGGCCCTGTGGGACGGCACCGGATCGTCCAACACGATCAAGGGCATCCTGCGGGCCACCGGTATCGCGACCGGAACCCTTGACCTCACCGACCCCGACAGCCTGATCGACGGCCTGGCCGCCGCCCAGGGCAACAAGGTCACCCCAACGCACTGGGTGATGACCTCGAGCAGCTTCGCCGCACTACGCAAGCTCAAGGTCGG
>CAYOZY010000274.1:0-2695 GCA_964408525.1 uncultured Sphingobium sp. | reverse complement strand
GCAACACCCAGATCGTCATTCAGGAAGAGACCGGCATGTGCAATGTCGTCGATCCTCTGGGTGGCAGCTACTATATCGAGAGCCTAACGCAGAGCCAGGTCGATGCAGCATGGGAGATCATAGAGCGCGTCGAAGCCGAGGGCGGCATGGCCAAGGCCGTCGCGGCGGGCTGGCCCAAGGCGATGATCGAGGAAGCCGCCGCCGGGCGGCAGGCCCGGGTCGATCGCGGTGATGACGTGATCGTCGGCGTCAACAAGTTCCGTCTGAAGGATGAAGAGCTGATCGAGACGCTTGAAGTCGACAACGCCAAAGTGCGGGAAGGCCAGATCGCGCGCATCAACAAGATGAAGGCCAGCCGCGACGAGGCGGCCTGCCAGGCGGCTCTCTCCGCCCTGACGGAAGGAGCACAGGGCAAGGGCAATCTGCTCGCTCTGGCGGTCCACGCGGCGCGTGCGCGCGCTACGCTCGGCGAAATCAGTTCTGCGATGGAAGAGGTTTTCGGTCGGCATGCGACCGTGCCGACCCCGGTAAAAGGCGTCTACGCGGCCCCCTATCAGGGAGACCCGCGTTGGCGTCAGGTGCTCGACGGAGTGCAGGCCGTCGAGCACCGCCTGGGGCGGAAACCCCGCATGTTTGTCGCGAAAATGGGGCAGGACGGGCATGATCGCGGGGCGAATGTGATCGCGTCGGCTTTTGCCGACATGGGGTTTGAAGTGGTTTCCGGGCCGCTGTTTCAGACACCGACGGAAACGCGTGACCTCGCGATAGAGAAGAATGTCGATGTGATCGGCGCATCCTCGCTGGCGGCGGGGCATAAAACTTTGATCCCCGAACTCATCAGTCTGCTGAAGGAAGCGGGCAGGACGGATATCAAGGTTGTCGCGGGCGGTGTCATTCCGCCGCAGGACTATGAGTTCCTGCGCGATGCCGGCGTACAGGGCATTTACGGACCAGGTTCGAACGTGCTTGATTGCGCTGCGGATGTGCTGCGTCTGCTCGGCCACAACATGCCGCCTCTCGAAGACGCTGCCGAGTGAGGCAATGCGCATGACCTTGGGCTTCACCGTCGAGGATTTGATCCCGGCTGGGCGCGGGGGTGGAGCCTTGCGCATGGGCCTGTCGCGTGTCGAGGAAGCGGAGTGGTTGCAACCGGATTTCGACCGGGATGCGCGTAAGGCAGTGTTCGCGGCGCATCCCGATGCGGTGATCATGTTGCCCGGCGCGGAGGATGCCGCACGGGAGGCATCTACGCTGGTAGCGGGCGTCGAGGGTCTTGGCGAAGCGGCGCGGCTTTGCTGGGAGGATCTGTGTGTTTTGCAGGCGGAGAGCCGGGAAGGCTCGTATCGCCTTACCGCCACCGCGCTTGGCTTTCCCACCGACTGGCGGCTTGGCGACAAGCTCGGCAAGCCGTTGCTTGCGATCCACGAACCGATCCATGGCTATGCCGAACAGCTCGCAAGCGGCGTCGACCATTTCTTCGCCACCCTCAAGGTCGGACAGATTTTCGGGCGCGCCAACTGGTTCGTCGTTGCAAATGACAACTGGCGTTATATGCCGACCGACGATCCGGCCACGCGCTTCGCCCATGTGTCGGCCGAAAATGCGGGTGATACGCTGTTTGTGCGCTGCGAGCGGCAGACCCTACGGCGCTTGCCGGAAACCGGTGCGGTGCTGTTCACGATCGGTATCGCGCTGGCGCCGCTGAAGCATATTTCGACCCCCAATCTGCGTCGCATTGCCGATAGCATCGCCACCATATCCGGTGGCGAGCATGAACGCCGCGCTACCCCCTTTTACGCCGATGCCTTTGCCAGCTATACGGCTGCCCGTGAAGCCAATCAGATAGGGGCTGCTGCATGACTGATATTCGCACTGACTGGACCCGCGAGGAGATAACCGCGCTGTTCGACATGCCGTTTATGGACCTCGTGTACGAGGCGCAGACGGTGCACCGCGCCAATCATCGGCGCAATGAGGTGCAGCTCTCGACGCTACTGTCGATCAAGACCGGGGGGTGCCCGGAGGATTGCGGCTATTGCTCGCAGTCGGTTCAGGCAGACAGCGGCGTCAAGGCCACCAAGCTGATGGATGTGCGCGCGGTGCTGCAGGCGGCGGCGCAGGCGAAGGACAATGGCTCCGGGCGCTTCTGCATGGGGGCGGCTTGGCGCAACCCCAAGGATCGCGACATGCCCGCGCTGGTGGAGATGGTGAAGGGCGTGCGCGATATGGGCATGGAAACCTGCATGACCCTTGGCATGCTCTCCGAAGGGCAGGCGAAGCAATTGGCGGTTGCGGGGCTGGATTATTACAACCACAATATCGACACCGCGCCGGAAAATTACGCGAACGTGATCTCCACCCGCACCTTCGAGGACCGGATCGAAACGCTGGAGAATGTCCGCGCGGCGGGCATCAATGTGTGCTGCGGCGGCATCGTCGGGCTGGGCGAGACGCGCGATGACCGCATCGGTTTCATCCATGCGCTCAGCACAATACCGCACCCGGAAAGCGTGCCGATCAACGCGCTGGTGCCGGTGAAGGGCACGGTGTTGGGCGATATGCTGGCCGACACGCCGCTCGCAAAGATCGATGAGATCGAGTTCGTGCGCACGGTCGCGGTCGCGCGGATCACGATGCCCGCCAGCATGGTTCGCCTGTCGGCGGGGCGCGAGAGCATGTCGGAAAGCTGTCAGGC
>CAYOZY010000273.1:0-2719 GCA_964408525.1 uncultured Sphingobium sp. | reverse complement strand
GGGGTCTTCCGGTCCGGCCAGCATCGACCCGGCAACCGGCGAGAAATGGGGCATGCGCTTTCCGGTCATGACCATCGCCGACATGGTGCGCGCGCAGGCGATGCTGCTCGATCATCTGGGAATTGAGCGTCTGCGCGCCGTCATCGGCGGCTCGATGGGGGGCATGCAGGCGCTAAGCTGGCCTGCTCTCTTCCCTGAGCGGGTGGAGGCGGCCATCGTCATCGCCGCCACCGCGCGACACAGCGCGCAGAACATCGCTTTCCATGAGGTCGGGCGTCAGGCGATCATGGCCGACCCGCGCTGGCGCGGCGGCGATTATTATGCCGATGGCGATGTGCCGGCCGCTGGCCTCGCGGTCGCGCGCATGGCCGCGCACATCACCTATATGTCGGAAGCCGGTCTCACCGAAAAATTCGGTCGCCAATTGCAGGAGCGGGACGCGAAGACCTTTGGCTTCGACGCCGATTTCCAGATCGAGAGTTATCTCCGGCATCAGGGGATCAGTTTCGTCGAGCGTTTCGACGCGAACAGCTATCTCTATATCACCCGCGCGATGGACTATTTCGATCTGGCGGAAGAGCATGGCGGAGTGCTGGCCCGTGCGTTCGAAGCCTGCCGCGCGACGCGCTTCTGCATCATCAGCTTCGATACCGACTGGCTCTACCCCACCGAGGAGTCCCGCCACATCGTCCATGCGCTCAATGCAGCCGGGGCGCCGGTCAGCTTCGTGGAATTGTCCAGCCCCTTCGGCCATGATGCCTTCCTGCTCGAAGCGCCGGAGATGAACCGCATCATCGACGGCTTTCTGAAGGCGAACGGCCGATGAGCGAAGCCCTGCGCCCCGACCTCGCCATCATCGCGGCGCATATTCCCGATGCTGTGCGCGTGCTCGATGTCGGTTGCGGCGACGGCGCGTTACTGGGCGCGCTGAACAGCCGCTCCGGCATGGATGTGCGCGGGCTGGAGCTTGATGCCGCCAATGTCTCCACAGCCGTCGCGCGCGGGCTCTCGGTGGTGCAGGGCGATGCCGATACCGATCTGGGCTATTATCCGGACCAGAGCTTCGATTATGCGATATTGAGCCAGACGTTGCAGACTACGCGCCGCCCCGACCTCATCGTCGGCGAGCTGCTGCGCATCGCGGGGCGCGCCTTTGTCAGCTTCCCCAATTTCGCGCACTGGCGCGTGCGCTTTTCGCTCGCCCTTGGCGGGCGGATGCCGGTGACGAAGCTGCTGCCCGAACGCTGGTATGACACGCCGAACATCCATCATCTGACCATCGACGATTTTCGTGCGCTGGTGAAGGAGCGCGGCTGGATGGCGGAAGAGCAATGGTTCCTGAACCGGGGCAAGGCGACCACCCATGCCAACGCGAATCTCTTCGCCGAACATGCGGTATTCCTGCTTAGGAAATAATCAGCGTTCCCTGGTGGCGCTGAAGGTCAGCTCCGGGTTGCGTTCCTGCTGATAGCCGACATCCCAGGCCGATTTCGCCATGAACACCGGGTTGCCATCACGGTCCTTCGCCAGATTGCCCTTGTTGATGTCCGTAAAGCCCTTGAGCGCGGCGTCGCTGCCGGACAGCCAGCGCGCGGTGTCGAACGGCGAGGCTTCCAGCACCGCCTCGACCTTGTATTCCGCTTCCAGCCTTGAAATCAGCACGTCGAGCTGGAGCTGGCCGACGACGCCAACGATCCACTGGCTGCCGATTTCCGGATAAAAGACTTGGATCACGCCTTCTTCTGAGAGATCGTCGAGCGCCTTGCGGAGCTGCTTGGTCTTGGTTGGGTCTTTCAACGCGACACGGCGCAAGATTTCCGGCGCGAAGTTCGGCAGGCCGGTAATGCGCACATCGGCCTTTTCGCTGAGCGTATCGCCTACCCGCAGCGTGCCATGATTGGGGATGCCGATGATGTCGCCGGGATAGGCCTCGTCGGCCAGCTCGCGGTCCTGCGCGAAGAACAGGATCGGCGAATGGACAGCCATCGGTTTGCCGGTGCCCGAAGGAGTCAGCTTCATGCCGCGCCTGAACCGGCCCGAACACAGCCGCATGAAGGCGATGCGGTCGCGGTGTTGCGGGTCCATGTTCGCCTGCACCTTGAAGATGAAGCCGGTGACGTCGGTGCGATCGGGCGAGATGGGCGCAGGCTCGGCCGGCTGCTCGCGCGGCGACGGGGCGAAGGACGAGAGCGCGTCGAGCAATTCGGTGACGCCGAACAGCTTGAGCGCCGACCCGAAATAGACTGGCGTCAAGTCGCCGTGGCGATAGGATGCAAGATCGAACGGCTCATATCCCGCCTGCGCCAGCTCCGCTTCCTCGCGTAGCTGGGCAAGGCCGTCAGCGCTCAGCACCTCCTCCAGCTTCGGATCGTCGATGCCGGAAAACGGCGCGGCCTTGCCCTCGAACTCCTTTGAAGCCCCGCTGGGTTGCCGCAATACACCGCTCGCGAAATCATATATCCCTTCGAATGTTCCGCCCATGCCGACCGGCCAGCTCATCGGGCAGACATCGAGCGCCAGCGCATCGGCCACCTCGTCGAGCAGCACGAACGGCTCGCGCCCTTCCCTGTCTACCTTGTTGACGAAGGTGATGATCGGCACCGAGCGCAGGCGGCAGACCTCGAACAGCTTCAGCGTCTGCGGCTCGATGCCTTTTGCGGCGTCGATCACCATGACCGCGCTGTCGACGGCGGTCAGCGTGCGATAGGTATCCTCGCTG
>CAYOZY010000272.1:0-2756 GCA_964408525.1 uncultured Sphingobium sp. | reverse complement strand
ATGGTCCAGTCCGCATTGAGGCGCGCGGCGTCTGTCAGCGCCTGTGGACCGGCGGCGGCTTCTATACCCGATCCGGCCAGCGCGGCCCTGAGCGCACCATAATGCGCTTCGTTTGCGATGACGGCGAGCTTGGCGCGATGCTCTAACGCAAGTTGTGCCAGCGCCTGAGGGTCGCTGTTGCCGGTCAGCGCGAGGACTTCATAGGCTTCAGGCTCGCGCCCGACCAGATCGAGCGTCGATGCGCCGATGGAGCCGGTAGCG
Organism: uncultured Sphingobium sp.; assembly: GCA_964408525.1. Taxonomy (GTDB): domain Bacteria; phylum Pseudomonadota; class Alphaproteobacteria; order Sphingomonadales; family Sphingomonadaceae; genus Sphingobium. The sequence goes on along the minus strand of CAYOZY010000272.1, from coordinate 2,495 downwards.
CCGAAGATCGAGATGGTGCGGGGGGTCATCGCAATGGATCCTGAAGCATCAAAGCGTGCAACAAAGATGCCACAACTGTGGCGACAGGAAGCAATCCATCCACGCGATCAAACAGACCGCCATGACCGGGGATCAGATTGCCGCTATCTTTGACACCTGCCCGCCGCTTCATCCAGCTTTCGAAGAAATCGCCAGCTTGCGCTATAACAGCGAGCGTTGCGGCCACCAGCGACAAAGCAAGGACATAAATAGCCGGAATATCAAAATCATGAGGTAGCAAAAGCGCGGCACTCACAATAATGTAAAGGACCAAGATTGCACCCAATATGCCTCCGCCCAAGCCTGCCCATGTCTTGGAAGGACTGATCGACGGCGCGATCCTAGGCCCGCCGATCGCGCGCCCCGCAAAATAGGCACCGACATCGGTGCCGATAACGATAGCCACTGGCAAAAGCGCTCCGGGCGCCTCCATCGTGACAAGGCTCCAACACGCCAGCCCCACATAAACCACACCGCCGATAAGCCACAGCGCCCGCGCCCAAACGCCCGACGTGATTCGCCGAACCAACCCCCACCATTCCCACAGAACCCCAATGCCCACCGCGGCGACAAACGCCGTCCATACCCACCCGCCCAGCCAAAGCGCCGCGCCTGCCACCGCCAGCATGACCGCCGCAGAAACCGTGCGCACGCCCAGATCGGATTTCTTCGGCATTGGCGCCGCCGGATCAGCCATCAAAGCCCGCCATAGCGTCGCTCGCGCGCGCCGAAGCTCTCCAGCGCCGCCGCCAGCGACTTGCCGTCGAAATCCGGCCAGAGCATGTCGGTGAAATACAGCTCGGCATAGGCCGCCTGCCACAAAAGGAAGTTGGAGAGGCGCACCTCGCCTGATGTGCGGATGAGCAGATCGAGCGGCGGCAGGCCTGCGGTGTCCAGCTCGGCCTCAATGCTGGCCGCCGTGATCGCACCCTTTTCCGCCGCCCTGTTCGCCGCGCGCACCAGCTCGTCTTGCGACCCATAGTTGAGAGCGATGACGAGTGTGCATCCCGCGTTATTGGCGGTTTTCGCAAGCGCGTCCTCGATCAGCTTCACGGCCTCCGGCTCGAAGGCGGTGTAATCGCCGATGACCTTCAGGCGCACACCCGCCTGGTGGAATTCATCGAGGTCTGCCTTGATGAAATGCTTCAACAGGCCGGTGAGGTCCGAAATCTCCTGCTCCGGGCGCTTCCAGTTCTCCGAGGAAAAGGCATAGAGCGTCAGACATTCCAATCCCAGTTCGCGCGCGGCATGCACCGTCTAGCGCACCGCATCCACGCCCGCCTTGTGCCCAGCGGCGCGCGGCAGGAAACGCTTCTTCGCCCAGCGCCCATTGCCGTCCATGATGATGGCGACATGGCGGGCCCCGTGAGCGCCGCCACTCGGTTCTACCTGTACCGGGGCGCTCTTACTGGCCAAGGATCTCTTTTTCCTTGTGCGCGAGAGCGGCGTCTATTTCGGCGATCGTGCTGTCGGTCATCTTCTGGACCTCGGTTTCGTAGCGCTTGCGTTCATCCTCGCTGATCTCGCCCTTCTTCTCGTCGGTTTTCAGGTTGTCCATGCCGTCGCGACGGACATTGCGGACGGCAACCCGCGCTTTTTCCGCATATTGCCCCGCAAGTTTCGCAAGTTCCTTGCGGCGCTCCTCGGTCAAGTCCGGTATCGGCAGGCGCAAGGTCTGGCCATCGGAGATGGGATTAAGGCCAAGTCCCGCCGAGCGGATCGCCTTTTCCACCGGGGTCACGTTGCTCTTGTCCCACACCTGCACAGAGAGCAGGCGCGGTTCCGGCACGGAAACGGTCGCGACCTGATTGAGCGGCATATGGGCGCCATAAACCTCCACCGTCACCGGATCGAGCAGCGACACATTGGCGCGGCCCGTGCGCAGGCCGGAAAGATCGCCCTTGAGGGACTCAGCTGCACCTTTCATGCGGCGTTCGAGATCCGCCTTGTCGAACTGGGCCATATTTTCTCTCCTTATGCCAGATGGATCAGGCCGTTTCCCGTTCCACGGCGCCCACGGTGGTGGCGACACCCTGCCCGCTCAGGACACGGGCAAGATTGCCGGTTTCGCGGATATTGAAAACGACGATCGGAATATTGTTTTCGCGGCAGAGCGCCACTGCGGACGCATCCATAACCTTGAGATTATCATTCAACACTTTATCGAAAGATACTGAATCATAACGTTTTGCTGTAGCCACCTTCTTTGGGTCGGCATTATAGACACCATCGACCGAAGTGCCCTTGTAGAGCGCGTCGCAGCCCATTTCGGCGGCGCGCAGCGCGGCGGCGGTGTCGGTGGTGAAGAACGGGTTGCCTGTTCCGGCCGCGAAAATGACGATGCGTCCCTTCTCCATATGGCGCACGGCGCGTCGGCGGATATAAGGCTCGCACACGGTTTCCATCGGGATGGCTGATTGCACACGCGTCGCATGCCCCATACGCTCAAGCGCATT
>CAYOZY010000271.1:0-2766 GCA_964408525.1 uncultured Sphingobium sp. | reverse complement strand
AAATGGACAACCGGCACCGCACGATGATCGAAGGCCACTATGAACACGGTTTCGCGGTGGACTGGATGCGCAAGGATCTGGCGCTCGCCATTGAGGAAGCGCGCGCCAATGGCGCGACCCTGCCCGTCACGGCGATGGTCGATCAGTTCTATGCCGAGGTGCAGGCGATGGGCGGCGCGCGGCAGGATACGAGTTCGCTTGTGCGGAGGATCCCGCGCAAGTGACCGGGCTGCATGCGGCCCTCAGGGGCATGGGAATGGCAGGGCTTGCCGCGTTTCTCCTCATCAGCGCGCCACCTGCCCACGCCCGCAAGAAGGCGCCGCCGCTTCCGCCGCCTACTGCTGGCCTGATCGACAATGTAAACGGCATCGCGCCCCGAAAGGACGGCTTTCTCCAGCGCTTCACCGGGCTGTTGATAGACAGTAACGGTCGCGTCGAGCGTCGTCTTGCGGCTGGCGAGAAGCGCCCCGAATTCCTGCTTTATCGGATGGATGCCAAAGGCCGCACCCTCATCCCTTCCCTTGTCGATGGCCATGCCCATGTCATCGCCGCCGGGATCCGGCTGATGACGCTCGATCTTTCGGAAACCCGCTCGCTGGCCGAGGCGCAGGCGAAGATCGCCGCCTATGCGCGCGAGAACGCCGGGCGCAAATGGATATTGGGCGGCGGCTGGGATGCCAAGCGCTGGGGGATGGAAGGTCAGCCGACTGCGGCGCAACTGGACGCTTCCGTTGCCGACACGCCTGCATGGCTGCTGAGCGCGGATGGCCGCGCGGGCTGGGCCAACAGCGCCGCCCTGCGCCTTGTTGGATTGAATGTTGGATCCAAAGGCGCGGGTGCCGTTTTGACCGGCGGTTACAAGGTTCAGATGGAGCGCATCGTCCCCACCCCCGCACCCAAGGATCGCGACATCGCGCTGGACAAGGCGCAACGCTGGTTCATGGAACGCGGCATCTCGACCGTGGCAGACATGGGTACGGATATTCTCGACTGGCAGGCTTATCGCCGCGCGGGAGACAGGGGCGCTTTGCGCATCCGCATCATTGGCTATGCCGACGGCATAGAGAACATGTCCACCATAGCTGGATCATCGCCAACCCCATGGCTTTATGAAGACCGGCTGCGGCTGGCGGGCGTTCATCTGCCGGTCGGAAGCGGGGCGGACATCACCCGCCTCAACAATCAGGCGAGCCGCGCCGCGATGGACGGCTTTCAGCTCGCGCTGACGCCGGAAAGCGAGGCAGACATGCGGACGACCGCCAATGTGGTGCGCGAAATGTCCGCAACCTATACCGGCGACCGGCGCTGGCGGCAGGAGCCAGTCGAGGCACGCCCCCCCTCTTTTCGATGGCTGTCAATCGGCGCCCCACGCCTGGGCGACATCGGCAACGGTCTGGCGGAAATCACCAGCCGCCGCGCCCACTCCGCCTTCGCCGAAACCCGCATCGGTTCGCTGCAGCCGGGCCAGTGGGCGGACTTCCTGTTGATCGACCGCGATATTTCCACCGCATCTCCCGATGAAATCGCCGCCACGAAGATTCTGGAGCACTGGATCGGTGGCAAGCGGGCGTGGACCTCCGCCGAGGCTCAATAAGGCGCAATCAGCCGCCCGCAGCCCCGCTCCGTCAGATGCTTGCGCAGGCGCTCGATCCGGCGGCTGCCCCACGGGACGATGCTGACGCCGAGCGGCGCGAATGCGCTATAGTCGAAAATCGCGACATCATGGCTCCGGCACAGCCGGTCAATCTTTTCCTCGTTGAGCCAGCCGATATGCATCACCACCGGGCGCACCAGAGGCTCGCCCCCGCGCCCGCGCACGACATCGGTCACATAGCGCCCGCCGCGCGGATCGACGAGCACCACATCCGCCCCGCTCGCCATGATCCGGCGATGGCTGGCGGCATAAGGCGCGACATAATCATGCGCACGCATCGCGAGGAAGCTGCCCGTCATCAGCGCGATCAGCGCCGAAAGCCACAGCACCCGCCTGTCACCCTGCTTTAACCCAGCCCAGCCATAGCCGGCCAGCAAGGCGAAGCTGCCGATAAATCCGTGAAGATAGCGATAGCCCCAGCCATAGCCCTGATCGATCGCCAGCGCCGCCATGCCGAGCGCGCCCAGCCCCAGCGGCAAAGCGACGCTCTTGCCCCGCAACGCCTCGCGCCATTTCATTTTCCACAGGCCGACGAAAGCGAGCGGCACGAGCAACAGATTGTTCCACGCCAAAAAGCGCGACAGGTGAAGCAGCGGGTGCCATTTTTCGAGCCGGTCGAACAGGCTGCCCATCTTGTCCGTCACACCGGCGGACGGGCGGACATCGGCGGCGGGGCCATAGATGTCGATCAGCATCGCGGGCCAGAGCTTCGCCCAAATGCCCACGGCCAGCGCGAGCATGACGCCATGAAAGACCAGCACACCCCAGCGCCGCCCCAGCGCAAACCACAGCAGAAACGGCGTCAGGAACACCAGCGGATAGTGCCACTGGTGCAAGCCCGCCAACGCCAGCGTCATCACCCCCGCGCCGCAATGCCCCAGTCGATCATCTCGAAGGACAAGCGCGAGCCACAGCATATTGAGCGCGAAATGGCCGGTCATCGCATAGGGCGTCATGCCCGTAATCAGCAATTGCGTCGATGTCATCGCCATCAGCATCGTCCCCGCGACGGCATCGGTGCGCTCCGGGAACAACCTTATTGCCACGCGCCATAGTGCGAGCAAGCCGATGATCAGGAACGACGGCCCCGTCAGGTTCGGGTCGCCCAGCCA
>CAYOZY010000270.1:0-2768 GCA_964408525.1 uncultured Sphingobium sp. | reverse complement strand
CCCGCCGTTATCGCGGACAACGTCGGCGACAACGTCGGCGACTGCGCGGGCATGGCGGCCGACCTGTTCGAAACCTATGTCGTGACGCTGGGCCTCACCATGGTCTCCATCGCGCTGCTGGTGAACGCTTCTGCGGCGGAACTGATGGCGCTGATGTCGCTGCCGCTCATCGTCGGCGGCGTGTGCATCATCACCTCGATCATCGGGACCTATATGGTGCGGCTGGGCGGCTCGAACAACATCATGGGCGCGCTCTACAAAGGCTTCTGGACCACGGCGGCGCTTTCCGTTCCGGCGATCTATTATGTCACCTGGCGCACGCTGGGCGACATGAACGCGGTGATCGGCGCGGACCTTGAGGGCAAGGGCGGCTATACCGGCATGGCGCTGTTCTGGTGCATGATGATCGGACTCGCCGTCACTGGCCTGCTGGTGTGGATCACCGAATATTATACCGGCACCAACTATCGCCCGGTGAAGTCGATCGCAAAGGCGAGCGAGACCGGCCACGGAACCAACGTCATTCAGGGGCTGGCGATCAGTCTCGAATCGACCGCGCTGCCAACTCTTGTGATCGTCGTCGCCGTCATTGCGACCTTCCAAATCGCAGGCATTATCGGCGTCGCCTTCGCCGCGACTTCGTTGCTGGCGCTGGCTGGCATGGTCGTGGCATTGGATGCCTATGGTCCGGTGACCGACAATGCGGGCGGCATCGCCGAAATGGCGGGCCTGCCCGATGACGTGCGTACCCGCACCGATGCGCTCGATGCTGTGGGCAACACCACCAAGGCCGTAACCAAAGGCTATGCCATCGGTTCGGCGGCGCTTGCGGCGCTGGTGCTGTTCGGCGCCTACACGACCGACCTCAAGGAATATTTCCCGGATGTCGTGGTCGATTTCTCGCTAAGCAACCCCTATGTCATCGTGGGCCTGCTGCTGGGTGCATTGCTGCCCTATCTGTTCGGCGCATTCGGCATGACGGCAGTGGGCCGCGCAGCGGGATCGGTGGTGCAGGACGTGCGCGACCAGTTCGCCAGCGACAAGGGCATCATGGCGGGCACATCACGCCCCAACTATGCCCGCACAGTGGACATCGTCACCAAAGCCGCGATCAAGGAAATGATCGTTCCCTCGCTGCTGCCGGTCCTGGCGCCCGTCGCAGTCTATTACATCATTACCGCGGTTGCCGGACAGTCCGAAGGCTTTGCGGCGCTGGGCGCGTTGCTTCTGGGCGTCATCGTTTCTGGGCTGTTCGTCGCTATCTCGATGACATCAGGCGGCGGCGCATGGGACAATGCCAAGAAATATATCGAGGATGGCAACCATGGCGGAAAAGGCTCCGAAGCGCATAAAGCCGCTGTAACGGGCGATACCGTCGGTGATCCGTATAAAGATACGGCTGGACCTGCGGTAAATCCCATGATAAAAATAACCAACATTGTTGCTTTGCTTTTACTTGCCGGATTGGCACATTGAGGCATTTATTATTTTAGGAATAGAGGAAATATAACTTTAGTTATATTCTATTTGAAAGAAAGACATTGATGGATTGGCCGCGTTTCGGCGCGGCGGCTGAGAAACAGGGAATAGAACGCCCTCGCAATCCATCCCCGCTTTCCGAACGCTGTTTGCTTTCGGGTCGCACCTCCGCCGGGTTCCATAGGGATCCGGCGGATTTTTTTGGAGCCGTGCACGGGCAGAAAGTGATACACCCTCGCCCTACGCCACCGCCGGTTGGCGATGATGCAGGGAAAGGCTATAGACAGGCGCATGTCCACCCTCTCCCCTTATGCCCGGCAATTGGCCGCGCTCGAAGCGCGCGGGCGGGCGCGCCGCCTTTCCCCGCGCGAGGGCATCGATTTTTCTTCCAACGATTATCTCGGCCTAGCGCGAGACACGGTCATCGCCGCAGCGGTGCGCGATGCGATTGAGCGGGGCGTTCCGGTCGGGTCCGGCGGGTCGCGGCTGCTGCGCGGCAATGCGCCGGAGCATGAGGCGCTGGAGGCACAGGCGGCGGCCTTTTTCGGCAGCGAGGCGAGCCTGTTCATGGCCAACGGCTTCGCCGCCAATCTCGCTCTGCTTTCCGCGCTGCCCCGCCCTGGCGACCTGATCGTCGCGGACGAGCTTGTCCACGCGAGCATGCATGACGGCATCCGCCAGTCGCGCGCCAAGGCGGTGTTCGTGCGCCATGGCGATGCACAAGCCTTTTACGATGCGATTGCCCGCTGGCGCGCAGAGGGTGGCACGGGAACGCCATGGATCGTCGCGGAAACACTCTATTCGATGGACGGCGACATCGCGCCGGTCGACGATCTTGCAGAGATCGCCGCGCGGCACGAGGCGATTCTGCTGCTGGACGAGGCCCATGCGACCGGCGTGTTCGGACACGACGGACGAGGCATCGCCGCGCATCTTGAGGGCACCGAAAACCTCGTCACGCTGCATACCTGCGGCAAGGGCTTGGGCGTGGAGGGTGCGCTGGTCTGCGCGCCGAAGCTGCTGATCGATACTCTGGTCAACAAGGCGCGGCCGTTCATGTTCTCGACCGCGCCATCGCCGCTGATCGCGGTGGCGGTGAGCGCGGCGCTGGGCCGGATTTCGGACGAGCATGGTGACGCGCTGAGGGCGCGGCTGCGCGCCCGGATAGCGGCGGCGAATGAGCATATCTGCGCTCCGCTCAACCTTGCCGCGCCCGCCAGCCAGATTCTCCCCGTCATTCTGGGCGAGGATCGCCGGACAATGGCGGTGGCGCGCGCATGCCAGCGCGC
>CAYOZY010000269.1:0-2825 GCA_964408525.1 uncultured Sphingobium sp. | reverse complement strand
GCGGCGGTGCGACAGCACCGACGCGCGCCCTAGCGAGTAGAGCGGGTTGCCCCCAACCCGCGCGGGGCGCGGGCGCCGGGGTGCCCCCCGTTCCTTCACGCACCGCCGCCATCATCACCACCTTATGCTTTATCTCCCGCCCTGATATACTGCTCGTGGACACGCAATGGTCTTGGGTTTCCTGCCGCAGGCAGGACCGCGCCAGGCCGGATCCCGGCAAAGCTGCCAAGCGGCGGACCTGCCGGAACAGGGCCAGTCCCCGTGTCCTGCCACGAGGAGAACAGCCAGTGACAGATCAACCGGAAATGCCGAGCGCACTGCAGGTCGCACAGGCCCTGAGCCAGGTGCTGCGCAAGAAGCTTGCCGTCTACGGTGCTGAAGAGATCACTCTGACCCGTGAGGAAGCAGCGCTGTGCCTCGGCCTTGCCGACGGTGTGGCTGAAAATCTCGATCGCGCCACCGAGGACCGAGGCTAAGTCTCGCTGGTACCGGTTGAGCGGACGAGTACGAACCTGCTGGTGCGAAGACTCGGCGCTTGATCTAACAGCGTGCCCGCTGCGTACAGGCGACTGCTCAAACCTCGAAGTCGCCAGTTGCCATCATCCGGGCGCGCGCCTTGTTTCGGGCTCCTTCGGCGGCGGCAAGGCCAGCAACCTTGCCAAGTCCGAACGGGGGCATGTTGCCGTAGACGGTTTCGAACATGCCAGGTTCAACACAATAGGTCTCGTGGAAGATGCCCACTGCCTCGCCGCGGTTGGCCTTGCGATAAAATTCCTTCCACGCAGGGAGGTGCCGCTGGTTACGGCTTGTCGCATAGGCCTCAAGGTGGTCGAAGCTGCGCCAGTATTGAAGGAAGACGATGGTGCGCAGACCACTGCGCAGGAACTCTCCACCGAGATACCCGCTATCGGGCTGTGCGGACAGTTCGGCGATCATAGGTCCCATCGCGCGTGCCAACGGCAGCCATTTGTCAACGCGATAGAGCGTGTTGATCCGCATGCCGATGATGAACACCGTGAGAGGGCCGCGGTGAGCTGCGGTGAACCGCCCAGGATAAACCGTCTGAACCAAACCGGGACCTCCGAAAGCGCTGGCCGCGCGATAGGAGCATTCACTTTGAATGCAAGCACGACACTGGGGCGAGATGACAGCGCGCGGATAATCGGCGGTTGGAAGGATATCAATCTGGCTCCGGGAATGACGAAATTGTTGGCGAAGCCCGCCGACAAATCGGAGACACAATGATAGCCGACTTTGTGGAGCTAGCGGACGTTGAGGCCGAGTTCGCCAAGGAGCAAGCCAGCCTGCTCGCGCGAGATCGTCGTCCCGCGAAACAGCGCGGAATCGACTAGGCGTAGCTCGCCGAGGTCGGCCCCGCGCAGGTCCGCCAGACCTTAGCCCGGCCGCGCCGGCTTCGGCTTCTCGATGGCATCGCGCTGACAATGTGCGTATGGAGACTCCAAGTGGACAGGGGGTTCCCGGTCGGCGTCATAGCCTCGGTGGGTTTCATCGGGGCTTTTCGCTTTTTGACGGGGGTGTGCCTTGTGGCCCGGCACCTCGACGTCCGAATCCTTCTATGATCGGATCGAAGACGAAATCGATCATGGAAGATTGCTGGTCGGATGCCATCATCGCGCCGTGATGGCATTGCGGAACCTGCAAGCCGAGCCGCGAGCGGCATTTACACACATGCTCCCGGGGTGCCGTCCATTCCTGCAGATGCAGATGCTTGCCGCGCCCGCAAGCTCAGCATAGATTGACCCAGCGCGCCCATCCGGGGCCGCGTCAAACCAAAGGAGATGCGCGAGAGGTCGAACGGGCAGCGTCGATCGCGAGAAATTGGAGACTAACCAATGATCCAGCGATACCGTGTGCTCGGCCGCAGCATGGCCGAAGGCGATGAACTGCAGCGCGTTCTGCGTGAAGCCTACGAGCGCAAAAGCCCTGTCACTTGCGAATGCCGCAAGGGAATCGAGCTCCCCCTCTACATTTCGCACCGCCAGAATGGCTATGTACTCGCGCGCTGGCCGGGCTCGGGTGCGCGCCATGCGACCGCCTGCGATCACTACGAGGCCCCTGATTACCTCACCGGCATGGGCCAGGTGCGCGGGAGCGCCGTCCTCGACGATGAGACAAGCGGCGAGACCAACCTGAAACTCGGCTTCCCGCTGTCGCGTGGGGCCGCCCGGCTCGCGCCCGCGGCGCTCACCAACGACAAGCCGACGGTGAAATCGTCGGGTCAGAAGCTGTCGATGCGCGGTCTGCTGCATGTCCTGTGGGACCGGGCCGAACTGACCCACTGGCACCCGAAGATGGCGGGCAAACGGACGTGGTTCGTGGTGCGCCGCGCGCTGCTCGAGGCGGCGGCCAGTTGCCGGGCCAAGCAGGAAGCCCTGCCCCACGTGCTGTTCGTGCCCGAAAGCTTCAAGGTCGAAGAGAAAGAAGAGATCCGGGCCCGCCGCCGCGCGGCGCTCGCCCGGGTCTATGCCTCGCGCGATGAGATGATGGTGGTCGTGGGCGAGATCAAGGAGATCGTTCCCGCGCACGGCGCGGAAAGAATCGTCCTGCGCCATGTCGGCGACATGCCCTTCGTCATGGACCAGGACATGGCGCGGCGCTTCCACAAGCGGTTCGCAGGCGAACTCGCGCTGTGGCAGGCGCAGGATGGGCCGAACGGCAAGAGCGGGCACCTGATTCTCGCCGGCTCGTTTGCACGGCGGCGCGAGGGCACTTTCGATCTCATTGAGGTCGCGCTTATGCCGGTGACGGCAGAATGGCTGCCTTATGAGACCAGCGACGAGCGCTACCTTGTCGGCAAGGCGGTC
>CAYOZY010000268.1:0-2857 GCA_964408525.1 uncultured Sphingobium sp. | reverse complement strand
GCAGCGCTTTCGCGCGCGGGTGATCGCGACATAGGCGAGGCGGCGTTCTTCCTCCAAAGCCGTCAGGCCGCCCTCGTCGAGCGCGCGTTGCGACGGGAACACGCCTTCCTCCCAGCCGGGCAGGAACAGCGTGTCGAACTCCAGCCCCTTGGCGGCGTGGATAGTCATGATCGTCACCTTGGCGTCGTCCGCCGCGGCGTCATTGTCCATCACCAGACTGACATGCTCCAGGAACGCGCCGAGCGTTTCATAGTCCTCCATCGCGCGGGCGAGTTCGGAGAGGTTTTCGAGCCGGCCCGATGCCTCGGCGGTCCTTTCGGCTTGCAGCATCGCGGTGTAGCCGCTCTCATCGAGGATGATGCGGGCGAGTTCGGGATGGGGCAGAGCGGAGGCCATGTCGCGCCAGCGGTTGACGCTCGATAGGAAGTTGCCGAGGGAACGGCGCGCCTGCGGAGTCAGTTCGTCGCTGTCGAGGATGAGCGCCGCCGCCTTCATTAGTGTGGTGCCTTCGGTGCGAGCCAGCCGGTGGATGCGCTCGACCGCCTTGTCGCCGAGCCCGCGCTTGGGTACGTTGACGATGCGCTCGAAGGCGAGATCGTCGGCGCTCTGGGCGATGAGGCGCAGATAGGCCAAGGCATCGCGGATTTCCGCCCGCTCATAGAATCGAAAGCCGCCGACAATGCGATAGGGCAGGCCAATCGTAATGAAACGATCCTCGAATTCGCGGGTCTGGAATTGCGCGCGCACCAGGATGGCGAAAGCATCGAGCGCCTGTCCCGCCATCTGCCCCTGTTCGATAAGCTCGCTGACTGTGCGCGCTTCCTCCGGCCCGTCCCACACGCCGATCACGCGCAGCTTCTCGCCCGCATCCACTTCGGTCCACAATGTCTTGCCGAGCCGCGCGCTGTTGGAGGCGATCACGCCCGATGCCGCGCCGAGAATATGCGGCGTCGAGCGGTAATTCTGTTCGAGGCGGACGATCTTCGCGCCGGGAAAATCCTTTTCGAAGCGCAATATGTTCGCGACCTCCGCCCCGCGCCACGAATAGATCGACTGGTCGTCGTCGCCCACGCAGCAGATATTCTTGCGCTCCTGCGCGAGCAGGCGCAGCCAGAGATACTGGGCGCTGTTGGTGTCCTGATATTCGTCGACCATGATGTAGCGGAAGCGCTGCTGATAGGCGTCGAGCACCTCGCGCTCGCGCTTCAGCAGCGTGAGCGGATGGAGCAGCAGGTCGCCGAAATCGCAAGCGTTGAGCGCCAGAAGCCGCGCCTGATAGGCGGCATACATGGCCTGCCCTTTGCCATTGGCATAGGCTTGCGCGTCGCCCGCGTCCACGTCTGCCGGGGTCAGCCCCTTGTTCTTCCACTGGTCGATCAGGCCCGCGAGCTGACGCGCGGGCCAGCGCTTCTCGTCCAGCCCTTCGGCCTGAATAAGCTGTTTGAGCAGGCGGAGCTGGTCGTCGGTGTCGAGGATGGTGAAATTGCTTTGCAGGCCCACAAGTTCGGCATGTCGACGCAGCATCTTCGCGCCGATGCTGTGAAACGTGCCGAGCCACGGCATGCCTTCGACCGCTTCGCCGATCAGCCGCCCGACGCGTTCCTTCATCTCCCGAGCGGCGCGGTTGGTGAAGGTTACCGCGAGGATTTCGCTGGGGTAAGCGCGGCGCGTGGCGATGAGGTGCGCGAGCCGCGCGGTCAGCGCTGCCGTTTTGCCCGTGCATGCGCCCGCCAGCACCAGCAGCGGGCCTTCGGTCGTGAGTACCGCTTCGCGCTGCGGCGCGTTGAGGCCGGAAATATAAGCGGGGTCGGTATCGTGGGCGGGGAAAGGCGTTGGTGTCATATTCGAACAATTAGGGAACAACGGCTAGCGCGGCAAGGCTGATGAGGCGGATCATTCGACAATGGGACGCAGCAGGTGCAACCGCGCCTTGCCGACATTGCGCATGGTTTCGAGCTCGAAGCCTTTTACGCTGATCTCTTCCTTGCGGTCGGTTTCGATGCTCACCCATGTCTGAGCGCCTGTCCACCCCAGCCGCGCCAGCTTGTCGAGCGCTACCGCGCCTGCGCCCGTGCCATAGGGGGGGTCCATCAGGATGAGGTCGAGCGGTTGCGGCGCGGGGCCGAGGGCGAGGGCGGATGTCGCGCGGATGTCGGGCCGCGCGATGCCCAGCTTCGCGGCATTGGCGCGCAACGCGTCGAGCGCCGCCTTGTCCTGCTCGACGAAGATGCAGCTTGCTGCCCCGCGCGATAGCGCTTCCAGCCCCAGTGCGCCGGACCCGGCGAACAGGTCCGCCACGGCCAGCCCTTCGAAGCTGCCCAAGCGACTGGCGAGCATCGAGAACAACGCCTCGCGAGTGCGGTCGGCGGTGGGGCGGGTGGTGTCGCCCTTGGGCGCAACCAGCGGCCGTCCGCGCCATTCGCCCGCGATGATCCTCATTTGCCGCGCTTTTTGAGCGCGCCGAGAAAGCGGTCGAGATCGCCGCGTTTTATCTCGACCAGCGCACCCGGCTCGGAATCGGCGAGATCGAACGGGCCATAGCGGGTGCGGATCAGGCGGTTGACCTTGAGGCCGAGATTTTCAAGCACCTTGCGCACTTCGCGGTTCTTGCCCTCGGTCAGCGTGAGTTCGATCCACTGGTTGCGCCCGGTGCTCCGCTCGATGTTGGCGTCGATCCGGCCATAACGCTTGCCGTCGATCTCTATGCCGTCGATGAGTTGTTCGAGTTGGTTCTGGCTCACCGATCCGAAAGCGCGGGCGCGATAGGTGCGTTCTATGCCGGTCGAGGGCAGCTCCAGCGTGCGTTTGAGGCCGCCGTCATTGGTGAGCAGCAACAGGCCTTCCGTCGTCATGTCGA
>CAYOZY010000267.1:704-2946 GCA_964408525.1 uncultured Sphingobium sp. | reverse complement strand
ACCATTGGCGCAGCAGCTCGGCCCATGGGCGCGGGTCCGCCACTTCGTCCGCCGCGACGCCCGCATATTGATCGGAGCTGATGTTGCGGATGCAGTTGCCGCTTGTCTGGATCGCATGCATCTCCACCGAAGCGAGATCGGCGAGAATATCGCCCGCATCCTCCAGCTTGATCCAGTTATACTGGATATTCTGGCGAGTGGTGAAATGCCCGTAATCCTTGTCATATTTGCGGGCGATGTGGCCCAGCATGCGCATTTGCCTGCCCGAAAGCGTGCCATAAGGGATGGCGACGCGCAGCATATAGGCGTGAAGCTGGAGATAGAGGCCGTTCATCAGGCGCAGCGGCTTGAACTGGTCCTCGGTCAGCTCGCCCGCGAGGCGGCGGCGCGCCTGATCGCGAAATTCCTCGACGCGGGCATCGACCATGGCCTGATCGTAAGTGTCATACTGATACATGGTTCAGGCCTTCACTATGGGAATATTGGCGTTGATGGCGAGGTCGGCGCGCACCGTCGGCCCGCTGGCGCGGATGCGCTCTTTGATATGGCCGGGCAGGGGGCCGGAAGCGGTAGCTTCGGCGTCAATGATATAGGCGGCGTTCACCCGGCGCGCGGCGCTTTCGCTGGCCAGCAGCGCTTCGCCAGCGTCACCGACATCGGCCGCCTCGCCGACATGGCGGGACCAGCCCGATCCCGTCCACCAGATGACATCGCCCGATGCCAGATCATTCCCCGTCAACAGCTTCACTCGGCAATCTCCATTGCTCCGGCGGCGAACGACCGGATTTCGTTCAATTCCATCAGGCGCGTGACCTCGCCCACCACGATCAGCGCGGGGCTTTGCACGCCCTCGCGCGCCACCAGCCCGCCCAGACCGGCGAGGCTGCTCAGAAAGGCGCGGCTGTCCGCGCGCGTGCCCTTTTCCAGCACCGCGACCGGCATGGCAGGCGAAACCCCGTCCCCGATCAGCTTGTCGGCAATGTCGGCAGCGGTCGCAACGCCCATATAGATGACGAGGGTGCGGTCCCGCCCGGCGAGGCCCGCCCAGTTCTGCTCCGTCAAGCCCTTGCACTGGCCCGCCACGAAGGTGACGGCGCTCGCCAGCCCGCGATGGGTGAGCGGCAGGCCCGATTGCGCGGCGCAGCCGACGGCGGCGCTGATCCCCGGCACGATCTCGACCGGAACCCCGGCCTCGCGACAGGCGATCATTTCCTCGCCGCCGCGCCCAAAAATAAAGGGATCGCCGCCCTTCAGACGCACGACATCGCGGCCCGAAAGCGCCTCGCGCACCAGCAGAGCGTTGATCTATTCCTGCGGCAATGTGTGCCGCGCGCGGCTCTTGGCGACGCAGATACGCTCGGCATCGGCAGGCGCGAGCGCCAGTATCGCGTCGTCGACCAAACCATCATGCACAATAAGAGAGGCAGACCCGATCAGCCGGGCCGCGCGCAGCGTCAGAAGCTCCGGATCACCCGGACCTGCGCCGACCAGCCAGACGGTGCCAACGCGCGCGCCGTCGAAGGGAAAGGGGGATGCCTCGGTCATGCTGGGGAAATGGCGCGCGAGGCAGCCTGTCGCAACGCATAATGATTTGCGCATCCTCAAGGAAAACTTGTCCGCCCTGATGCCGTGGTTTCAATCGCCCATCGCGCTGGTATCGACCGGGGCAAGGCCGATGCCGATCGAGGCGCGCAATTGCTCGGTTTCGGCAGATGCGACCGGATAGGCGCAATAATCCGCCGCATAATAGGCGCTTGGGCGATGATTGCCTGACACGCCGACGCCGCCGAAGGGCGCGGCGGAAGAAGCGCCGTTGGTAGGCCGGTTCCAGTTGATGATGCCCGCATGGATGCTCGCCCAGAACTGGTCATAATGTTCCGGGCTGCCGCCGATCAGGGAGGCGGAAAGGCCATAGCGCGTGGCATTGGCCTCGCGGATCGCGCTGTCGAAATCGCTCACCTGAATGATCTGGAGCAATGGACCGAACAGCTCGACATCGGGACGTTCGGTAATGGCCGTGACATCGACGATGGCGGGAGAAACGAACGGAAGATCGCCTTTCGGGCGCTTCATATGGCGGATGGGCCGCCCGCCCATGCTCATCAGGGTGACGAAGCTCTCGGTGAGGCCGTCGGCGGCATGGGTGTCGATCAGGCACCCCATGAAGGGCTGAGGTTCCGCATGGGGATGATCGACGATCAGACGCGCAAGCCGGAGCCGTGCACGAGGGGTCAGAGCAGCA
>CAYOZY010000267.1:0-694 GCA_964408525.1 uncultured Sphingobium sp. | reverse complement strand
TCGACGATCAGGCGGTCGGTCAGTTTAGTCAGCTCCGCCATCAGCGGTTGCATCATGCGCTCATGCACGATCAGCCGCCGTGCCGCGGTGCAACGCTGCCCCGCCGACGTGAAGGCCGACTGGATGATGATCGTCGCGGCGGCGGGGAGATCGGGCGTATCCCACAGGACAATGGGGTTATTGCCGCCCATTTCCAGCGCCACGATCTTTTCGGGATGATCCGCCAGCGCGCGATTGATGGCGATGCCCGTCCGCGCCGAGCCGGTGAAGAGAACGCCGTTGATGCCGGGATGTTCGACCAGCGCCTTGCCGGCCTCCGGCCCGCCGATGACAAGCCGGACCAGATCGGCAGGAACCCCCGCCTCATGATAGAGATCGACCAGCATGGCGGCGGTGGCGGGCGTCTTTTCCGAAGGCTTGAAAACGACCGCATTGCCCGCGATCAGCGCCGGAACGATATGGCCGTTGGGCAGGTGCGCGGGGAAATTATAGGGGCCGAGCACGGCCATGACGCCATGCGGCTTGTGGCGCAGGTTTTGCCGCGCGCCCATCGCGCCTTCGAGCCGGCGATGGCCGGTGCGTTCGGAATAGGCCGCGACGGATATATCGACCTTGGCGATGACGGACGCGACCTCGGTGCGCGCTTCCCAGAGCGGTTTGCCCGTCTCGCGCGCGATCAGATCGGCAAACTTCT
>CAYOZY010000266.1:0-2972 GCA_964408525.1 uncultured Sphingobium sp. | reverse complement strand
GATCTTCTTGCCCATGGCGCGGCGCAGCAGGTCCGCATCGCCCAGCGAATAACCCGCGAGGATCTGCGCGGCCTGCATCACCTGTTCCTGATACACGAAGATGCCGTAGGTCTCCCTGAGGATCGGCTCCAGCAGCATGTGCGGATAGTCGATCGCCTCCAGCCCGTTCTTGCGACGGCCGAACATCGGGATATTGTCCATCGGGCCGGGTCGGTAGAGCGAGACGAGCGCGATGATGTCGCCGAAATTGGTAGGTTTGACGGCGGCGAGCGTCTTGCGCATGCCTTCGGATTCGAGCTGGAACACGCCCACCGTGTCGCCGCGCTGGAGCAGATCGTAGACCGCCCTGTCATCCCAGGGGAGCGTTTCAAGGTCGATATGCACGCCGCGATCGGCCAGCAGCTTCACCGCCTTGTGGAGCACGGAAAGGGTCTTGAGGCCCAGAAAATCGAACTTCACCAGCCCCGCGCCCTCGACATATTTCATGTCGAACTGCGTCACCGGCATGTCCGAGCGCGGATCGCGATAGAGCGGGACGAGCTGGTCGAGCGGCCGGTCGCCGATCACCACGCCCGCCGCGTGGGTCGAGCTGTGGCGCGGGAAGCCTTCAAGCTGCATCGCAAGATCGACAAGCCGCTTCACCTGCCGGTCCGCCTTCACCTCGGCCACGAATTCGGCATTGCCGTTCATCGTGCGCTCAAGCGTCCACGGGTCCGTCGGGTGATTGGGCACCAGCTTCGCCAGCCGGTCGACCTGCCCATAGCTCATCTGGAGCACGCGGCCCGTGTCCTTCAGCACCGCGCGGGCTTTCAGTTTTCCGAAGGTGATGATCTGCGCCACATGATCCGCGCCATATTTCTGCTGCACATAGCGGATCACCTCGCCGCGCCGCGTTTCGCAGAAGTCGATGTCGAAATCCGGCATCGAAACGCGTTCGGGGTTGAGGAAGCGCTCGAACAGCAAGCCCAGTTGCAGCGGGTCGAGATCGGTGATCGTCAGCGCCCAGGCGACGACGCTGCCCGCGCCGGAGCCGCGCCCCGGCCCGACCGGAATGTCATTGTCCTTCGCCCATTTGATGAAATCCGCGACGATCAGGAAATAGCCGGGAAAGCCCATCTGGATGATGATGTCGAGTTCGAAGGCGAGCCGGTCGAAATAGCTTTTCCGGGCCTCGTCATCCGCGACGCCCGCCTTTTCGAGGCGACGCTCCAGCCCGGCGGTCGCGTCCTCGCGCAACAGCCTCGCCTCGCCCTCGATGTCGCCCGCGAGGCTGGGCAGGATCGGCTTGCGATAGGGCGCCATCGCCGCGCAGCGCTGCGCCACCACCAGCGTATTGGCGAGCGCTTCGGGCAGATCCTCGAAGATGCGGCGCATCTCGGCGGCCGGTTTCATCCACAGGTCGGGCGAGGAGGTGCGCCGGTCCGTACTCTCGACATAGGCGCTGTCGGCGATGCACAGCATCACGTCATGCGCCTCGTGGAATTTCGGTTCGGCGAAGCAGGTCGGATTGGTCGCGACCAGCGGCAAATTGCGCGCATAGGCAAGGTCGATGAGATGCGGCTCCGCGCTGCCTTCTACCGGGTCGAGGCGGCGGCAGATCTCGATATAGAGCCTGTCCGGGAACAGGGCTTCGAGCGCGGCGCAATAGTCCGCGGCGGCAACGGGCTGATCCTCGGCATAGAGGCGGGCGAGCGCGCCCTCTCCACCGGCGGTGAGGCAGAGCAGGTCGTCGGTATGACCGCGCAACACTTCGAGCGTCACATGCGCCTGCTCCTCGATGGGCCGGTCGAGATGCGCCATCGACACCAGCGCGCACAGATTGTCATACCCGCGCGGCGTCTGCGCATAGAGCGCCAGCCAGTCATGGACCGGCGCGGCGTTTTCGGGCCTTCCCGGCCGCGCGACGCACAGCATCGTGCCGACAATCGGCTGAACCCCCTCGCCCTTGCAGGCGTCGGAAAAGGCCATCGCCGCGTATAACCCGTTGCGGTCGGTCAGGGCGGCGGCGGGAAAGCTGAGCTTTTTCGCCTGCTTCGCGATCTGCTTCGGCTCGATGGCGCCTTCGAGCATGGTGTAGCTGGAAAAAATGCGCAGCGGAACGAAGGAGGCGTGGGGCGCTGCTGGTGCCGGGGCGGAGGACATGAACCGAGGCTAGCGCGCGCGGACTCGCGGGGCAAGGCAGCGGGCCGAGTTATCCACAGGAGAGATGGCGGCTATCACTATAGTTGTATTTATTGGCGAGATTTGATTCTCTGGGCGTGGTCAGCGGAGGATTGGATGATGGCGGTTGCGGACTGGGCGGGGACGCTGTTTGATTGGCGGGCAGGGCTTGATGAGTTGAAGGCGCATCTTGCCCCGTCTCTGAACCGGGCGGAGACGCGGGCCTCGGTTGGAGCGTTCGTTGATGGGCTGCTGTCGGGGGGCGGTTACATCATCAATGCCTCGTCCCATTGAAGTGACTATCCGAGGCTTTCCTCGCGGTGCCTTCGCTCCATGGCCGCGCACAACAACTGAATCCGATCCACCCCGAAATACATGTCATCGCCATCAAGATACATTGTGGGAGAACCGAAGGCGCCGCGGGCAATGGCCTCGTCGACATTGGCGCGCAAGGCGTCCTTCACGTCCTGATCGGCAATGCGGGCCAGAAGCCATTCGGGGTCGACCCCGACCTGCCTGCACAGTCCGGCGATAACCGTGTCGTCAGACAGCAGGAGATGATCTCCGAAATAGGCCCGGAAGGCCGCGCGCGCGAACGGAACCAGCTTGCCCTCCGGCTCAAGGAGCAGGCAAGCGCGCATCACCTTTACACTGTTTACGGGATGTCCCGCGGGAGGAAAGTGAATGGTAACGCCCACATGCCGCGCCCAATCGGCCATATCCTTGAGCATATAGTCGACTTTGCGGGGCGGCATTGCGGGACTGTCAGGATTTCCGTGTGTGGGCGGGCATAATGGGCGAGAAGGAGTCCC
>CAYOZY010000265.1:0-2983 GCA_964408525.1 uncultured Sphingobium sp. | reverse complement strand
GTCATAGTCATATTCGGCCATATCAGGCTCCCTGAACTTAAAGGTCGATCAGCAGACGGGTCGGATCCTCGATCGCGTTCTTGATCGCGACAAGGAAGGTCACAGCCTCGCGTCCGTCAATCAGACGATGGTCGTAGCTCAATGCGAGATACATCATCGGACGCACGACGATCTGGCCATTCACAACAACCGGGCGATCCTCGATCCGGTGCAGGCCCAGCACCGCGCTCTGCGGCGGGTTGATGATTGGCGTGGACATCAGCGATCCGAACACGCCGCCGTTGGAGATGGTGAAGGTGCCTCCCTTCATGTCCTCCATCGTCAGCGCGCCGTCTTTGGCCTTCTTCCCGAAATCGCCGATCGCCTTTTCGATTTCGGCGACGCTCATGCTATCGGCGTTACGGATGACCGGCACGACAAGTCCGTTGGGCGCGCTGACCGCGACCGAGATGTCGGCATAATTATAATAGACGATCTCGTCGCCCTCGATCTGGGCATTGACGGCGGGCACATCGCGCAGCGCCATGCACACCGCTTTGGTGAAAAAGCCCATGAAGCCGAGGCGCACGCCATGCTTCTTCTCGAACAGATCCTTGTATTTGTTGCGCGCCTCAATGACGGCGGACATGTCGACATCGTTGAAGGTGGTGAGCAGCGCGGCGGTTTCCTGAGCGCTCTTGAGCCGTTTGGCGACCGTCTGGCGCAGGCGGGTCATCTTGACGCGCTCTTCCGCCCTGCCCGCCCCGGCGGCAGATGAAGCAGCGGGAGCAGCAGTTGCCGGGGCAGCTCCAGCATCAGCCTTCGCGCTGCCATCCGCCACAGCGGCCAGCACATCGTCTTTGGTCAAACGGCCATCGCGCCCCGTTCCCTTGATCCGGCTGGGGTCCAGCCCATGTTCCAGCACGAGGCGGCGCACGGCAGGCGAGAGCGTGACTGCGCCGGCATCGTCGCCAGCAACCGCTTCGGGAGGAGAAGGCGCCGGAGCGGCGGAGGCCGCCACGGGTGCAGGAGTTGCAGCAGCGGGGGCCGCCTTCGCGGCGCCGCCCGATCCGGCCTCGACCGTCGCGATGACAGCGCCGACATTCACCGTATCCCCTTCCTTGACGAGCTGTTGCCCCATCACGCCCGCCACGGGCGAAGGCACATCTACCGCGACCTTGTCGGTTTCGAGGCTGGCGATCGGCTCATCGGCCGCAACCGCTTCGCCCGGCTTCTTGAGCCACGCGCCGACGGTCGCCTCGGTTACGGATTCGCCCAGCGTGGGAACTTTGACTTCGGTAGCCATGGTAGATCAGCCTTTCTGCTGACGTTTGATTTCGGTGCGGACGTTGTGGCCCAGCGCATCGGCGATGAGCGCGCCCTGTTCGGCGAGATGGCGCTTGGCGAGGCCGGTGGCGGGCGATGCCGCCGCCTTGCGCCCGGCATAGCGCGCGCGCATCGGCGCCTTTCCGGCTTGCGAGAGCGCTTCCTCGATATAGGGTTCGACGAAGAACCAGGCGCCATTGTTGCGCGGTTCCTCCTGACACCAGATGACCTCCTCAAGATTGGTCATGCGGGCAAGGCGGATGGCCAGCGCTTCGGTCGGAAAGGGATAGATCTGCTCAATACGAACGATCTGGGTGTTCCTGTCGCCCGCCGCGTCGCGCGCCTCGATAAGGTCATAGGCGACCTTGCCGCTGCACAGCACGAGGCGTTTCGTGTCCTTGTCCGCCGCCGGATTGGTGTCCGACAATATGCGCATGAAGTGATTTTCACCCACAAAATCCTCGGCCTTGCTGACGGCCAGCTTGTGCCGCAGCAACGATTTCGGCGCCATGATGATAAGCGGCTTGCGGAACGGGCGCAGCATCTGGCGGCGCAGGATATGGAAATAATTGGCGGGCGTGGTGCAGTTCGCGACCTGAATATTGCCTTCCGCACAGAGCTGAAGATAGCGCTCCAGCCGCGCGGAGCTATGCTCGGGCCCCTGCCCCTCATAGCCATGCGGCAGCAACAGCACGAGACCATTGGCGCGCAGCCATTTGGATTCGGACGACGCGATATACTGATCGATCATGATCTGCGCGCCATTGGCGAAATCGCCGAACTGCGCTTCCCAGATTACGAGGCTTTTCGGGTCGGCCATCGCATAGCCATATTCGAAGCCGAGCACGCCATATTCGGAGAGCGGGCTGTCCAGTACCTCGAAGTTCCCATGCGGGATGGTCGAAAGCGGAACATAACGCTTCTCTGTGTTTTGATCGAGCCAGACCGCGTGGCGATGGCTGAAGGTGCCTCGCCCCGAATCCTGACCCGACAGACGGATGCCATATCCCTCGGAGAGCAGAGAGCCGAACGCCAAAGCCTCGCCCGTTGCCCAGTCGAACCCTTCGCCCGACGCGAACATTTCGGCCTTTGCCTCGATGACACGGCGCAGCGTCTTGTGGACCTCGTGCCCCTCAGGGACTGTAGTCAGTGTACGACCAAGGCTGTCGAACAGCTTTTTCTCGATCGCGGTATCGACATTCTTGCGTGCGGTCTCGATGTCGGCGGGCTGATGCAGCCCAGACCAGCGCCCCGCGAACCAGTCCGCATGGTTGGACTTGTAGGTCTTGGCCGCCTCGAACTCTTCTTCGAGATGATCGACGAACTGCCGGGTCGCCTCGGCGGCGAAATTCCCGTCGATCACGCCTTCGGCCTGAAGCCGGGCGGCATAGACATCGCTCACCGGCGGATGCTTGCGGATCTCACGATACATGAGCGGCTGGGTAAAGCTCGGTTCGTCGCCCTCGTTATGACCGAAACGGCGATAGCACCACATGTCGACCACGATGTCGCGATGGAAGGTCTGGCGATAATCCACCGCCAGCTTACAGGCGAAGGTCACGGCTTCCGGGTCATCGCCGTTCACATGCAGGATCGGCGCCTGCACGCCCTTCGCCACGTCGCTGGGATAGGGCGAACCGCGCGAATATTGCGGGCTGGTGGTGAAACCGATCTGGTT